>DASRMB010000001.1:0-10044 GCA_035648135.1 Prolixibacteraceae bacterium
AAAAAAGTAACTGATTTTAGGTGGTCAGTTTGCTCCGGAAACAGTGGTCAATTTGTTCTGGAATCTGGTGGTCAGTTTGCCCCGAAACTGGTGGTCATTTTAAACTGGAAATGGGTGGTCAATTTCACCGTTTTTTCCAGTAAACACCTAAATCGCTGATAACCAATACCACCTTAGGGTCTACAAATGAAAATAAAAAAATACAAACATTGATTATCAAAGGTTTACGGAACAAAAACATGCATAATCCCCCTTATTTGTCCAAAATAAATTGTCTTTTGCCTGTTTTTTATTCGATTTTAGGAAATTTGCTGAAAAATGGGTTAATCGAAGAATATCGATTGCTCTTTATCGACTGGGTGGCAGCTTTTGATAAATGGGATTACATTATTGATCGCTGGGGTTTGTTCAATCCTCCTGGAGTCGGTCCATTTGATCACGATCCGGATGATGATATTCCTTTTAACGGGTTTGATGAGAATTAGTGAAATGCTTAATTTTTCCATTTCCTACGCCGTCTTTTGTCCTACCTCCCCAATACTTTTGAAGTGATAATCCTAAAAAGTATTGAAATGAAAAGGCGAGAATTAATAAAAGGACTGGCAGCAATCGGAGCTTTAGCCATTTTGCCAAATATGAAGGTATCAGGTAGCAGAAAAAATGACAAGTTTCATTTTATTGGCCTTGGTTCGGGTGGAACAAATATTACCCGCCATTTTCAGCAAAAAGGAATTGTTGGTGATTACACTTGTATTACCTAGTTTCCCTCCATTGTTGCACCGTTCCCATTTGACCCCGACCCATTTGACCCATATCCATTTGTCCTATACGAAGGATTTAATCACATTGATTATGAATATCCGCGTTATATTCGCCAGTCTAATGAATTAGGCAAACAACCAATGCCTCTGACCAATGAAATGAAGAGAATCTTATCTGACGATCGAATTTATGTTGTCATTGTTGGATTGGGAGCTTATTCCGGCACAAGTTTGATCTCGGATACTTTGGAGTTCCTCGAATCTAATAACAAGCGATATCTGGCAATTTGTACCTTGCCTTTCAAAAATGAAGGGAGAAACAGAAATGAATATGCAATAAGAAAGAGAACAGATCTAAGAAAGTATCGTCATATTCGATTCTTTGATAATAATGAAATTCTTGAAAAATATGGTCAATCTCGAATATCAAAGGATTTTGAACATTCTAACGAGGAAATTTATCTAATTTTCGAGAAAGAATTACCTACCTTAATGTCCTGATTTACTAAACCAATACTTCCCAAAAATGTCTGTCCGGCAAAGCATTCTACGATACATACATGTGCTGAATAAATTACGAAAAGCACCCGCATCATATCAGGAAATCGATCAGTACTTAATCCTGCAATCAAATTTGCAGGATGAGAAATTTAATGCTTCAAAAAGGCAGTTTCAACGTGATTTAAAAGACATTTCGTCCATTTTTGAGTTGGAGATTTTTTACGATGCCAGCAATGGTGTTTACCGTATCAATGAGGATGAAATTTCAGAAATCAGTAAAAGGCGAATGGAAGCCTTTGATACATTTAATGCATTAAGAATTGGCGAGAATACCTCAGATCTTATCCATTTCGAAAATAGAAAACCACTGGGTACTGAAAACCTGTTTGGTCTGATTCATGCCATCAAAAACAGATTGAATATCAAATTCTCCTATCAGAAGTTTTGGGAGGAAAAAATGACTCGACGAAATGTTGAACCTTATGCTTTAAAGGAATTTAAAAGCCGTTGGTATGTTCTGGCCAAAGATTATAAGGATAACAACATCAAGAGTTTTGCCCTCGACCGCCTGACCAGTCTTGAAATTACGAACAGGTCTTTCATCTATCCGGTCAACTATGATGTTGAAGAAAGCTATCGCTATTGTTTTGGGATCATTAGCCCCAATGGAGAAGAACCGCAGGAAATCATTCTCTCCTTCGATCCGGTTCAGGGGAAGTACATCAAATCGTTGCCACTTCACCACTCTCAGGAAATTTTGGTTGATTCGGAGCATGAATTGAGAATCAAGCTAACGCTTTGCATCACATACGATCTGGTAATGGAATTGCTTTCTTTTGGCGAATTAATGAAAGTGATTGAACCTGCATCCTTAATCAAAGAAATTACAAAGAAGTACAATAAAGCCATAGCCCGGTATAGGAATGAAAGCCATTGATTCGCATAAACAGTTAAAGTCGCTGGAGCAAGCATCTGGTTAATCGTTTATTGCAAAAAATAGAATATTAATGTCATGAAAAATAGAAGTGTCATGGAAGAAGCACTATTGCGTCAAAAGTATCGTGAGATAGAGGATAGAATAGTTCCTATAGTAGATTTTTTAGAGTTCAAAAAAGATTTCAATGAGTATAAGGGGCTGTATAAAGGCATTATTACTTTGCAAAGTCCATTGGTATTTAAACCAGAAATTCTATTTATTGGTATCAACAGTGGTCCAGGGGCATATAATGAACTAAATCAGAATAATAGTTCAAATAATAAAACACCTCTACGAATGATTGGTAAGGATAAAATGTGTTTTAATGAGCTAAATTGGTTTCAATACGGCAATGCGATGGGTGGCATAAACGAAAGAGGAAATTGGGAGAAATTCCATTGGTATCAACGAAATAAAAAAATTAACAATCCATTTACCAGAAACATGATAGACATTCTTTACGAAATTGCCAGGCTCAAATTTTCTGAAGAATATAAAAAGAACAATTATGACAACAATAAATTGCCGTTTTGGTATGAAGATTTTGGAAAATCAATAATGTGCACAAATTTGTATCCTATCGCTACCACTGATGTTACGGACCTGAATAAAATTCATAGTACTCTTGCGCATGAAAAGGAACTCCAGAAATTTTGGGAAGAAAGTCGGGGGAACGATAAACATATAAATGAATGGGTCATACGTAAATATTTTCTCAAAAGAGTTGACGAATTGATTCATTTAGTTCAACCAAAAGTTATAGTTTTTATGGGTATAAGTGCATTCAATGATTTTATGGGTCGATATCGCCGCCATGGAAAGGACAAAGGACCAATTCAAACAGATATTCTAACGCTAGGAGATAATAAAATTCCAATTATTGGATTTAAAAGAGCTTGGGGATGGAATAGTAGAAGTCGTATATCTAAAATTGCAGCAAAAATCAATGAAGAATCAGCAATTAGTACAAGTAATGATGCGAAAGAATTACCCCTCAATCGAAATTTGTAGTCAGTTATTACTAATCAAGATAATATGTTAGAATTTAACAGGAATAAGGTTCATAAAATTGCACTAGTCATCGGAGTTGGCGACGGAGCATGTAAAGCATTAAATCACATATACTTGAATAATAATTTCGACACGTTTGATTTTCTTGCTGTAAATACCGACAAACAAGCTTTAAGTAATTTAGAAATTCCTTCAACGAAACAATTATTGATTGGAGTAAAAACGACGAAAGGAATGGGCTGTGGAACTGATCCCAAATTGGGAAAAAAATCAGCCATAGAAAGTATTACAGCAATTAAAGAACATATTTCAAAAGAGTACAAAATAATTTTCATTCTGGCAGCAATGGGTGGAGGAACAGGAACCGGCGCATCACAGTTTATTGCTGAATTATGTCAGAAATCCGGCAGCTTGGTTATATCTGTTGTATCTGGCCCACATAAACTTGAAGCTGAAATACGTCAGATTCATGCACACAATGGAATAAATTCCTTGTGCAAATGTTCCGATGCCGTTTTCTTATTTCCAAATGATAGAATTATATCCCTTCTTGATTTTGAAAGTAATCCATTAGCATTTAAAGCATCCGATCAAATATTCAAAATGCCAGTTGAAATAATTTTAGATTTGATTTCAAACCAAGGTTACATCAATATAGATTTGGAAGACATGGAAAGTACGCTTAGAGGTGTAAATGCGCTAACCGCTATAATCTCAGGCACTGGACATGGACATGAAAGGCTCGCGGAGGTACTGCGTGAAATGTACGCTTCGCCATATTTATCAGAAATCAAAATAAATTCGACAGAAAAGATACTTGTAAGTTTTGAATATGGTTCAGAATCCGAAATTACGATGAATGAGATGGGAGACGCAATTGATTCTCTTCAGGATAAATTTGGATTCGACACCAAAATTAGTTGGGGAAATTGCTTCAATCCAAGACTATCGAATCAGATTAGAATTAGTGCCATTGTATCATGAAAAAAGCATTCCACTCCCACCCTTGGTCTCATTTTTTGTCACACATTTTGCAAGCCTATGCACCAATAGCACAACTTGTCCCGATCCTTCGGGATTGGCTTTTCGTTTCTCAAATCCAAAGAGCTATGCCAACCCTCAAGGCAAAAAGACGCTTCACGGAATTTATCCCGAATTTAGTTCGGGAACCACCACCAACGTTCCGCTTGTGCCAACCCGTCCGCCCTCTGGCGGGAAAATTCAACCCCCAAAGCTATTGATACATAACGCGCTATTCTAAAACAAACCACACAAAACCCAACCCACGACCAAAGTTTGCCTTAGAATCACGCTATGTACAATAGCCGCACAGATCCCTCCCGCCCGGTATTCCATCAGCATCATTCTAATCAGCTTAGTCGCCGGAAAAAACCACAAAAAGCCCCACCACCCGTCTAAGGTGCAGTCCATGAATTGTTTTACGGCCAAAGCCTGCGGTAGGCGGCTTCCTCTTCTCTCCATTACACACCAGGGCTACACTTCGTTTCGCCACCTTACGTTCCATTCCGTTCATTGTCAGCCCCCAACCTCGGCTACCCACGCAAGAGTGCTTCCATTCATTCCATTACGCTCAGGCCAACCCACTGCCTGTCCGACCTCTGGCGGATTTCATTCCGCTCCCCTTTGGCTTTCCTGTCCCACGTTCCGGAACTCAAAGCCAAAACGGGAAGCTACATTCCACCCAACCCAAATCGCTACTTTCCATTCAGTCACCACCCTTGCTTTTCCCCATGCCAACCAGCGGTATGCCCTGCGGTAGAGTTTGCCCCGGAAAACAAAAACCTCAGAAGCCCCACCGCCCTTTAATGGTGCAGGTAAAAATAAAGGATCATTCGCGCAAGGCCTTCGTGCTTGCAGCCGGTTCGTCTCACTCATTCAACCGTTCCGTTCGTACCTCACTGCACTATTTCATTCGTTCACCTCACCAGCTTCAGCACCCCACGTGTGCGTGTTTCGTACCTCACACCCACAACTTTCCCTACCCGCAGCAGCATTATTACCGCTTATTTTTACCTGCGAAGTGTTTGCCCCACAAAAACCACGGTTGCCAATCATTTTCGCTTAAAATAGCCTGTATGGTTCATTGGTTATGCTATTGAAATGAGAATAACTGTCCACCCACTTCCCTTTGCCAGTTATTTCCCATTTCAACAGCACATCATCATACCCAAAATTTGCCATTTCCCTTTTAATTGGAATTTGTGTCATTCAACGACTAATAGATATAAACAGAATCGAGCACAATATAATTTGCACTTCGACAGTGCTATTTATATTAAAATATGCACTCAATTAGTGCATATTTATTATTTTTGCAGAAAATAAACTGCTATGGACAAATTATTGGAACAGTTTCAGAAGCTTCTAAGGGAGATAGACACCAGTTTCATCCGCTACATTTATGCTGAAATGAACTGGAAAAGTCGCATGATTGGACTTACTGGCCCACGTGGTGTTGGGAAAACTACGCTGGTTTTACAGCATATTAAAAAGAACCTGAATCCTGCGGAGACGCTTTATGTAACTGCGGAGGATTTTTATTTTGCCGACAACAGGTTGATTGATTTAGCTGGTGATTTTGTAAAGCGTGGCGGGAAATACCTGTTTATAGATGAAATTCATAAATACAAAGACTGGTCCAAGGAACTAAAACTGATATATGATTATCATCCAGAACTGAATGTGGTATTTACCGGTTCATCTGTCTTGGATATCAAAAAAGGAGCCTCGGATTTAAGTCGCAGAGCTGTAATGTACAATATGCAAGGATTGTCCTTTAGGGAGTACTTGCAATTGTTTCATCAAATAGCTGTCCAAAGGTATTCCTTAGAAGAAATTCTGGGTCATAAAGCTGAACTTCCCGGAGTAAAGCATCCATTGCCTTTATTTGAAAATTATCTAAAAAGAGGGTATTATCCTTTTGCATTAGAGGAAGGCTTTGATCTGAGGTTACAACAGATTGTTAATCAGACTTTGGAGACAGATATTCCGCTTTTTGCTGGGATGAATGTGTCCACTGGCCGAAAATTGAAGCAATTGCTGGCCATTATTGCTAAAAGTGTGCCGTTTAAACCTAATATGACAAGTATAGCGACTGCACTTTCTGCCAGTCGGAATAACATAACTGATTATTGCCTGTTTATTGAAGAAGCCGGAATGATAGCACAACTACGGGGTTCTACCGGAGGAATAAGGGGGTTGGGGAAGGTGGATAAAATTTATCTTGACAATACTAATTTGATTTACAGTTTAGCAAACGATAACTCAAATACAGGAAACATAAGAGAAACGTTTTTTCTGAATCAGCTTAGAGTAAAATATGAAGTAATAGTATCCCCTGTTGCTGATTTTCTGATTGATAATTACACGTTTGAAGTTGGTGGAAAAAATAAGGGATTGAAGCAAATCCAAGGTATTGAGAAAGCTTTTATCGTAAAAGATGACATTGAACTGGGATATTTGAACACAATACCACTCTGGCAGTTTGGTTTAACCTACTGATTGTGAAAAGTGTCAAAATAATCGATTGAGAACTTGTTAAACCAAAGAAAACCATACATTTGCATTAGGACTTTAGCATATAGAGTCTCAGAATAAATTAGCGACATCGTAGGAAGCTACACGCAGGGGCGGACTGCGGGCGATTTCATGTCAAGCCGAAAAGCAGCCCGGGCGGAAAGATGCCCACCGAAAACCACTGCTGCCGCACTTGACGGGTAGCTGAAGTTAGCGGTAGTTTTTTTTATTAATTCTTTTGTCAATTTCTTTTTGTGTTATCGGAACGGTTAAGTTTAGTCCGTCTACTATTTTAGCTTGAATGCTATCAACGAATGTTCTATACGATTCATCATATTTTAAAAACGCAGACTTATAATCTCCTTTTGACTCATAAAGTAATTTTGCTAAAGTTGCCGCACCTTGAATGGCTAAAGTGGTTCCCATTCCTGTTGGAAAACCCGCTGTATGAGCTGCATCTCCAACCAATACAATTCGATTTTTTGACCAAGAAGGCATTTTAATTTGGCAAATTTCGTCAAAATACAAATTGTTGCTTTTGAGCATTAAATCTATAATTTGAGGAATTTTCCAAGCACTATTTTTAAAATTCTCTTTTAAAATCTGTTTTTGTTGTTCTTGGTCTCTATAGTTGTAATTTAATTTAGGCGACCTAAAAACTATGATTGCTTGCGTAGAATTTATAAATGGAAAAATTCCAGCCATTTTGCCCGGTTCATTATAAATTACTCCCTCGTTTGTTGGAATTTTCTTTGTTTCACAAGTGGCAAAATAAGCACCATAGAAAACTAAAAAATTGTCTTCGTTGCCAAAAATCATTTTTCTGACGGAAGAGTGAGTACCGTCTGCACCAAATACAAAGTCAAAGTTTCGGTTCTCTCCGTTTTTAAACTTAACACTTACTGCTTTATCAGATTGTTCAATTTCTACTATTCTGTTTTGATAAAGAAAATCAACATTTTTTGGAATACTTTCTTCTAAAATATCTAATAAATCATCCCTATGGATTTCAATATCATTTCCTTCAGAATGATTCCAAGAGGAAAGTGTTTCATTTTTTGCATTAACCATTCTCTTATTTGTGTTCACTGTTAAACGTTTTGCTTTTATTTTTTCAAGCAACCCCATTTCTTCAACAATGTTCAAAGCTTTGCCCCGTATTTCAATTGGCGAACCTCCTTTTCTAATTCCAGAAGAAATTTCGACAAGGGTAACTTTGTAACCGAACTGATTCAACCAATATGCTAAAGTCAAACCTGCAAAACTTGCACCTGAAATTAAGACTGTTTTATTTAAATCCTTCATCTATTTTCTTTTTAGTTTTGTAAATAACATTAATCCCTTATCAACCAAGACGAATTATTTTATAAGTTGATTCTCGTTTATTCCTATTTCTTTATCCAAACATGGGTGATTTCTCCAAATACATATTTACGATAATCATTCTCATCATTATAAGCTTCGTTTATGAAGTCCTTGGCATGTTGTGAATAGAAATCATTGGGATTGGGGGTTGTAATTTGCATCAATCCACATTCAATAATCAGTCTGGCTTCTTTGTATGACATATCTCCCGAAGGTGTTTGAACAGGTGTCAATTCAACTTCTTTCATTTTCTCACTATCTCTTCCTGATTTACTTCCCAAAAACAGCAATTGTTTTTTATACTCTTCCGGGAAGAAAGTTAGCGTATAGGTTTGTTCTTTTTGAATCAATTCTAGCGTGTAACGGTCGGTCCGAAAACCACCCCAAACGATGGGCTTTCGCATAAGAATTCCAAAACCACCTCCACTCCCTACCATAGAATTATAATGATCGGGCTTACCCGCTGTAACAGCATATATATCTTTTCCTACCAACGTAAATACATTGTCGCTTATCTCTTCCGGAGAAATTTGTTTAAAAAATTGGTCAAAATTCAAATCTTTGACATTTATAGGTTTTGTTGTTTTCATCTTCTTATTAGTTATTGAATACATTAGTTTCTGTTTGTTGAATTGATAATGCAAAGTTACCGGGTATAGAAGAGACAAAATAGCTACATTTACCCTAAAAATAGTCGCAAAAGACTTCTTATGGAAAAGACAAACAACAGACAGTACCGAATGTCCTGAAAAGACTGGCTCAGCTATTGGGGACAGAAGTAAAAAACAGAAGATTAGAAATCCCTGAAAAATTTGGCAAGGGTTATTGTAGCGGATTCATTTTTAATGAGCATATCCGAATGCTAATAAGTAATTATGAGCTAAACGAGGACTTAGTGGTTGAAAATCCTTATATCAAAGCTTCAGGAAGAATGATATTTTTTAAATTTCAAAACATCTTCCCTAAGACAGAAATAGTATTGACGGATAAGCACTTAATGGAAATGCCTTCGGTGTTGGTTGCGACTAGTAGTGTGAATACCGACGACGTAATTTCAATCCATACAAATACAGCGGTTATTAATATAGAAGTGGATGCTAATTATTTGATCGGATTGCTTGATTTGTCTGAAAAATCACCGATTTTGCAAAGTCTGTTACAAAATACACAGCCTTTACTATTCGAACAAATGATTTATCCATCTTTACAAAGAATTGTGGATGAAATTGTGGTTGAATCGGTTAATGAAACCTTTAAACTGTTTTTTCTTAGAATTAAAGCAGAAGAACTGATTTGCAGATTATTAATAGAGCTGGAAAGACGAGATGAGAAACAACTATATGCGTTAAATACACATGATATACAGGCCATATATAAAGTAAAGGAGCAAATGCTTGAACATCTTGAAACTCCCCCGGTTATTAATGAATTGGCAATTTGTGCCAGTATGAGTCCATCTAAACTGAAACGTTTGTTTAAACAAATTTTCGGCAATAGTATTTTTAGTTATTATCAGGAATTCAGGATGAAAGAGGCTGCCCGTTTGTTGAAAGAAGAAAAACTATCTGTTTCAGATGTTGGGTATCAACTGGGTTTTACCAACTTGAGCCATTTTTCAAGAGTCTTCACAGAACATACCGGGATGAAGCCAAAACAATATAGTCGGTCTTAAGATTAAACGTATTACTGATTTTCAAGCGTTCTGTTTGGACTTGCAAACTTTTACCGGACAAAAAGTTAAGCTACATTCATAATTGATTCTTTTCTAATCCAATACTGTTTCCAGAATTCATCAATGGTCAGGTTATCCAATGCTGAGAACCTTCTTTTATGATTATACCAAGACTCGATATATTCAAAAACGTACAAGCTCATTTCTTCTTTGGTTCTGAG
>DASRMB010000002.1:0-30263 GCA_035648135.1 Prolixibacteraceae bacterium
GGGAATCAATTTCGCATCTTTAAAACTTCCGGCCGAATAAGTGATACCTTCAACCCAATCCGCAGCTATCAGCCCAGTATAATCACCATAACCCGGATTTACAGGTTGACCTTTTATTGGCTCACCCCATTGCAAAAAACGCACATCTTTAAATTCTTTCCAGATGGTTGTCAGCATAAACGGATAAATCTGACGACGCGCATCGTATATGATAATATCCTTCTGTGGAACACCACCCTGGTTAACCAATTGCCTTACCAAAGCCAGAACCATCTGTGGTGAAGCGTCAGTCTGGTTGTCAACTTTTGAAGCTCCGCTATTGTTTAAATTGATCTTTACAGCAATCACTTCTCCGGACTTATGTCCTTGTTTTGACAATCCTCTTGAATTCTCGTTGTAATATTTAAAAATCTGATCCCAGGCATCTTTATCTTTTTTCTTTCCGGTTAGTTTTCGCAGGGTCGCCGAAAGCATCTCACTAACCTTGTTAATATCCGTGTTTTTATCGAGCCACCACTGGTCTTCATTAAGTTTCCAGTTTCCGGCCCATTTGGTTGCTTCCGGATTGCGGATCATTACTACACGGCCTGGAAAGATTCCTTTTGCTTCACCAATGGGTTGATTTGACGGTCCTGGTTTCCAATCGAATCCAACTGCCGGAACGTAAGTAGTATCTTGTCCAGCTGCAAATGAATTATAGATTCCGGAAGGAATAATGGTAACCCAGAATGATAAAACCATTACTAACAGAACCGAACTGCCTGCAACCACCCATTTATGTTGAGCAAACGCTTTCCCCAGAAACTTGAGGCCAAACAAACTGCCAACCACACCGGTTAGCCAGATGACGAAAGCACTGGCCAAGGGAAATGCAGCACGCTGGCATGGATAACCAGCCCGGCTGGGTTTAGGGATTACCCGAAATAAAAACCATACTAATGCACCAAATCCGACAGCAATAAGAATGAGCTTGCTGAATCCGATCTGTAGTTTTGACTGTTTGTCTGTTGTATTTTGTTTCATTTATGTTGGTATTATTAGTTTAGAATATTGATTTTCAGAAGCGTATTCGTCTATTTGAATTCACCAAAAGTCACATGTTCCGAAATTGACTTGTCATCTAAAATCTGAATAATTGTTGATGGACCAAGATCGACGGGCGGAGTCCACGATTGCAAAGCCCAAACCACTTTTTTATCCGAAGTAATTTCTATGGCCTGAATGGGCAGATTATTTGGATCAACTTTACCGCTTCCGTTCCATTGATTAAACCAGTTACCTACGATTGTGTTCCCATTTGGGCGACGTATTGCAACTTGCGAAAGATTAAAATTGTACTCCGGAAGATCTTTAAATTGAACCGACCAAACGGTTTCTCCTTTATGATTGGCTTCGCGTGCTTCATCGCGTCCGCAAACCAGCACATTTCCGTTTGGAAGCGACTCAACCGACCAGATGCCGGGTTCTTCCAGCGTAAAAAGCACGTTTCCATGACTGTCGTACTCGCACACTTTGCCTAAATCCATGTGAGCCACCAACAAGGTACCCTGGGGAGTGAGTCTGGCGTGACGGAATTGACCGTGAACCCCTTGATTTTTGGTCGGAAGGATAAAACTTTTGACTGTTTTCCCCTTTTTTATATTGACCACAAACACACGGGCAGTATCGCCATTTTGGATAAACACGACATGATCTTTACCGATAGGCTGTGCAGTATGTATTTCGCAACCTTTAGGTGCATCGTAGTTCCAAAGCACTTTCTTTTCTGGAGAAATAAGTGTTACGCCAAATTGGTGGGCAAACAGAATATTGCCGTTGGTCATCAAAACAGCATCACTGATCTCACCTTTATCTTTCGGCCCTTTGTATTCCCAAACAATGCGACCGTTTTTCACGATGTACATATTTTGCTCTTTCGACTCTCCGGCATAAAAGAAATCGAACTGCGACAAACCTTTACCCGGCAACTGATTTTTATTTTCCTGAGCCCCAGCATGCCACGATGAAATGCAAAGCAAGAATAGAGCGGCTGTAATAATTCGTTTCATAATAGTTATTTCGATTGAATTTTAATGGCAAAAGCAGCAAATAGCAGGTAGAGGGCACTGGCCAAAATCACAATCACAGAACCAACCTGCGACCCAAATGTGTCGGACATCAATCCCATAAAAAATGGAATAACTGCACCACCAAATACCCCGGTAATCATCAATCCTGAAATTTCGTTGGCTTTGTCGGGACGCGACTGGATTGCCATTCCGAAGATAATTGGGAAAACATTGGCAATGGTAAAGCCAACAATACCGAGTATGGCAAATACAGCTATCTGATCGCCAACAAAAATCAGTGTAATTAAAGCTGCAACTGCAGCTACAATATTCACTTTAAAGAATTTAACTGACGAATATTTAGCCAGAAAGAAGGCACCCAGAAAAGCGCCCAGTGTACGGAAAGCGAAATAAACACTTGGTCCGTAACCGGCGTCGAGCGAACTCAAACCACAACGTTCCATCAATATTTTTGAAGATGCCGTATTAATACCAACATCAACACCCACTACAAACAAAATTCCGAGGAAAAGCAACAAAATAGTTTTGTCTTTCAGAATACCAATCACACTTCCAAACGAACTGGCTTTGCCTTCAACCGGTTGTTCGGTAATGGGTGTTGCCATCAGCCAAATAGTCGATAAAAGTGTAATTACAGCATAAATCGGGAAAATGTATTGCCAGCTTCCCAGTTGTGCAGCAGCAAATGCTGCAATAAACGGTGCGCTGAAAGATGAAATGGCTTTCACGAACTGGCCGGCTGTCAGACTGCTGGTCAGCTTATCTCCTTTCACCACGTTGGTTAAGAGCGGATTGAGCGATACCTGCAAAATGGTGTTGGCAATTCCGAGTAAGGCAAAAGCCAATAGCGACATGATAAAAGTTTATTCAATCAGCGGAATAAACATGGCTACGATGGTAATCAGATTACTTAAAAGCACCGTTTTCTTACGACCAATCCGGTTCATCAGAATGCCAGTTGGCACCGAAAAAATCAGGAACATCGAGAACAATGCCACCGGAATCAGGTTCGATAAGGTATCACGAAACTCCGGGCTATAAGCTCCCAGCAAATCTTCCTTTACGTGTGCCGAGGTAATCCCAACCACATCACAAAAACCCATTACAAAGAAACCAAACAGTACCGGAAGGGCACTGGCATACGATGTTTTCTTTTCCATTCGATTTAAATATTAGTTAGCTTGGTTTATAAAATCACTATTTTAAGGCAGGGAGCAAATAATCCCAGATCAGATTAAGTTCGGCCTGCATATCGTTTATCTGCGCTGTTGTAACAATTAAAGCATCTTTTTCAGGTAAAAGAATAATATATTGACCGCCAGCCCCGTCAGCACGAACACCATTATGGCGGCACATCCACATTTTATATCCATACCCTTGCAACCAGTCGCTGTCTTCCGGTTTCATTTTCAGATCATCCTTTTTAGCTCCTGAAGGCAACGATGCAATTTTATAGGTAGTCATTTCATCAATCCACGATTTGGCGATTAGCTGTTTGCCGTTCCATTTTCCTTTTTGCAGAATGAACTGACCCAGTTTGGCCATATCTTCGGTTTTGACATACAATCCCCAACCACCCAGGTTGATGCCCTGTGGACTTTCTTCCCAGGTTATACCATCGATTCCAAGCGGCTCAAACAAGCGTGGAGTAAGGTAATCGATTACCTTCTGACCTGTTACTTTCTGCACAATGGCCGAAAGCATATACGTGGCCAGACTGTTGTAATCGAAAACTGTTCCCGGTTTCGATTCGAAAGGTGTTGCCAGTATTTCCTGCATCCAGTCAGCGCCTTTTATATCCCTCACTTTATTCACCAAACCCACATTCTGACCAACCGACATGGTTAACAGGTGGCGTACTTCCAGCTCTTTCAAGTATGGGCTTATTTCTTTGGGTAGTATATCCGGAAAGAAAGAAATCACCTTATCGGTTACTTTCAAACGGTTCTCGGTTACTGCAAAACCAACTGCTGTAGCGGTAAATGTTTTACTTACTGAATTCATAATGTGGTTCTTATTGGCTGCATTATCGCCCAGCCATGTTTCGAATACCACTTTCCCATGGCGAACAATCATCAGGCTGTGCAAATCCTGTCCGCTTTCCTTCACCGCTTTCAGGTAATTACTAATTCCCGTGATATTTACGTTTTCAGCTTCAGGAGTGCTTCGGGGCAAAGATTTTGTGCTCGCTTTTTCCGACTTAGAAAGCGTATTTAGTTCAGGAGAAAAACCAGTCAGAAAAAAGAAAAGAGAAGCTGCTAAGGATAAGGTCAAAAAAGATTTTCGTTTCATGGTTTAGTGTTTATTACCGGCCCGAATCCTCAATTGATTCGGGCCGGAGGTTAGTTTTTAATAAATCAATATCCAAAAAGCGATTTATTTAACAAATAAATCAAACTGTTTTAAGTAGTCGTTTCCGTGCCATCCGCCATCGGTCAAAAACATAAGGCAACGGCCTTTGAGTTCATCTTCGAATTGCAAGGATATTCCGCCAATGCCCATTCCGATTCGTGCATTTCCAAAAACACCAACATAATTCCAGCCGTTGGCTTTTGGATCGCCTGTGACGTCAGCTACTTTATCCGAAACCCAAATGCTAAAGAACTGGTTTCCGCGACTTCTGAACTGGTCAAGGTACAGATTGATTTTGTCAATCGATACAGGTTTCTGGAAATCGAACACATAGCGGCCTTCGCCATTGTCGAACCAGGTTGTATCGGCCAGGCTTCCGGACTGCGAATCCAAAATTTGCGACACGTCTATTTTAGTGTTCTGGTAATCTTTACCTGCAGCCGATTTTCCAGTAGCATAATATGCCACAGTAGTTTTATTCCCCGACTGAACATCGGCAAAATCTTCAGTTGACGGAAGTGTCTTCACAATAACAGTGTCCATTCCCTGGCTTTTCAAATACCATTTAATTCTTGAAGCAACACGTGGGTCTTTCGACTCAATTTTGTCGGTGATAAACAATGGTTTCTGGTTCCATTTCATAGGTTTCAGGTCGGCGGTGATGTATTCTGTTCCACGCAACTGAGCCTTTTTAGCGTCTTTAAAATCGTCGTAAAGTGGCTGAAGCGGAGTCACATCTTCATTGGTTTTATTGGCCACGGTAATCGCAAATATTTTAATCTTGTCGTTGACCGGAAGTGTGATGGATTTTGCTCCCTTCGGCAGACTGATTTCGTATTTGTATAGGTAGCTGTACTGGTAGGCATCGTTGGCACCAGCCGAGTGACGGTGCGAAGCGTACCAGGCAATGTTATCGCGTTTCGAATACGGGCTGGTGATTTCAGAAACTTTCAGATTATTGAAGTAAAGTTTGCGGCCATAATGTTGTCCAATCCAACCGGTCCAATCCTGAACATTCAGTTTCACGGTCTGGTTACCTACTTTCAGGTTACCCTGAGTATCTTCACTGGCAGCAGCCAGAATATACAATTTATTGAAGTTGCCTGCAGGAAGTTCAATTTTCTGACCTTTGGCAGCTACGGCATTCTTTGCTCCGTCGGCACTGCTTCCAATGGTAAAGCTGATGTCTTCGCTGGTTATTTTTGTAGGAATCAATTCGGCAGGAATGGTAAGACCATTAACCAGGTTTCCATCGCTTCTGTTTTTGTCGGAGCTGATCACATCCTGATCGAATGGCAGAACAATGGCTTGCTGAGCTGGTAATGCAAATGAGGTAGCAGGGTTGGCAAATTTAACAGCGAAACTGCGCATAGCAAACGAAGTCATGTCGAAATTCAGTGTTCCAGTGGCGAAATTGGCCGTTCCAACTTTCTTTTCCTGACCATTTACTTCGTAGGCATCGATTACTTTTCCGGGGAAACTAACCGAAACGCCACTGGCATTTTTGCCATAAAGCTCGTTAAAACGAACAATGTAATAATCGCTTTCTTCAGCTTTTTTGAAGGCCATTACGTCAACCTTGTGGGTATTGATCCGGATCAGCGAAATCTCTTTTCCATAAGCACCTTCGTGTTTGGCGGTTTCGAATCCAATAAGCGGAGTATTCAGGAAGCTGGCCTGCCATGGTGTTTTGGCATAAGCCCAGTCGCCCACATGGGCATAAATACCGTATTTAAAATCGTGAAAACCCCAGTCCTGCGTACTCTGATAAACGTAGTCTCTGGCCTTTGGCGTGTACATCAGTGTCAGGCGCAAGGTGCTGTTATCGGGTTTATCCGAGCCATATTTACAATCTTCCAGAATGGAAACGCCATAATTATTCGGACGGTCTGTCAGGTCGATCCACTGACGTCCCGGCACTTCAAATTTCACATCGTTGTTGGTTGTGCGCTGAATAGCTGCAGTACTAAGTCCGTATGTAGCAAATTCGTTGGTTACCGTTGTCGGGAATGCAGCTTTCAGGCTTACTCCTTTCGACTGCCAGTCGATTTTATTGCTTACCTCAACGCATTTACCGGCATCACCTTCAGCCAAACTGATGATTTGGGTAATTTCAGAATTCTGTCCTTTTTTAGTTACTTCAAGTGCCACACGCACCGGGCCATTCTCCACAATCCGAACTTTTACCTCTTTATTCATAAAATCAAAAGGTGGATTTTTACGGTCTTTCCAGTCCATGTTCCATGCTGGCCAAGACTGTGGACTCTCTCTCTGAAACTGAAGTGATGCCGGTTTCGAGAGTACTTCTTTCAAGGCTTTCTTATCGTAAACACTGGCAATATCGCCATTGGCATCAATCGTTACTTTGAAATAGTTGTTTTCCAAAGTCTGCGGAGTAACCACCAGACTGGTGGCAGCAGGCGCTTCGGTTGTTTCGCGAACATCAAAAACAGACAATCCGGCAGATGGAAGTTTACCCAGGAAGATCAGTTTAAGTTTGTTGTTAGCCGACGAAATAATCTGCGATGGAACGGCACTTCCGTTTTTATCGAACACCTTCACGTTGGTTGGCAATTTCGTGTAAGCCAGTTCGGCAGTCACCACATCTTCGCGTTCTAGCGCAACAGGGTTATAAACTACAACCGCTTTACCGGTTACCTGTGTATTCATGCCATGAGCGATAGCGCTGACCGAATTTTTCAGAACTGCAGAAAAACCGTTGGCTGCAACAAATTCATCGTTCCATGCATAATTGTAAGCCAGTGGAGTACTGGTTCCGGGAAGAATATCGTGAAACTGGCTACCCAGTACTTCATCCCAGGAATTGTTAATTTTGGTCATTGGATAGGCAGCACCACCCATCCAGTCGGCAACAGAGGCCACTTCTTCGGCTGATTTAGCCAGAATTTCGTTCTTGCGGTTGGCGCGTTTCATAAAGGCTTCTGAAGTCATTGAACCCGAACTGTGCTCTGTAAGCAACAAATCGCCTTTATAGGTTGGTAATTTCGCTCTCAATTCAGGAGTAATGTCTTTAAAAATCTGATCGGAAGAAGTAAGTATTACCTTGAAATTACTGTCGTCGTGACGAAGGCTGTTTACGGCATTCACAACAGAAAATTCGCGGGGAGCACCACCGACATCACCTGTTCCATAGTAACGGAAGTCAAAACCAACACCATATTTGCTGATGTTACTTTCCATACGATCTGTCCATTCTTTGTTTTTGTCCAAGCGTTCTTCGATATTACTTCCGTAACCCGTTCCGTTTAAGGCTGCCAACAAGCCTTTGCCGTCGGGACCTTCCCAAACGCCCACGTTAAAGGGCAGTCCGTTGGCCGAACCCCAGGTGAGTTTTTGAGTTGAGAAACCCAACAATCCGGCATGATTCCATACCGAAGGTAAGGTAGCTACAAAACCAAAACAGTCGGGTAGCATATAATCGTAGCTTTCTTTGTTGAATTCGCGTTTGAAGAAAAGGTTTCCGTATAGTACCTGACGAATAACCGACTCGGACGATGAAATATTGACTTCACCTTCGTCAACTGATGATCCGGAAACAAACCAACGACCTTGCTTGATGTAATCTTTTACCTTCAGATACATCTCAGGATAATATTCCTTCATCATGTTGTAACGGCGCGATCCGGTAAAATTGAATACATAGTCAGGATATTTTTCGAGGAGTTTGAAGTTGTCCACCATCGTATTCTTGATGTATTCATTGATAGTTGTTGGATATTCCCAGTTCCACTCGGTATCCAAATGAGCATACCCAATGGTGTACAATACTTTATCTTTGGAGATATCGTATTTTTCCCTTTTTTCCAATGGCTGGGCGGACATTAAAAATGGTAAAAGTAATCCTCCGGCAAGGAGGCCATAAAAACGTTTTTTCATTTTGAGATATTTATAATTATTGAATTAGATTTTTCCTTCCTTGACCAGTTTCAGCACCAATTCACCAAACAGGGTATTTGCCCAGGCAAACCACGAACGGGTGAAGTTTTTCGGATCGTCTTTGTGGAACGTTTCGTGCATAAAACCGGTGTCAGCATCGGTAGCAACCAGTATTTTCAGGCAACTGGCTATTTCGGTGTCACTGTTGCTGGTCATGGCCAGCATGATGAGGCTCATGGGCCAAACCATATCGTAACCTACGTGCGGACCGCCAATTCCTTCTCCGGCCTTGCCTTTGAAAAAATAAGGGTTGTCGGTACTCCAGACGAGTTTCCGGGTATTCTGGTAAATCGGGTCGTTTTTATCGACACATCCCAGGTATGGCAAGCCAAGCAGGCTGGGCACATTGGCATCGTCCATTAAGGCTTTATTGCCAAATCCATCCACTTCGAAAGCATATACTTTGCCATATTGGGGGTGATTCACGATGGCATATTTCTGAATGGCAGCTTCAACTTCTTTGGCCAGTGCAGTGCATTTATCGGCAAAGGCCTTGTCGTTGGTTACTTTATTGCTGATTTCGGCCAACTGGCGCAGCGAAGTCACGGCAAACAGGTTCGATGGAATCAGGAAACCGTAAGTTGTTGCATCGTCAGATGGACGGAAAGTTGAATTGATCAAACCGACCGGTTTCAGTGGTTGTCCCCACCCGCCATTCGATACAGTGTCTAATTGGCGATCGGTTTTCCGGAGAAACGAGTATGGCCCGAGATTGTCTTTGCGCTGTTGTTCGATGAACGTTTTGTAGATCAGCTTGACGGCTTTCTTCCAGTCGGCATCAAAAACGGCGGTGTCGCCTGTGGTTTTCCAGTAATGGTAAGCCAAACGAACGGTGTAGCAAAGCGAATCGATTTCCCATTTGCGCTCGTGCAATTCGGGTTTCATGTCGGTAGCATCCGTTTTCCATTCCGATCCGGTTGAGCCTTCGTTGAACGAATTAGCGTACGGATCAATCAATACACATTTGGTTTGACGGTTGATTACCCCGGCCAGCAATGCTTTCAGTTTGAGGTCTTCGTTGGCCAGTGGCAGGTAAGGCCAAACCTGTGCTGCCGAATCGCGCAGCCACATGGCATCGATGTCGCCGGTAATCACGAACGTATCGGGTTTGCCGTTTTTTGTTTTGAATCGAACGGTGGTGTCCAGCGTATTCGGGAAACAGTTTTCGAACATCCAGGCCAGTTTCGGGTCTTTCAGTTTGGCTTTAGTTTGCTGAATGACTTTTTCGACAGCCGCCGATGTAAAGTTCCGCTTTTCAGGAGCAGGACGTTTGCTCACATAGCTCACTCCATTGAGCGTTGATGCCAATAGTTTGCCCGATCCGGCAATGGCCAGCCCGGCTACGGTTAAGCCGCTGTTCAGTATAAAATTTCTTCGTGTTGTCATATTTGTAGAATGTGTTTACTATATAAAACCTCTTGGTTGCTTTTTACCCTTTCATCCATTTTCAAATTATCCATATCTTATTTTGAATCCGAAAGAATCTGTTCTATCATCCCCAGCTCCTCTTTGCTGAATTTCAGATTCCGGAGGGCGGCCACATTGTCGTTGAGCTGAGCCACCGAGCTGGCGCCAATCAATACCGAGCTCACCCGCTGATCTTTCAGCAGCCAAACCAACGCCATTTGGGCCAGGGTCTGCCCTCTTCGTTGCGCAATCTCATTCAGTTTTTTCACTTTTTCAATAGCAGAGCTTACCTGTTCAGGCTGCAGGAAACCCCACGATTTAGCCGCACGAGAGCCTTCCGGAATGCCGTTCAGGTATTTGTCAGTCAACAAGCCCTGCGCCAGTGGAGAGAAAGGAATACACCCGACACCCTCATTTTCCAGCACATCCAGCAATCCTCCTTCGACCCAACGCTCGAACATTGAGTATTTCGGCTGATGAATCAGGCAGGGGGTTCCCAGTTCTTTCAATATTTTAGCGGCTTCAGCAGTGCGCTCAGCCGAATAATTTGATAAGCCCACATACAATGCTTTTCCTTTACGTACGGCCTGATCGAGCGCCATCATCGTTTCTTCCAGCGGCGTATCCGGATCAGGACGATGCGAATAGAATATATCTACATATTCCAGATTCATGCGCTTCAAACTCTGGTCGAGGCTCGAAAGCAGGTTTTTGCGACTTCCCCACTCGCCATAAGGTCCGGGCCACATCAGGTAACCAGCTTTGGTCGAAATGATCAGTTCATCACGGTGCGGAGCCAGATCGAGTTGCATAATTTTTCCAAAATTTTCTTCAGCCGATCCGGGAGGCGGACCGTAATTATTGGCCAAGTCGAAATGGGTTATTCCCAGGTCGAATGCACGGCGGCACATGGCCCGACCGTTCTCAAAGACATCAACACCACCGAAATTGTGCCACAAACCCAACGATATGGCCGGAAGTTTTAATCCCCATTTTCCACACTTGTTGTAGGGCATTTGGCTATAACGGTTTTCATCAGCTACATACTGCATATACAATTTATTAATTGGTTATTAATTGGTTCATTTTTCAGAAGTAAATGTGGAAGCCGGCAAACCTTCCTGGTTAAACAATGTTGCGGCAAAACCATCGCTCCAGGCATACCTCACATAGACCGGCGAAGCCACCGATGGACTTTCGACCTCCACGTTATTTCCTTCAATTTTTGCTTTTGCCGAAACAAAAACCTTATCAGCTCCAGCTACCTCGAATCCGGCAAGTTCGGTTGCTGACTTTTGTAAACCACTGCCTACCGAAGCAGTTTCAAATTCGACGATCAGCTTTTTGCCTGACAGAATAACCCGTTTGTATAAGGGACCGGAACATACTTGTTTCTTTCCATATTCATTGGCAAGTGCAAAACGAGCCAGCCGATCACCAACTTCCTGTTTGTAGGCCGGATGTGCCGAGGTCAGCTTACCAATATCGAGTGTGATGACCATGCCGGTCTTCGGCAATTTCAAGGCATAACGCTGGGCATCGCGCAACTTCTGAGACTGTTCTTTCTGATCGGGGGCATTGTATAGGTTTGGAGCAATCTGCACATAATAAAACGGGAATTCATATCCCCATTTGCTTCTCCAATCGGTAATCATCAACGGAAATAGTCGTTTGTATTGCTCGGCGCGACCTACATTCGATTCGCCCTGATACCAAATCGCCCCTTTGACGGTGTAAGGCACTAAAGGATTGATCATCGCATTAAAAAGTACGGTCGGCGAATTGCTATTCAACTGGGAGGTGTTGGGTCGTTCTGAGATATCAGTTTTCAATCCATAGGTATAAAATTTGCCTCCAAGGTTTTCAGCAACCAGTCGCGATTTCCATTCTCCTTCGAGCAAAACTACATCACCTTTGCTGTTAGACAAGGTAATGGGACCATTTATAAAACCCGGGCCGCCAGTGTCGATAGCACGAATGGCAATTGTATTTTTTCCTTTCCGCAGAAATTCTTTTGAAACGACCAGTTCGCGTGGTGTGGTCGAAGATCCGGAGTTCATGATTCCGCCTACCGAATGACCATTAACAAACGATTCGTCCATATCATCCACCGAGCCTATTTTAAGTACATAATCGCTGCTCAGATCCTGAATATCAACTTTTTTACGGAGCCACAACACTCCATCAAATTCGCCCGATTTTACCAGATCGAATCTTCCGGGCAACCTCATGGCATCCCATTTAGAGTCGTCAAACTGGGGGTCAGCTGCTGATGCATCCTCCACCTGCAAATTTTTCCAGTCTTCATCAGATCGCGGAACAGCCATAAATTGCCATTTTATCAACCAGTTATTGATTGTAGTTTGCAAGGCACTTAGCCCATCTATGGTCGAATTAAAATCGCCCAGTTTAACCAGCGACTCCTTGCTGGTCCATGCTTCAGCCGGAGTTCCGCCGATCGATGATTGAATAATGCCAATGGGAACATGAAGTTCCTGGTGAAGCTTAAGTGCGTAGAAATAAGCTGTAGCGCTAAAATCGCCAACCGTTTGCGGCGATGCTGGGGTCCATTTTCCACCACCCAGCGAATCAATGGGCATAGTGGCAATGTTAAACGGAACTTTTAGCAAACGAATCTGTGGATAATTGGCCTGCGCGATGGCTTGTTTCGAATTACGCACCGTGTCTTCAGGAAGCCAGCCCTTTACTGGCAGATCCATATTCGATTGTCCCGAAGCCAGCCATACTTCTCCAATCAGCACATCGTTGAGCTGAATCTTTTGGTTACCACTGCCAATGTGAATCACAAACGGGCCACCCGCTTTCGGAGTTGACAGATTTAATTTCCAATGACCGGAAGCATCGGCGTTGGTCGAGGCTTCAGCTCCCCAACTGGAAGAAACCGTCAGCTTTTGTCCCGGGGTACATTCGCCCCAAAAGGCAACTTTTTCGTTTTGCTGCAACACCATGTGATCCGAAAACAAACGGTTCAACCGTAATTCATTTTTTTCAACAGCCCGGGCCGAATAACCCAACAAGCTGCCAACCAGAACCATCAAGCACATAACTTTTTTCATTTCTTTCGAAAATTAAATTTTTGAACTCATTTTCTATTTTACCCGCAAAAACCGCTCACAGAAAGGAGACAAAACATAAACCGGATCTCCTTTTTGTGTTAATTTTCCCGTCTTCTGATCAATCGCAAAAACAACGGCATTGTTACTGTCCTGATTGGTCACCAGCAACCAATGCCCGGTAGGATCAAGTTCGCAGTTACGTGGTGTTTTTCCCTGGGTTAAAATATGCTGTATCAAACTTAAACGACCAGTTTTCTCCTCAACAGAAAATACAGCCACACTATTGTGACCGCGGTTAGTGGCATACACAAATTTACCACTGGGATGAACAAGAATTTCTGCACAGGTACTTGTTCCGTTATAATCTTTCGGAAGTGCCGAAATGGTTTCGAATTGCGTTAACACACCCTTTTTATTATCCCATTCAAAGCGAATGATTGTACTACCCATTTCGTTGATCAGGTATGCAATCCGGCCATTGGGATGAAACGTCACATGGCGGGGACCTGAACCGGGAAGCACCGACGCAAAAGCCGGGTCGTTTGGTTGCAAGGTGCCTGTTGTCGAATCAAACCGGTACACATACAGCTTGTCAACACCCAGATCGGGAACCAGCACAAAACGGTTGGTCGGATCGACACAAATACAATGTGGCCGTGGCTGTGTTTGCCGGGTTGGATTGACACTGGTGCCCGTGTGCTCAACAAAAGCTGTTCGCTCACCCAGGCTTCCGTCGGGCAAAACGACATATACCGAAATACTTTTCCCATCGTAATTGGCTACCATCACAAATTTACCAGTTGCATCCAAACTGCAATAACTTGGATCGCCACCACCGCTGGGTTTCTCATTCAGGAAAGTAAGCCGGGCAGTCGAAGGATCGATGGCATAAGCGCTCACCCCACTTCCGGGTGCAGAGTTACAGGTGTACAATCTTTCACCGTCGGGCCGAAGCACAAAATATGCCGGGGCAACGGCTTCCTGAATAAAAACAGGTCTTGTCAACTGACCGGTTTCCGTATCGAAATGCGCCAGCGAAAATCCATATTGCGGGCCTTTGCCATGCGATCCAAAATACACATAATAATCGGCTGCAGTTGCCGGATTATTCAGAATTACCAGAACTGCAACTATAAATACCGTAAAAAAATGCAGAATAACTCGTTTCATCGATTTCATTTTTATCATTAATTTTCTTTTGCCTGAAATGAAATTGTAGCGTCTTTAAGTCCGTTCGAAGTGGCGGTTAAAACCACATTTCCTGATTTTTCGGCCGCACCAACAAACACCATACATTTTCCACTAAATGCTTTGCGGAAAGGAGCTTTATCCGGAGTATGATCGGAAGCATCGCCGTTGCCAGCACCCACAACCGTTCCAACACCTTCAACCTTAAAATCGACCTGATTGTCAGCGGTAGGAACAACGCGACCCTGAGCATCCAACACTTCTACTTCAACGCGGGCAATATCTTCACCATCGGTAAGAAGAATTTTACGATCAGATTTCAATCTCAATGAGGCAGGCGCTCCGGTTGTTTCAATGGTTTCGTCAGCCGCAACTTCTGTTCCATTAAAGCCTTTTGCTGAAATATTACCGGGAGCATATTTTACCATCCATTCGAGGTGACCGTTGCGCGGCATATCTTTAACTCCCAGGCTTGCGCCGTTGCTGAATAATTCCACCCGCGCGCAATTGCTTAAAACCACCACATAAATCTCCTGTCCTTCTTTTCCGGCCCAATTCCAATGTGGCAAAATATGAATCATAGGAGTTATAGTCCACCACGACTGAAAATAATAGTACGAGTCTTTCGGGAATCCACATAAATCGAGCGCCCCACTTTGGTTTAAAATGGCCGGCCATCTTGCTTCTCCTTTGTAATCAAAACCAGTCCAACTGAAACTTCCAGCCATGAAAGGCCTTTCTCCAATTGATTTCCAGCAGTCTCTTACAACGCTGTAAGATGACACAATCGATTTTTCCTTATCATCTTCATATTTACCACGGGTCATTTTAGTGCTCGAAGTTTCGCTTCCAAACATCGGCATCTTTGGAAATTCTTTATGAAACTGGTCATAAATTTCGGGGCTGTAGTTAACGCCCATAATATCTTCAACTGTTCTGAAACCCGGCATGAACCACTTCCCATTCATCGCGCTTGTAACCAAACGAGTGGTGTCATACTGATGTACTGTTTTCATCATTCCACTCATCATTTGGACTCCTTCTTCCGAACCTTGCAGCCATTCCTCGTTACACATCGACCACAGAATTATGCTGGGGTGATTGCGATCGCGCTGAACCATATCGGCCAAATCCTGAGGATTCGAATAAATATGACCCGGCTCAGTGTGATCCATGTAGGTATCACCCAAGTGACGGTTTTCGTCCATAACCAACATTCCAAGTTCATCGCAGGCATTCAGCAAAGCCGGACTTGGTGGGCAATGTCCAACGCGCCATGCGTTGCAACCCATGGATTTGAGTTGTTTCACGCGCCAGTATTCCAGCGAGTCGGTTAAAGCGGCGCCAATAACGGCAAAGTCGTTATGGCAACACATTCCCTGAATTTTTACCGGTTGACCATTCAGAAAAAATCCTTTATCAACATCGAAACGGATGGTGCGAATTCCGAATGGAGTAAATGTCGAATCGATCGTTTTTCCATCCATTTTTACATAGGTACACAACTTATAAAGATTGGGTGTGTCCAATTTCCAAAGACTTGGATTTTTAACCGATCCAACCTGATCCAACTCCTGAGCTTCGCCTACCAAAACAGTTGTTTCACTCTTAATCTCATCGACAGTATTCCCGGCCTTATCAATTAAACGGGAAACCAATTCGCACTTAGCCGGAGTGGTTCCGGAGTTTATAATCTTTGTTTTGATGTTAATTTTTGCAGCTGAGACTGTTCCGTCGGCACCTGGTTCCGGCAAATCCGTTGAAACAAATGTGCCCCATGGTGCCACATGCAGTTTGCTGGCCATATTTAACCAAACATGGCGATAAATACCGCCTCCTTCATAAAACCAACCTTCGAAACGACGTGGATCGGTATAGACAGCCAACACATTTTCGCCACCAAAATTGGCAGCTTCGTTAATGTCATATCTGAACGAAGTATAACCACTGGTGTGTTGTCCAAGTTTTTTACCATTCAGATAAACGATGCTGTTACGATATACGCCGTCAAAATCAATCCAAACACTTTTGTCAGCGGCCGACGATGGCAAGATAAATGTTTTGCGGTACCAGGCGGCAGGCATAGGTAAAAATCCATGTGCACCAGGCGCTGATTGGGTAAAAGTTCCTTCCGACACATAATCATGAGGCAAATGGATTGTCTTCCAGTCGTTATCGCTGAAACCCGCTTCGAATGGCTGTGTTTCCATTTCTACCGGCACTTTTTGTCCCAATGTTACTGCGGCTGTAATCCCACCGTGAAGACTTGGGGAATTTCCAACCAACAAAGCCAGCGTGTTTGATCCCTTTTCGTCCCATGCCTCATCCACCGAAACGTCGAAAGGATCATTCCATCCTTCATGCTGAGCGATTTGCTTTCCGTTCAGATAAATGGTACAGTTATCGTCAACGGTTTCAAAATGAATGGTGCGATTTGGTCCCTGCATAGCAGGCAATGTTGTTCTGAACCACATAAAACAGGGAGGCCAGCAGCCCATATTATCATCGCCTGATTTTGAATCTTTCCATTCTGCTCCTGAAGTATCAACATCGCGACCGGCATTGACTGTTTCGGTTCCTTGCTTGTTATCAGCCTTACAACGCCAATTAACGATTTCAACGGCATTGGCTAACGTAGCTTCCGGTACCAGTTTGAATTTCCAGCCTGCATCCATCAGAACGCGCCGTCCTTGTGCGGAATCATTAACCTTATTGCTTGAACATTGAATAAAAAGCATTGAGATCAGCAAGGCCATCGCAATGCAACTTAAATTGCCTGACAATCTGATAATGGTTTGAACTCTGGTTGATTTCATAAATTATAATCTTTTTTTATCTGTAGTATTTTATTCGTTCCGTTTCCTGTACTATTCATTCAGAAAACGGAACAAATTTCAGATTCGATTTTATTAATCTGCTGTTGGTGATGACATGGAAGGTGCTGCTGAATCAGAAGCAGTTCCCCAATCCTTGTTTGGACGAGAGCCCATCTGGAATATAAGTTTTCCGCCATTTACGATGTCTTCGTGCGAGAACCATACTTTATTGAGTGGCTGCCCGTTTAAAGTGGCCGACTGTATGTATTTATTCTGTACTGAGACATCTTTAGCCTCAATAACGAATGTTTTTCCACTTTCTAAATGAATGGTAGTCTCTTCAAAAACCGGACTTCCGATGTCATAAATCGGGCGACCCGGACATTGTGGATAAAAACCCATGGCATTAAATACGTACCAACTTGTCATTGCACCACCATCTTCATCGCCACATAAACCAAACGGAGTAGTATCGAACCACAAATCCATAAATTGCCTGACTTTCCTTTGGGTCATCCATGGCTGGCCTGCATAGTTATATAAATACGGAATGTGAAAAGATGGTTCGTTACCCATGCAAAACTGTCCAACTAAACCAGTCATATCTGGCATTTGTCCCTGAAAAGCCAGCTTATCATACGTGCGTCCTTCGATAAATAACGCATTCAGCTTATTCACAAAGTTTGCTTTTCCTCCCATCAGGTTAATTAAACCCTGAATATCGTGCTGTACGTGCCAGGTGTAAGTCCAAGAATTACCTTCTGCAAAATAACCTTCACCGGCAAATCCTCCGGAAAGCTTGGGATCGAACGGATTCACCCATTCACCATCAGCGGTTTTCGGCGACATAAACCCAATTTCAGGATTATATAGATTCTGATAGTTATGCGCTCTTTTCATGAAAAGCTGGTAATCATCTTCTTTACCAAGCGCTTTGGCCATTTGAGCCAGACACCAGTCGTCGTAACAATGTTCAAGCGTTACTGAAACCGACTGCCTTCGATGCCACGGATCGACTTCTTTTACCCATTCGTCGACTCCAATTTCGGGCAACCAGGTTATCTGGTAAGGCATCTTCACATAGGCCTTTTTGTAAAGCTCCTGATCGCTCAATATTTTAACCGGGCCATCAACTTTAGCATCTTTTCGGACAGGAAGTGCCGGAAAAAATCCTTTATCAAAATAGCATTTTTCAAGTTCTGTAATATACCCTGCATCTTTCCATGGAATCATGGTAGCTTCCAATGCATTCTTTTTCATTCCTTCGTAAGCTTTTTCAACATCAAAGTCTCTTAATCCTTTTAAATACGAATCCACAATAACCGCTGTAGAATGAGCGCCGACCATAGCTCCAGAACTGGGCAACCAACCCGATTCCTTGTATGCTTCGACAAAACCCTGAATAGCTTTAATGTTGTCTTCAGGATGAAGAATGCTTTGAAGTGGGTACGCACAACGATAAGTGTCCCAAACGTTTCCCATTGTAGCTGAACGGGTTCGGTAGAGCGAACTGTAAAAAACAGCACGTTCTTTCTCGGTTCCGCCTTTCACAGTAATAATGTCCAGCTCTTTGTTCCATAAATCTTTGGCCTGGTCTTTAACCTGATCAAACGACTTTGACCCAACTTCGCTGGCCAGAAAACTGCGGGCCTCATCCATACTTTTTGTAGAAATACCAATTTTCATTTCTACCATTTCGCTTTTGGTCGTCTGGTAGCTGATATACATTCCGGAGCGTTCTCCAACTATTTTTTTTGCGTCTCTTTCAATTGTATTGTTCTGCCATATTCCGCATGAAGAAAAAGGCGTACTTAACTGAGCAATATAATAATAAGTGACTTCACCGTTTGGAAATGTAGAGCGCCTTCTCGTCCTGTAAGTGGAAGAACCCTCAATCAGGTTATTTCCTTTTGCTTCAACTGTTGAATTTCCACGCAGGTTCAGTAGTAAATTTGAAATTTCATTCTCCGGAAGTGTAAACCGGAAGAGAACAGTATGGTCTGTAATTGTAAATTCGGTATTGATATTTGGATCTTCAAGCAAAACCTGGTAATAATAAGGAGTCGCAGTTTCCATATCATGATCAAATCTTGAAGCATTTTCTTTGGCTCCAATTTTAACATCACCGGTGTTTATCATGATGTTGGCAAAATCAGTTGGAAACCCAAATAGTTTATCGGATAAATACGAGTCCTGAACTTCAGGATTAAAGGTTGGAAACAGACCAACCGCACCTTCAGGTACCCGGATAACCGGAGTTAATCCGCCGGTTTTTGGATTAATCGTTCCGATATATGGATTGACATAATCCACTGGTGTTTTTTCTGTTACCGGGGTTTTACATTGAATGTTCAGGCATAAAAATGCAACTGCCAGAAAAAAAATTGATTTAAATTTTAATGGATTCATTGAAGTTTAGGTATTAAGTTAAAACAGTATTATTCGTGTTCAAAGTTTATCGTTTGTCTCTAGTAATTTCAATGGGTTCGTTTATTTATGAACCGAAAATTTGTAGATAGTCTCTGATTTAAAAGTTTCTCCGGGCCTCAGAATGCAGTTCGGAAATTGTGGTTTGTTGGGCGAATCGGGATAATGCTGCGTTTCGAGACAGAACGCGCCGTATTTGGCAAATGGCTTTTGTCCCCGCCCGATAATCGTCTCGGTCAGGTGATTGCTCGAATAAAAAACAACACCCGGCTCCGTGGTGTAAACTTCCATCGTCCGGCCGCTTAAAGACTCATAGGCTTTGGCCGCCAAAGCCAGTTGACCGGATTGATTTCGCAACACGTAAGTCAGATCGTATCCGGTGGCATTTTTGACATCAGCAATACGTTTCCCAATCAATTGCGGCGTGGTAAAATCGAACGGCGTTTCTTTAACATCCAGTATGCGACCCGTTGGAATATTATCATCACCCCATTCGAGGTATTGATAGGCCAGAATATTCATCTCGGTATTAAGTACTTTACTGTCTTTTCCTCCGGAAAGGTTAAAATACGTATGATTGGTTAAAACCAGAGGGGTAGCCTTGTCGGTAACAGCCGAATAATCAATCCGGAGTTCATCCTTGCTGGTTAGCGTATAAACAATCGTCACATTCAGGTTTCCGGGATAGCCTTCCTCTCCGTCTTTACTGAAGTAGGTCAGTTTCAGAGCCATATCCTTTTTACCAGACACCTCCTCAATGTTCCAGATTCGCTTGTGAAAACCTCCTATTCCCCCGTGAATAAAAGAACTAAGGGTATAATCCTTGCCATCAAGAGTGAAGGTTTTATTTGTGATTCGGTTGGCTACACGGCCCACAGCGGCTCCCATCAGCGAATTGGCCCGACCGGTATACGACTTCAGCGAATCGAATCCCAGCACTACACTGGCCATTTCTCCGTTTTTATCCGGAGTGATAATATCGCTGATTGTTCCGCCGAAGTTGATCACTTTCACCTGCATCCCATGGCAGTTGGTGAGCGTATATTCATAAATTTTTTGCCCTTCGGTTTCACCAAAAAGCGACTTTGTTATCGAAGGTTTTACGGACTTCCCGGATGCCAGAAGAGGCTCCGCCGGTTTTGACCCGGCGAAAGCCTCAACTGTAACCAATAGAAAACAAATTATACCATAAATTAATAATACTCTCTTCATCTGTAATTTATATTTAATTTTCTTTTAGTCACAAGGAATTGCCCTGCGCTATTTGCATAAAGGCTTTTCAACTTACAAACCGAACTATTGGGTTGTAATCACCAGTGTCTTTCCTTTTTTCAAATCATCGTGCGAAATGAAATAGCCATTCAGCTTTTTACCATCGTATGTAATGTCGGTAATCTTCTTTCCGGAATTCTTCTTCTCGATAGTGAATGTGGTATTGTCATCCAGTTTCATTTCAATTTTGTCAAAAATTGGCACGGATACAATGTACTTGGGATCTGCAGGTGAATAGGGGTATATTCCAATTGCATTCAATACATACCATCCGGTCATCGATCCCTGATCATCCATTCCAGGCAATGCAAGTCCTTCTGGTCCCATTCCAAAGTAATCAGACAACAATTTATTGAGGATAACCTGAGATTTTTCCGGTTTGTTAATGAAATAATAGAGATACGGATAATTGAAGTCGGGCTGATTACCCATGCAAAACTGCCCCATAAAACAGGATACATTGTCGATAGCATATCCTCCCCAAGGTATTGAGAAGAGAGAATCAACTTTCAGTTCAAAGTCTGCTGGACTCTTGAATAGACCAATAAGTCCAGGTGTATCATGAGGAACGAAAAATGTCGACTGCCAGGCATTTGCTTCGCGGTACATAAATTCGTAGTAGGGATATTGCGGATTAAACGGAGTTACCCATGTACCATCAGCCAGCCGGCCTCTCATAAACTCTGTCTGGGTATCGAATACATTCTTGTAGTTCTTGCTTCGTTTCATCATCGAATTGTATGTTGCTGTATCACCAAGCTCCTTGGCCATCAAAGCAATTGAATAATCAGAATATGCAAATTCAAGCGTTTTGGTAGTTCCCGCGGTAGATACAGTTTCGGTTACCGGATTCTGAATATTTTCTTCAGGGACATAACCGAGTTGTAAATACTGCGCATTGTGTGGTCGTGCACCTCTAACACCTTCGCCCGTTGGAGTATTTGCATTATTAAGCATAAGCTGGTAGGCTTTCTTTACATCGTAGTCCTTTACGCCGCGCAGATACGAACCGGTAATGTAAGACGAACCGAAATCGCCATGAAAGGAAGTTGGCAAAAATCCCGAACGCTCACCACTAAGAATCAAGGATTTGATGATGTTATTACTAACCTCGGGCAGAAGCATATCCAAAAGAACCAGCTTGGTACGGAAAGTATCCCAAAATGCAGGGCTTGAATAGGTTTCGAACCCGGGATTCATGACATTCGTTGTAGGTGCAGGTGCCGGAGTTTCGCCTGGAACTCTCCGCCTTCCATCCCAAACCGCAATTTCACCGTTCACATCGGATGTAATACTCGGAAACCAGTACTGCCGGTAAAGGCATGTATAAAACATTTCTTTTTGCTTTTCTGTTCCGCCCGTTACTTTTATTTTGTCAAGTAGAGTTTCCCAGCTTTCATTGGCATCATTACGTACCTGTTCGAAGCTCTTATCTGCAATTTCTTTTTCGTAGTTGAGTTTTGCATTCTCAGGGCTTACGCTGGAAATACCGATTTTAACCTCCAATGGTTTGTCTGATTTTTCGAAACTGATAATGGGAATATCAATGTTACCAGTAAGCTTTCTTTGACCGCCAGCACCCTGACCACTGCGCGGAATGTCGGGCTGATCTGGATTACGTTTGCTGATATCAATACTTTTAATCTTTTCGTTCATAACGGCGTAGAAATATAGATTGCCCTGTTTCCCTGTAACAATGTTATCGCCACCTTGATTGAGTTCCCAGCTGCTGCTACCTCCGCCTGAATGTACCAGGTCGAATGCTAATTTTTTATCCTGACCTCCCTGATAGGTATATTTATGGTAGGCACACCTTTTGGTCGCAGTAAGTTCTGCGCTAATCTTATATCGCTCCAGAAGAACCTTATAGTATCCGGGATGCGCCTCTTCATTCGAGTGAGTGTAGCTCGAAGCGAAATCATCAGCGGTGAAATTAACACCTTCGAGCGGCATGATAGGTATATTAAGTCTCCCCCACTGGGTTCCGCTTGTTTGTGCAAATGCTTTGATTGTATTGACTTCATACTCGTAGCCACTACCGCTGCCATAGGTTGTGACCGGAACTACCTGCACCATAGCGAATGGCACGGTAGCTGCTGGTCCCAGCAGCCCGTTCCAGGTGCGCCAGGGTGGAACATAACCGAGATCAGCAGAGTCAGTTAGAACCGTTGTTCCGATAAACGGATTTACATAACTCGTTAGATGAATTTTTGGTTTAGTGCAACCAAATGTAAGTAGCATGAATCCTGCTATTAGAAATCTTCCAATTCTTTTCATATTTATTTAATTTATATTACGCTTATCAATTAAAAAACTACTTATTGACTTAAAATCAATGTGTTGAAAATAAGTATTCAGTCTCAGGCATGGTTGTAATTGTTGCGCTTCCCGAAGTCAGGCCTTTGCCGCTAACCGTAATGGTAACTTCTCCTGGGTTATCCGTTGATTGGACAAATGCTTTCAGCATTCCCTGCCAGGTATATTTGTGATCGACAAATTTTTCAGGCTCAGTTCCATGAATATTGGCATTCGAATCGGCGCTTCCCAAGCCAATGAGTGTTGCTTCGCCGCTCACATTCACGGTTAACGAAGCATCTGCATCCTCAATTACGTTTCCGTTGGCATCCTCAATAGTGACGGTTACCAGCGACACATCGCCTGCTGTGGCAATTTTGCCAGGCTTAGGCGTGACCACAATTTTGGAGGCTTTAAGCATCGGTTTAAAAATTTGTGTATCCATCACCACGCCACCGTTTTTGCCTATAAATTTGAGTGTGCTGCCCAGAACAAAATATTCGAAATCGTCGAGCGCGACATCTTTCTTCAAGAGTGTTTTATACGCGCTAAACTCGTTTGTTCCGTCGTGAGTGCGCATGGTGATGGTCTTTTTCAATTCGTCATCGATATAAACTTCCACCGTTTCGCAATTCGACCAACCCATAAACGCGATCGGATCGCCTTCATAGCCTTTCCAGCCACCAGCCGAAGGTTCAACATGCACAGTCCATTTTCCCATTTGGAAACCCCATTCAGCCTTTGCTCTCCAATACCTGATGGTTGGCTCGTGAACCATATTCCACAATTTTCCTTCGCAGGCCAATTCGGGCCAGGCATGTTCGCCTTTATAGGCAAACCCTGTCCATGGGCAACTTCCTGAAATGAAGTCACGTTTCTGTATAAATTCAATCCCGTCCTCAAACGTATATTCACTGATGAAGAATTTGCGGTCAGGGTAAGTCTTATGGTCGGCATCAATTTTATTCCAATTGATCCAGTTGTATCCATGCACATCCCAAACATACTGATAAGCCGGATTTCCTTTTGATCCATCCAGTGCCCAGGATACATTAATTGCACTGGTAACCGGGCGGCTTGGATCTTCAGAAACAACTATTTTTTTGTGTTTATTGGCAACCATTAAGCCTTCATCGGTTCCCTGCAAATAATCTTCGTTGGCTAAACTCCAAAGAATTACACTGGGGTGATTCCGATCACGGCGGATCATGTCTTTCAGAGCCTGGGCGTCAAAATCAGTATTTCTAAAATAACGTGTCTCATCCCAAACCATAACGCCATATTTGTCGCAGGCATCCATTTCCTCGGGCGAACGAACATTATGAGCTCCCCGCAACAATATAATTCCGGCATCAGCCATCTGTTTGATGTTTTCGTAATGTATTCGTTTGGGAATTGCACAGCCCAGTCCGGCATAGTCATCATGGTTATTCACTCCGTTGAGTTTATAGTGTTTTCCATTCATAAAAAATCCCTTGTTCGGATCGAAATAAAATGTCCTGATTCCAAAATTGGTAGTATATTCATCGGTTACAACGTCGTTGCGCAAAACTTTTGAAACGACTTTGTAAAGGGTTGGTGACTCGGGACACCATAGTTGTGGAGAAGTCACATTGATGTTCTGATCGAATTTAATGGTTGACTTACCTGAAATTGAGGCTTTGCTGCTCAGGGTTGCAACCACCTGATTATTCATGTCCATGATGACACTTTGCAGAGTACAACCTATTGACGAACCATATTCGTTCATTACTTCAGTTTTAATATTGACCGTCGCGTTTTCGGCTGTAACTTTTAGCGTGGTTACATAGGTTCCCCATTTGGCAACGTGCAGCTTATCGGTGATCACCATCCGTACCGGACGATAAATACCCCGCCCCTCGTACCACCAGCCTTCGTTCTTCTCTGCATTCAGCTTTACTGCAATAACATTTTCCTGACCAAAACGGATAAAAGGAGTCATGTCGTAAACAAAACTGGTGTAGCCACTGGGGTTATTTCCCAACAATTCGCCATTCAAATAAGTATAGCTATCGCGGAAAGCCCCGTCAAACTCAATAAAAACTTTTTTATCGCTACAATCAGCCGGAATCTTAAACCGTTTTCTGTACCAACTCATTTCACGTGGCATGTACCCTTGTGATCCGGGTTTCTTGTGGGTCGAATATTTCGAGTATCCGCTCTCATCCATCGTATTGTCTAAACTATATGGGCCATCCATGGCATAATCGTGCGGAACAGAAACGCGGCTCCAGGCAAAGTCATTGAACCAGGCTTCCTTGGCGCCGTCGGGATCGAGCCCTTTGAGAAACTTCCAGCCCGACCACCAGTTTTCGGTAATGCGCTGCGCCTTGACAGTTGAGATTAAACCGGCGAATAAGAAAATGGACAACGATAGAAAACATATTTTTGTCGTTCTTCCAAATGATAATTTAAGAATATTCATTACTGTTGTTGATTTAGGTACATTCAACTTCGTTATTTTTCTGAAGGTGTTTCAACACCCCAGTTTATGTTTGGTTTTGGTCCCATCACAAAAACCAGGCTGCCACCGGGAACTATTTCATCTTGTCTGAATCTGGAAATATTGAGTGCCTTTCCATTAAGAGTAGCTGACTGAACGTACATATTTATATCTGACACATTATAAGCCTCAATGGTAAAAATTCCACCTTCAAGGGTTACAATTGCCTTCGGGAAAAGCGGACTTCCAATTTCATAATATCCTGAAGCACGATCGGCTGTATTAAACCCAAGAACACTAGTTGAATACCAACCCTCCAAATTCCCATAATCATCCATTCCACACATACCTGCAGGAACAGCCCGATATAATTCCAATTGAATCTTTCTAACAATTTCCTGAGTTCTCCATGGTTGCCCAACATAATTATAAAGGTATGGGATATGACGATATTGCTCATTCCCGTGACAATATAAGCCGACCAGTCCGGTACAATCGCGTAATGGGGTAGCATCAGCAGGCAATGGGGTAGTGAAAAAAGTATCCAGTTTGGAAATGAATTTGTCTTTGCCACCCAAAAGATTAACCAGTCCGGGAATATCACCGACATTGAACCACAGGTAATTCCAGGCATTTCCTTCACGATAAATATCTTCAGCATGGAAATTATAAGGATTTAATGGTAAAATCCATGATCCATCAATATTTCTTGGAGTAAAGAACCCGGTTGAGGGGTTAAATAACTTTTTGTATCCCATTGATCGTTCCATAAAGAATTTGTAATCGGCATCATTACCCACTATTTTAGCTAGTTCGGCCATTGCATAATCCTCGTACGAAAGACCTAATGATCGATTTACATAGTCATCAACACCCACACCTGAAGGAATATATCCGAATTTACGATAGGCATCGCCTGCTGCTCCTCCACCAGTCATGGCATCATTTTTAAATTTCTCGTAGGCTGCATTTATGTCGATGTTTCGTACACCGCTCTTGTAATTTCCAACAACGCCGCCAACAGCTCCCGGTCCCCAGTATCCACCACCCCAGGATCCTCTCATATTTCTTACTTTTGCTCCGGCGGTATTTTCAAACTGTGGAAGAATGCCACCACGGCCATATCCGTTTTTGCGATAAACAGCTGTATAAAAGTTTATTTTTTCAGCTTCGGTACCGCCCTCAACAACTACTTTATCCAAAACATTGCTCCACAATTGTTCTGTCTGCTGATGTATCGCATCGAAATCCATCCCTGGAATTTCCTTCTCCAGTTTCTGGGCAGCATCTTCTTCACTAACAGTTGAAATACCTACCTTAACCAGTATTTTTTCACCCTTAGAAGTTTCGAATGTAGCATATGCGCCTAAAGGCATTCCATCAGCAGCGGCTGAACCAGGCGATAAAACATCATTTTTCCAGGTTCCAGATACTTTAAAGTCTTTATTGAAAACTGCATAGAAAAAGATACGTTCACCTCCTGCGATATGAAAAACAGTATCGACTGTGTATTCCTGAACGCCTTTTATGGTATGCTGGTCAACAATGGTAACAGCAGCATGTTTTGCCCATGGCTGCGAATTCGCCAAATCTAAAAGCACATTGGCTTCTTTTGATTCAGGAAAAGTATATCGTTGGAAACCACAACTTTCTGTAGCGGTAAGTTCAACTTTTATACCGTAAGTTGTAAGAAACACCGTATAATACCCGGGTGTTGCTTTTTCCTGAAGGGTATCTTTAGCAGATCGGTAACCTTCAAACGGATTTTCGCGTGTGCCCGGAATCGTTTTAATTGCACCAATTGTTGGCATGAACAGAATTTTATTATCATCGTGATATTCACCATTCATGTTGGTGAAACCCATAATGGTTTGATCGGTGTAACGGTACCCGGAACCACGCACATGATAGCGTTGTCCATCAAAACCACTTACCGGACCAGCACAAACTTTTCCGTTTGGATTTGGTACCATTGCGCCTGGATTTACGCAACCATAGTAGAGCTCTTCTCCGGGTGCCGGATTATTGCCCAAATATTTCTTGTCGGGAAGCGGAGCGGTACCAATAAGCGCATTCACATAATCAACCGGACGCCGTGGTGTGTCAGGTGAACATCCGGGTACAATTGCAAACAAAGAGATCAGGAGCACGCCCATGCAAACCGCTGGCATTCTTTTGTTGATACATATTTTTTCTAACATTGGAGTTCGTTTATTAAATCATTTGATTTTCGATTATTTTACTGAAGTTTTTACCACGCCCCAATTGTAATTGGGTTTAGGTCCCATTTCAAAAACAAGACTTCCGCCGGCAATAATATCCTTGTGGTGGAACTTCGGTACGTTAAGCGGTTTTCCATTCAGCATGGCCGACTGGATATAGATATTTTCATCGGATACATTGTGTGCTTCGATCACAAATCTCTCAGGATTTGGGCCATCCATATTAATGGTTACCTTGGGAAACAACGGGCTGCAAATGTCGCAATCGCCGGTTAAATTATCGACATGGTAAAATCCCATGGCACTCGATACATACCAGCCCGATAACTGTCCGTAATCTTCCATACCACACATTCCGTCAGGAGTTGGGCGGTGAAGTTCTTTCTGAAGCTTCCGAACGATTTCCTGGGTTTTCCAAGGTACTCCGGCGTAATTATACAGAAAAGGAATATGACGGAATGGCTCATTTCCATGAGCATACAGACCATAGAATCCGGTCACATCGCGCAAAGGGAATGCATTCTTTGGCATAGGTGTATTAAACAATTCGTCTAAACGTGACACAAAGGCTTTATTGCCACCCATCAGGTCAATCAGACCCGGGACATCGCCCATCACATAAAACAGGTAATTCCAGGCATTGCCTTCGCGATAAATACTTTCGGCATGCACATCAAACGGGTCAACCAACAACCACGATCCATCGGCATTGCGTGGCATAAAGAAACCGACTGATTTATTGTAAACGTTTTTGTAATTTTTCGAACGCTCTGAAAAATATTTATAATCAGCTTTTTTACCCAGAAATTTCGCGTATTCAGCAACTACATGATCTGAATAAGGCAGCCCCAGACAATGATTGATACAATTATTTACGACACCAAATGGCACGTAACCATATTTCCGATAAGCATCACCAATCGCACCGCCGCCAGTCATCGCTTCTTCTTTCATTTTCGCGTAAATCGCTTCCATATCGAAATCGTCAAAACCCCGGTTATACATTCCGAGTGGTGCCCAGGCTCCGCCGATTCCCCAGAATTCGCCGCTCCAAAGCCAATTACTGCCTAAGTTATTATTGTCCCTGTTTACCAGTCTGTCCTTATACCATTGCCATCCACGCATAAAAACCCGCACCGTCCATGGTGTACAAAAAGAACCTCCCTGCCAGTTTCCGGCATAGGAAGGACCTTCAGTCAACCGGTACATACACGAATAGAAATTTTCACGGTCAGACTCTGTTCCTCCTTCAATGGTAATGTAACTCAATACTTTTTCCCATTGCGAAACTGCTTCCTGATGTATTTTATCAAAGTCCTTGTCCCCTATCTCACTTTTCAGATTGCTTTTGGCATCTTCCTGACTTACTGTTGATGTACCAACTTTTACAAGTACCTCTTCGCCATCAGAAGTATTAAATGTGACATAGGCTCCAAAGGGATTTCTATTTGCAGAAATAGATTCAGGATAAACTATACTGGTATTCCAGGTGCCAGAGTTTTCAAAATCTTTATTGAACTCTACATAAAAATAAATTTTATTCACCCGTCTGCCTCCAATTTCCTGAAATCCTTCAATCGTCCGATTATCAATAATTTTAAAGTAGGTATCTTTAGCTTCAGGCCGGCAGTTTGACAGGTCGATCAGCACATTAGACTCGCTGGAAGCAGGAAAAGTGTAACGATGGTAACCGCAGTTCTTAGTGGCAGTAAGTTCTACTTTTATGCCGTAAGTTGTTAATAAAACAGTATAAAAGCCCGGCGAAGCCTTTTCACTATGATCATCCTTTAAAGAGCGGTAACCCAAAAATGGATTTTCACGTGTGCCCGGATCGGTTCTAATTTCACCTACAGTAGGCATAAAAAGCAGGTAATTATCGCCACTATATTGCCCGTTAAAATGAGTGAATCCCATAATGGAACCATCATCATAGCGGTAACCTGATCCGCGGACATGATAACAACATCCGTCGTAACCACTAACCGGACCAAGGCAGAAACCTCCATTCGGGTCTGGAACCTTAGCTCCGGGATTAACACTACCGTAATACAAGTCTTCGTTCGGTGCAGGGTTGTTTCCAATATGATCAGGATCGAGCATTGGTGCTGTACCAATGAGCGGATTGACATAATCAACCGGGCGAAGTTGATTGGATTGTGACCAGCCGGTTATACTTACAACGAATAAGGCAAGAATAACACCGATTCGGGAGAAAGGTCTCTTCCAATTTACAATCGTCGTTTTTGAACAATCGGCATCCTTTAATATTGATATTTTATTCATAATTGTTGGTTTGAAAATTTGAGAATTATGCTGCTATTTGATTTAATTCTTTTGATTACTTATGCTTTAGATCAAAATTCAGGAAGAACTATTTGTATTCAACCGCAACCAGAGTATTGGGCGAAATCTTAATTTTCACCTTTTTACCTTCTAATGAAAGTTCAGCACTTCCACCTTCTTCAGGCAGTATCAAAGCTTTGCTTACACTTGAAACTTTGGGTAATTCGAGTGTCACATCCACAGTTACTTCATTAATATTTTCAACCACAAACATGTTATCTCCAAAAAGGTAAAACTCCACTTTCGTTGGCGCGTCGAATTTCATTTCAAACGGAGCCAGCAACAAATCGCGGTAGGGTTTAACTTCCTCCCCTGTCATTTTCAAAAGCGCTTTGGGAGAGCCGTTAACCGGAAGTATCTTTACGTTGGCATTG
>DASRMB010000003.1:0-7268 GCA_035648135.1 Prolixibacteraceae bacterium
CGGCAAATTTACATCAAGCTAAAATATCAGCAGATCCCCCTGCCCAGAAAAAAATCCGTGTGGCACACTGGCGAAATTTTAAAAAATCAAAAATCAGATTGTCAGATCGTTATGGACGGATAGCTGCAATGTGGGTTAACAGTCAGATATTCCATATATGAAATAATAAGGGGTATGGAAAATGCATGTTTTAATATAATGGACTGTGCACTAATTGCCATTGCTACAGGCGAAAAAAGCATAAAACCGGAGAGAGTTCATGGAGAATCTGAAGAATACCCATCCCGGATGTCTTTATTATCATTTTTGGGGAAGTCTTTTGCGCTCTAATTTTGATGATCCGGAATATCAAAACGATTTTGCCATTTGGACATCACATAACCTGCACTATTCAAAAATTTCGCAACAACTTTCGCTAATTGATTCAAATGTTTTTAACGATTTAGAAGATCTTCGCATAGAGGTCATTGAAATAATTGAACAGCGCTTATACGCATTGGAATATGTCCCATGGGTAAAAACCGGTCAGGAATTCCACTTTATCCGTTCTCAAATTGTGATTTTCAATACAGGGGTAAGTTTCAGTGATCCGATACATTTCCCAGATATGATTCCGAACATGTCACTTGGTAGTATATTTTATCATTTCATTGATTCACGCCGCCGGACTCCGGAAAACAAAAATGATTTTTCAATCTGGCTTGCATGTTTTGGAGAAAAACACACAGGTCTTAGTGAAGGTCTTGATAAAATTGACCCTTATTTCACAACTTTAAAAGAGCTTCGTCGGGAGATTCAGTCATTCTGTACTAATTATTTTAATGGAGGTATCCAATGGGGAGCTTACTTGAACAATATTCTCATGTGGTAGGTAATAACGCGATTGACCACTTAAAACAATTGACATACCCCATAAAAGGGATGAAGATACTTCATGTTTCTTCAATAAAAGAAGGTGGCGGAGCATCGGATGTGCACATTCCCGAGCTCCCGCCTGATGCGCACAGGGCTATTAATGCTTTGCAACGGGGATCGGATATAATTGTTCAGAAATCGCTTAAAGAAGGTTTCGGACTTACGGTTACTGAAGGGTTATGGAAAGGGAAGCCTGTAATTGCCGGAGATACGGGAGGCATTAAATTGCAGGTTATTAACCATTTTTGCGGCTTTAGGGTAAATACACAAGAAGGGGCTGCAATGCGAATTCGATATCTCCTAAAGCATCCTGAAATCATGGAAACGATGGGAAAGAATGCACACCAGATTGTTTTGGATAATTTTTTTATTACACGTCACCTCAAGGAATACCTTACACTTGTTGTCGCATTAATATTTGGCCCCGAAGAAAAAATCGAGTTTAAAAGACCGGCCTTTTAAAGAAAATTATTTCTAAAACATGCTCCTTTTATATTTTCAAAATTACTCGACGCAATTTGTGAACACTGATTATTTTTTGCAAAAGCATCCAAATGGGATTCCTGACTTTTCATGGCTGGAAACTTCCAGAATTCAATCATGCAGATTTGCGAATAGAACTACATACTCACTTCATTCACAAACCATTATCCAGAAATCTTTATACCAGTCAATATTCATACATTTACAAGACAAAGCTGATGATTCTCATTCCCATTAGAAAAAACGAAATCTGCATTAAAAATCAAAGAGACTAACGAATCCCAAACACAACTCATTTTTATATAAAAATTCATAAATTGAAACCTTTGATTGAGTTCAAAACAATTAAAACTTATACTTTCGGACAAAATAACTAAACACTAAACGATGAAAAAATTAATATTCCTGCTGTTGATTTTAGGATCCTGCACAAGTGGTCAAAAAAAGAATAATCAGGCTGATAAATCGGGCGAATGGCTTAGCATTTTTAACGGCAAAAACCTGGATGGATGGATTCCAAAAGTTGCAGGTGATTCTTCAGGAGTAAATACCTTAAATGTTTTCCGTGTTGAAGATGGTCTACTGAAGGTATCGTATGATCAGTATGGCAACAAATTCAATAATCGTTACGGACATCTTTTTTACAAGGAAAAACTTTCCAAATATAAACTACGGGTCGAATATCGGTTTGTTGGCGAATTATTACCCGATGCTGAAAAGTTTTGCTACCGGAACAGTGGAATCATGATTCATTCACAATCTCCTGAAAGTATGGGTATTGACCAATACTGGCCGGTTTCGCTCGAAACTCAATTGCTCGGTAGTACCGATTCTGTCAAACAGTTAAACGCTAATCTTTGTACTCCGGGAACAACCGTCTGGCATAATGGGAAATATACTGAAGATCACATTATTCCTTCCACTTCAATATATTATTACGATAACGAATGGGTCACCGTTGAGATAATTGTCGATGGTTCAAAATCGATCAGTCATGTTATGGAAGGAGATACTGTATTGCAGTGTTCGATGCCACAAATTGGCGGGGATTTATTGCCCGAAAACTACGCCGTACCAACAGGAACAATTCTCGATAGTGGTTATATTGCCCTTCAGGCAGAAGGGCAGCCCATTGAATTCAGGAAGGTTGAACTGATGAAAATGGATGAATAGTTGTATTCTCAGGGAAATGGATCAAAGAAAATTCCTGATTTGCATTTGAAACGATTTTAATGCGGGTCAGGAATTAAACAGAAACAATTAGTGTAAAATATTGTTCCTATTGATATTGATTCAAAAAAACCTAATAATATGATTCTTGGATTATTAAAAGAACACGGTGACGAAACACGTGTGACTTTACTCCCTGAGAATGTCAGTGTTCTGGTTGACCTGAAAGTAAAAGTTCTGGTCGAAGAGCATGCAGGAGAGAAAGCCTTTACCGCAGATCGAATGTACACCGAAGCAGGTGCTGAGGTCGTTTCCCGAAAAACAATTTTTGAACAGGCAGATGTTCTTCTGCAAATTCAGCCACCAGCTAAAGGTGATTTCGAAAAAATCAAAGCAGGACAGGTCTGGATCAGTGCTTTTAATCCGCTGTGGGACACTGCGCTGGTTAAACAATTCCTCGAAAAAGGGATTACCACATTCAGCCTTGATTCAATTCCCCGGTCAACACGTGCACAGGCCATGGACATCCTTTCGTCGATGGCAACCGTTTCAGGAAACAAAGCGGTACTCGAAGCGGCTTTCAGGTTACCAACCTTTTTCCCGATGTTTATGACAGCCGCAGGAACAATCCGGCCGGCCAATGTTTTAATTCTGGGAGCCGGTGTTGCCGGACTTCAGGCCATTGCCACCGCCCGTCGACTCGGAGCACAGGTTCAGGCTTTTGATGTGCGCTCGGCGGCCAAAGAGGAAGTAATGAGCCTCGGGGCAAAGTTTGTCGAAGTGGAAGGAGCTTCCGAAGATAAAGCGGCTGGCGGATATGCCATCGAGCAAACTGAAGATTTTAAAAAGAAACAGCAGCAGGCCATCAACGATCACGCGGCCAAATCAAATGTGGTGATCTGTACCGCACAAATTCCCGGACGAAAGGCTCCTTTGCTTTTACCCAAAGAAGCCGTCGACAACATGAAACCAGGTAGTATCATCATCGACATGGCTTCCTCTTCCGGAGGAAACTGTGAACTCACCAAAGACAACGAAGTAGTTATTCACAACGGAATAACAATCATCGGACAGTCAAACTATCCGTCGCTAATGCCTTTGGATGCCAGCCGTATGTTTGGCAAAAATGTACTGAATTTCCTGAAATTAATTATTGGAGAAGATGGCGGACTAAACCTCAACTTCGACGATGATATTGTAAGAGGAACCTGTATCACTCATCAGAAAGAAATTTTCAACGAACGGGTAAAATCAATTCTAGCAAACGTTTAAAAAACCAGATATGGAACAAGTATTAATCTTTTTCTTTACCTATAAAGAAGCCATTTTCATCATCGCTTTATCCATTTTCCTGGGTATTGAAGTGATTTCGCATGTGCCTGCGGTACTGCACACTCCGCTAATGTCAGGTGCAAATGCAATCAGCGGTGTTATTATTATCGGCGGCATCATTTTAGTTGGACATGCCGATCTTTCTCATTTTTCGCTTTCACTGGTGCTGGGAATTCTGGCACTCATTTTTGCAACCCTGAATGTTGTTGGAGGTTTTGCTGTGACCGACCGTATGCTTGAAATGTTTAAAAAGAAAAAAAGCAGGAAACTATGAATGAAATTATCGGAACATTAAACGGCGTTGACTTTACCCTTGGCGATAGCATACTGGAATTAAGTTACCTGATTGCCGCTCTTTTATTTGTGTGGGGTTTAAAACTTTTGTCGCACCCCGAAACTGCCAGAGGAGGAAACCTCTGGGCTGCAGCTGGTATGGGACTGGCCATGCTCACCACTCTTTTATTGCATAAAGATCACGCAGGAAACGGAATACCACTAACCAATGTCTGGATTATTCTGTCGGCTATTGGCATCGGTTCTGTAATTGGCTGGATCGTGGCCATGCGCGTTAAAATGACCGCTATGCCTCAGCTGGTTTCGTTATACAATGCCACCGGAGGAGCAGCTTCTGCATTAGTTGCCTTGCTCGAATTTCCGAATGCAGTGGCCGGCAATTTCACTTCGCTGCTGGTAACGGTTCTAGGACTGATCATAGGCTCGGTTGCATTTAGCGGTAGCATGATTGCATATGGGAAACTGGATGGAAAAGTCGGCGATATTTTTGCCGGATACATGAAATACATCAACATCATTTTGATGCTGGTAACTCTAGCTCTTGGTGCTTATCTGGTTTTTTCAGGAATACCACCAACCGAACTAACCTGGGGAATTTACCTTTTATTAGCCTTGTCTTTATTGTACGGAGTAATGTTTGTAATGCCGATCGGTGGTGCCGATATGCCGGTAGTCATTTCGCTGCTCAATGCATTAACTGGAATTGCAGCTGCCATGGGTGGATTTATCTATTCCAATGAAGCTATGATTTTAGGTGGTATTCTGGTCGGTGCAGCCGGTATGATTCTGACCATGCTGATGTGTAAAGCGATGAACCGCTCTCTTCTGAATGTGATTATCGGATCATTTGGTGGCGGTGGTGAATCAATCACTCACGAACAGGGAACAATCAAGGAAATTCAGCTAAGTGATGCGTCAATACTGCTTAGCTATTCAAAACAGGTTGTCATCATTCCCGGATACGGATTGGCCGCAGCTCAGGCACAACATGCCGTTCACGAACTGGAAATGTTGCTGGAAAGCAAAGGCGTCAGTGTTCGTTATGCCATTCATCCGGTGGCTGGCCGCATGCCGGGACACATGAATGTTTTGCTGGCCGAATCAGACGTTCAGTACGAAAAACTGATTGAAATGGAACACATCAACCCGGATATGCCGAATGTGGATGTGGCTATTGTAATTGGTGCCAACGACGTGGTAAACCCTGCCGCATACGATGATCCAGGAAGTCCGATTTACGGTATGCCGATCATTAATGCTCATCTGGCTAAAAATATTATCATCCTGAAACGTGGTATGGGTAAAGGTTACGCCGGAATTGAAAACTTCCTGTTCTTTAACGATAAAACCCGTATGCTTTTTGGTGATGCCAAAAGTTCACTGCAAAAGCTGACCAACGAAATAAAGAGCATGTAAAAATATTCAAATCAGAGATTTACGAGGGCTTTATAAAAATGGAGCCCTCTTTCTTTCTATTTTAGTCTCTTCCTGACAACATAGTAATCATCATACTCTTTCTTAATTTTAAAATCGAGTTTCTCGTACATACTGAGTGGTCCTTTATAATGTCTTTCACTGGATAATTCACCTTTCCCGGGATAAGCCTCCAGATAATCAAAGTCAAGTGCAGAATAATCGGTATTGATTTGTTGCAGTATTTTTTTTGCGATACCCATTCTTCTGTAATCAGGATGAATTAGAAAGCAAACGATGGAACAGACTTTATCGTCCGGATTATCCACCAGATCGTAATACTTCATTAACCGTTGGTAATTCGAGCGAACATTGACATTGCACCAGCCAATGGGCTTGTCATCATCATAAACCAGATAGCCGGTCAGTTTACCTTCTTTAATAAAATCACAAGCTGATGCACGGTTCGTTTCCTTTTTCCACTGTTCATTCGATCCGGTGAAATGGAATGAGAAACAATAACAGGCCGACCAATCCGGGTTTTCTGCAAAAACGACATGATCAAAAAAATACAAATAATCCTTTAACAAATCCGGAGATAAAGGTTTGATGGTTAGTTTCATGGTATTTGTTTTATGCATAAAATCTATCATTTCAGATGCACAGATACGCATTTCTATGATGAACATTATTTGTTACACACAATTTCATATTTGATATTTTCCAAATCTTTAAAATAAACAGCATAATACGTTTCACTGTATTCGGGATGTATTTGAGGTTCCGTCACAATGACTGCACCAATCTTTATTAACGCTAAATATGCAGCATCAACCTCTGCCCGTGAAACTGCCTTAAAAGCCATGTGATGCAAAGCCCCTGGTTTCCTTCGGTTTACAGAATCATTCATAAATTCGTGTCTTGGAGAAGTAATTGCGAAGCCTAACAGTTCGTGAGTATATTCAATTACATGAAAATCATGCTCCTCAATAAAAGCACTTACTTTATTGTTTATATCAAACCCTAAAACAGGAAGAAATTTGTCATAAAAATCTTCTGCAACTTTCATGTCTTTTACTGTTATTTGAATATGGTCAATTATGGGCTTCATAAATCTAAACTGAAATTAACTATTTTCATGAACTATATAATCGCTTACGGCGGCGGTATGAACCGTTGGGAATTTCGGAGCTGTGAACAGATCAATCGATATGAACCATGCCAGAGAGCGATGCGCATGGAATACCAAGTAAGCCTCAATATTTTATGACCGAGTACTGGCAGCCATAAATATTTTATTTCATTGCTTTTATAATAGAACTTTTCAAAAATCTTGCTTCATCATTAATTTTGAACTCATCAAAAATCTTTTGATCAATATCCATTAGCTTAATCTGACCTAATCTCGCATTGTCATTATTTACATATTCTGATGAATTGTCCAGAAAAATCTGAGACACCTTCTGTCTAATAGAGTCAAGCTTATCTCTGTACTTTATTAACGCTTCTTCATATAATTCAACTGCTTATCTGCTTCGCACAAGTAGAGAAATTATTTAACTTTGCCTATGGCTATTGTCGAACACTATCCTAAAGATTTCCAGGAATTTCTCAATCAATTCAAAAGTGAAGAGGATTGCTGGAACTACATATTTGAACTG
>DASRMB010000004.1:0-143068 GCA_035648135.1 Prolixibacteraceae bacterium
ATCTAATCCCGTCTTTTGTGTTTGCATAAGTCTTTGAGTTTTATTGATTAAGTAGATAATCAAAAATAATACTCTTTGGACTTATGCTACTCTATTAAAAACGCATATTACAAACATAGGGACTCGTTTGCAACGAGGGGTGAATAGTTTTGAGTTTACAACTCATTTTTGCATTCATTATAAAACAGTTTGAACATTGACTAATCCTTTTTCTCCCGAATAATCACGTGCCGGGCTATCCATTTTTTAGGAGTAAGATATGAAATTTGACAATCCCTACAAAAGAACCGTTAAACCAAAATCCATTACAAAACAACAAACACCCCAAACCTGCACATTCGATTTGGGACTTCTCTGTTATTGCGTTACAAACGCAAAACCATAAACCCCTCGTTTCCTCTATCGCTCAAACGAGGGGCAGTTCCGGCTTTGTAGAGTTATTTCCCATTTCACAACTTTTAAATCATTATCATATATGTAGTTCATTTTCAGCAAGTAACAAAACACTAGTGTCAGGTACGCATTATTGTGATGACCCATAAATACTACATTTGAATGTGTGAATTTTGCAATAGATTTAAAGAAATGTGTAACACTTTCCAAAGCATAAGTCCACACCTTTGGTCTATAATAATTTTACTATTTACTGAAAATTAAAACATGAAAACAACAGAAAGAAAAGAAGTTACAACCTTCATCTTTAAAAGGATGATGTATGTAACAATGATTGGGTTAATGATGATACAGTTTTCATCCTGTACTAAAGATAAAGATAAGAGTTCAGAAAAAGCATCGCTTTCGGTTCAGCTGACAGATGCCCCGGCAAATTATGATGCTGTAATGATTGATGTTCAGGGTGTGGAAATAAAAGGAGATATTGAAAGTGCAGTAATGCTTAACACCGCTGCTGGTATGTATAATCTTCTTGATTATGCAAATGGTGTAAATACTCTGATTGCAACAGGCGATTTAGAACCTGGAACTATTTCACAAATCAGGTTAATTCTGGGTACCAATAATTTCGTAACGGTGGATGGTGTTGATTATCCGCTAAGCACACCAAGTGCCATGCAATCGGGTTTAAAACTGCAGATTCATCAAGTTTTTGAGGCAGGGGTAGCCTACAATATCCTACTTGATTTTGATGCAAGTCAATCAATTGTGCTGAAGGGAAATAATGAATATCAGTTAAAACCTGTAATCCGTAATATTGATGTAACAATGTCAGGCTCGATACGTGGCAGCATTACTCCGGCAGGTACAATTGCGACTGTAACAGCATCATCGGATGGAATAACCTTTTATTCTTCAATAACCAATGAAGACGGAAATTTCCTGATAGCAGGATTGCCTGAAGGTATCTATGACATTACCATTACCCCTGTACTTCCATTGTTGCCTGTTATCGTAACTGGTCAGGAAGTAGAACTGGGAATTACGACTGAACTGGGAATTACAACAATAATCTAAGTTTAAGTTTATAAATTTCGGAATAGAGGCTGGCTCAATAGAGTTCAGCCTCTTCTGTTTTATAAACTATAATCCTTATAATGTGTGAATTTTGCAACACAAAGCTAAAGTTGTGTAACACATTCGATTCGAATGTTGACGCGGCTGGTGCTGATTTGCAATCAGCACCTGTTGGCTGCGGATCTGCGATCCGCTTTACACCATCATCATTTCAACCAAGCCTTTTTCTCCGGCATAATCCCTCGCTGAACTGTAAAGATAATCTTCCGGTCGTCCAACCAATTCCGCTTTTACCGGATTATTATGAATGTAATTCATTTTTTCATCCAGAAAAGCGGTTGTGTGAATTTCCTGAGCATCGTTACCATCCTGCCAAACCTTGAAATACTTGATCTTCTTGTTATTCTTACCAGCGTACCAAAACAAATTCAACATCCCAGCCTGTCCGGCTGGCAGGCAGTCTCGTCTGCTTTCGCGGGTTTCTTTAATTGCTTCAATGAGCGCTTTACTTGTGAACTTTTTAAAATCACGGAGAATATCAGATAAATTACCATCTTCACTTGCACAGGCTATCAGGTGCAAATGATTACTCATCAAACACCAACAATAGACCTCCATTCCTTTGTTCGCAATGCAATAATTCAATGAATCAACAATGATGTGTTTGTAAACTGGTCGCGAAAATACATCAATCCATTCCTCGATTGTTAGAGTAATATAGTAAGCGTACCCAGCTGATATTTTATTGTTGATTCCCATTAGGCCTAAAATTAGGGAATTTTTGTATTCGATGTGGTCTGACTGGATTATAAATCCAGAACTTAAAAGTGCCAATTGCAAATTGGCACTAGCGGTTGAATTATTTTCAAAATCCAATTCGTATTTTTGTTTCATTCCATGCCGAATCCAGACATAAAAAAAGCCCCTGAATTGGTTCATGAAGTGTGAATAATGTAACTCTTTATGTAAGTTATGTAACAGTTATTTCAATAGTTCATCTTACCTTTATCCTATTCAAATTTTACATTACATATTTCATCTTTGGAATGAACATTTTGTTAATGTAATTTGTATTTATGAGGTAATCTGACAATAGAATTTAACAAATAACGTTCTAATACAAAAACACACAATCATGAAAAAACTTACAATTATTATTGCTTTTACAGTATTTGCTTTTACCAGCAATGCTAAGGGACTTTTCGACATAGGTCCAAAAGTTGGAATTAACACTACTAAGATTTCAGCTAATATGGCTGACTACAATCAGGAAACCATTACCAAGTTTCAGTTTGGTGCATTTGCCCGGATTAATGCCGGCCCGATTTACGTTCAGCCGGAAGCTTATTTTAATTCCAAGGAATACATCTACATGGATCAGCTTAGTGCTTCAACCAAAGACAAGTTTGATTTAAAAACAGTTGATGTTCCTGTATTAGTTGGCCTCAAAATCATTAATATGGAAGCTCTGAATGTGAGAATTATGGCTGGTCCTGTTTTCTCCTTTTTGACTGATAAAAATGCAAAAGATCAATTTAACGAGGATAATATAAAAAACAGCCGGTTTGGATGGCAGTATGGCGCTGGTGTGGATTTCATGTTCCTGACTCTTGATGCCCGTATGGAATCGTACAGCAAAAACTTTGCTCCATCGTACGACAAAAATGGTGTATTTATACTCAGTTTAGGTGTGAAATTATTTTAATACTACCGTATGAAACGGTTTGTTTTATTGATCATTTCCTCCTTTGCGATGCTTTAGCCTGGCGTCAATAGGTAAGGAATTGCAATAAACTAATAAATAGTATTTTAGGGTTTGAATTTTCTTTTAAATAATTGAAAATCCCCTGAAATACTATTTTTTTTGTTACACAATGGAAGGTTCAAAAATCCAGATTGTGTAAAGGTGACTACCACCGTGAATGGAAGCCTCTTTCCGATATTTCGACACCCACATCTGACTTACAATATTACTAAACAGACAGTTACACGCTAACCATGTCACATATCTATACTATATATGTGACACGCCAACAAACACAGAAAGGAGAACTATAATAGTTCTCCTTTTTTATGCAGTACTGATAAGTTAACAACAAGTTACAAACAATTTAATAATAATATATTTATTTTATATAAGTTTGGAAGTAGTTACTTACTTTAAATTATTAGAGGTGCTTTCGTAGGAAGTTCATCGGGAAACTCCTGCACTGCCAGTATTTGAGACGTTGTGCGTCATTCTTTGGCGATACTACGAACTTGAAACTTTTGAGCTGAATAAAAACAAAACCAATGCAAATGCACTTTTACAGATACAGACCATATTCAGAAGTTAGTTTGAAAGAGCTGATGTATAACGAAATGTATTTTTCTTCATCCGAAGAATGTAACGACCCGTTTGACGGCAAAACATTTTATGTGTTTGACAGCGACAAAGAAAAGTGGACTAAGCTGGTGCAACTTTCTGTTGAGAGAACTAATGCAAAAATTCCAGACCGACTTTTAAGTCCACTTGCAGATTATCTCTGCAAACAATGTCCGATGACATTTGATGAAGCTGCAAGGAGAAATTTATTAGTTGACTACCCTTCAAGTTCGCCTAATGATAATGTTTTAATCAGTTTCATTGGTATGAAAATTCAAGACATCCTTCGAGTTTACAAACCAGCTACGCGAAATTTTGTTTCATTTTCCACAGACAAATCAGAACCACTTATGTGGTCGCATTATGCAGACAAACACAAAGGATTTTGCTTAATTTTTAAAGCTATCAACGGAGCATTAAATCAATCACCGACACAAAAGAAAAAGAATGTTAGTCGGACAACTAAAAATGGCATTGCACCCAATATGAGTTGTGCAATTCCCGAAAGTTTTAAGTTTACTAAAATTGATTATGAACCTGAAGTAAAACCGTTAAGTGCTTTCTTACATCTTCCTGTTTATATTACAGGTGAGGCAAATGATAAAGAAGAAGCATCAAGGATTTTAAAAGAAAAAGAAAGCCATTACAAACAGAAAAGTGTAAGTTGGCAATATGAATCTGAATATCGCTTGATGTTACAACCACCAATACCTTGGCTTTTCGGAGAACATTTTGACTACACTCAGCAAGAGAGATTATTTCATTACCAACCTTCACAACTTGTAGGAATTATTTACGGAGCAAGAACAGAAGTATCAGAAAAAAATAGAATTAAAGAAATACTCAAAGAAAGAAGTGACTGGCTTTCATATTCAGCAATAGAAAAAACAATAGAGTTCAACTTCGTTGAGTTTGAAGCAAAGCTAGCAACAAATCAGAGAAAGGTGGAAATCATTCCTACTGGACTAATGACTTATCATACAATTCCTGTAAGCGACCCCGACTTCAATAGATTGTATCAAGAGTGGCAAGACGGATGGGGCTGGGAAAGACACAACAAGGGTATTAGAAAAATAAAAGTAGATTAATGAATGACACGACAAAATAACAAACTTTTGTGCTGACATGAAACTGTAGCCCTAATAGGAAAAGAAGAACGAACGCATAACATCAGCTACACGCAAATTCGGTAGCCGTGGTTTTTGGAGTGTATCTTTCTGCTCAGGCATCTTACCGACTTGACAGGAAATCAGCCGCAATCCACCTCTACATAAAGCTCACAACGTTGTGTCTAATTCAGTTAACGCCAACATCATAGATAATGAGACAGATAACAAACAAACAAAGTTTATCGATAATATATCTTGACCAATTTGCATCAATTGGATTATTTGAGTCTAAATCAAGAGAATGGAAAAAAATAAGAGAATGGATTATTACAGGTGTTGAGAATAAAAAAATAATTTGTCCTTTGTCCGCAGAGCATTATCTTGAAACAGCACAGAAAGAAAAACAAAAAGCTATTGCCTTAGATACCGAGTTCTATAAAATTTCAGGTGGATTTGCCTTTAAATCTGAACTTTTCATAACATCTCAATTAATTATTTCCTTAATTAGACAGAACAATGTTACTCTTAAAACATATCTGTATGATGAGATTTTCAAGAATGTTCTTTCTGATGAAAGAAACATAAATACATTTAAGAAGACAAAAAAACAGCTAAATGACAACATTGCTGAGGGGACTCAACTGGCAAATGAAATACGCAAAATAACAAGGGATAATAGGTCGGATTTAAAGACAAAACAACAATTAATTTTAGCGCATAAATCAGTAAATATATCTGAATTTATATCTCGACTTAATGATTTATTGAGTGAAGGACATATTTTCATAAGGGGTGTTCCTTTTGAATCTGGAGACGTACCTCATTGGATTGACCAACTTATTTTTCAACTGACAAATAAGCATAGGATTACAAAAAAGGAAACTATACTTTTAATCTCAGAATTGGAAAAATTCGGATTTAATAATATCCCAACATTGGATATTAGAACTTCTTTGAGCGCTATTATTTCAGCCTACAACAAAAATGAAACTGTAAATGACCAAATTGATATAATGAGAATATCAACTGGACTTCCCATTTCTGATATTTTATTAACTGACAAGCAAAGAAAAAATGAAATTTTGGAACTTGGCATTAATGAAAAATATCATACAAAAATTTATAGTGGGACAAAGAATGATTTAGAAGAACTGATTATTGAATTTGAAGAAAAAAGGCTTCACATAACAGCAATCTGCCCACAAACTTATAAAACAAGAAAAGGAGAACTATAACAACTCTCCTTTCCTTATCAACCGTGTAAACGCTATTGCTCTATTCAATGTAGAAAGTTTTAATAGCTTTGTGTATGTCAAAGTCATACTTTATATTTCTTTTCTGCAACTTGTTGCTGGTGGCTTCTGCCTTTGCACAGGAGGAAATGATTTTAGATAGTATTCCAGAAATTCAGCGCGAAACAGGCATCAGCCGTCCTTCTATAGAAAAACCGTTGCTTTTTGATGATTCATTTTCAATGGATGAAATTAATCTGCGCGATTTGTCCCTGTTTAGTCAGCCACTTCTTCCCGAGTACAACAAAAACCTCGACTTTTTACACCATTTAAACTCTTCCGGATTATCAACCGAATCGTTTTCAATGACCGGATTTGGAATCTCACCTTTTTTCAGCACGGCAAATATTTTCAATCAGGCTACCTACAAGCTGAATGACCGGCTTTCAGTTGGAGGAAACAGCTTCGGTATTCAATCAGCTTTTGATCAGCCCAAATTAAATCCGACCATTCAGGAAATGAGTACAAGAGGAGCTTCCATGTTTCTGCAATATAAAATCACCGACAAATTTAAAGTTGAAACCAGGTTCAGTATTACGAACCATCGGTCACCCTGGGAGCCTTAAATCCAGTCTTGCGTTATTCTTAATAACTAATAAAAACTCACAAAACACCTGATTTCTGACGATTAGATCTACTCATAATCTTTTCGGTTATCTGAATAATTATTCAACATTTCAACTAAATTTGGCAAACTCTTACACGAGGAACAAAAATCATGTTGGACAAGATCAGAAAAGTAGAACAGATCTTTAAACAATTGGACAAGGAAACGGAACTGTTTGGCAAACAATCTAACTTAAAATGCCTGACAAACTGCGACTTATGCTGTCGCAAAAAAGGATTGGAAGCCAATGTTCTGGAATTTCTTCCACTTGCGTATCACCTGTATAAAAATAACCTGCACGAAACAGCTCTCGATCTGTTGGAAACCGATCCCGAACACTGCATCAATCTGGCTAAAAATCAAATTTCCGGAAAAACAGCTGGCTGTTCAGCTTATGAATATCGGGGCTTAGTCTGCCGGCTTTTTGGCTTTTCAGCAGTAAAAGACAGACATGGGAAACTGGCAGTATACACTTGTTCTCACGTAAAAAAAGAATATCCTGAAGAATTTAAAAAAGCTACTGAGCTTATTAATTCAGGAATGAATATACCCATGGTTACCGATTTTTATTATCAGATCTATTGCATTGACAGCCTTATGGCCAATGATTACAATCTGATCAATGTCAGTATTCGGAAAGCTATTGAAAAGGTTGCCTACTATTATTCGTACAAGCCAGTCAGAAAACCAAGGGTGAAGAAAAAGGCTCAAATTGAGAAAAAAGTATAAATGTCAGAACTGAATGTTAACATACCTGATTTAACCTCCGAATTTCAATTCCTTACCTCAAGGAGCAGTGGCCCCGGTGGTCAGAATGTGAATAAAGTGAATTCGAAAGTTGAACTCCGGTTCGACGTTCAGAACTCGTCCCTGTTGTCAGTAAATCAGAAGGAAATCATTTCGGTAAAACTCTCCACAAAAATCAGTTCCGACGGAATATTAAGCGTTGTATCTCAACGCGATCGTTCTCAGCTTGCCAATAAAGAAGATGCAGTCAGTAAGTTTTATTTACTCATTTCACGAGCTTTAAAACCGGTAAAACGTCGCAAAAGAACACGGCCAACCAAAGGTTCTGTTGAACGAAGATTAACCGGGAAACGAATCAAAGCAGAAATAAAGCAAAACCGTTCAAAAATTGACGATTAAGATGGTATTGATTCATCTGCCAGCATGAAACATTCAGCCTAAACAATTATGATACAACTACTTCCGATTACCAATTCAGCTGAACTGAATGTTGATTTCAAACAAATTTACGAAGAGGCATTTCCTCCGGACGAGCGAAGAGAATGGCAGCAACTGACTGAATTACTGACTAATTCAATCTTCACGCTGAATGAGATTTACTTTCAGCACCAATTTATTGGCTTTATTTCAATCTGGAATCTGAATGAATTTAGTTTTATAGAGCATTTTGCTATCCGCGATACTGAACGGGGAAAAGGTTTTGGGACTCAGGTTATCCAACAAATAATTGCCCAAAACCCGGGTCCTGTCATTCTGGAAGTTGAAGAACCGTTAACTGATATGGCCCAAAAACGAATTTCATTTTATGAGAATCTGAATTTTTCGGTTTCGGAGGAAGATTATTACCAGCCACCCTACTCCATCGGAAAAAATAAAGTAAAAATGCAGTTAATGAGTTATCCTGAAAAAATAAGACACGAAGACTTTGCTGAAAATCAATCTAAAATTTATCAACTCGTATATCATTTTAAAGAATAAACACTGACAAACAACATCTTAACAATAATTCTATTGAATTGAACCCGAATATAGAGATGAGACTTAATGCTTTTACTATTTTTGCATTTCAAATCACATTTCAATAATCTGAATTTTATTTTAATCGTATGAGAGCGCTTTATTTGCTTCTGAATGACACCTTTCTTGAATTGAATTTTTTAGAACTGTACGCAAAAGTGTCAGCAGTACTACTGACACTTTTAGCGATACTGATCGTTGCTGTTGTTGTCCACTGGATTACGAAAATAGTTGTAATCAAAGTCATACACCGTTTCGTAAAAAACACCAAAACCGACTGGGACGATTATCTTCTGAATCGAAAAGTATTTCAATCATTGTCGCACCTGACCTCGGCCCTGGTTATTTATTACGCCGGTAATTTCTCTCAGATTCCGGAAGTTACAAGCTTACTGTCCACATTTACCAACATCTATTTTGTAATCATTTTTGTCAAAGTAGTATCAGGCATATTAAGTGCTTCCAATGATATATATCTCACAACTCCACATTCTGCCATCAGGTCGATAAAAGGATACATTCAGCTGGTTATGATTTTGGTTTATTTTGTTTCAGCCATTTTCATTATCGCTTTCATTTTCAATAAATCGCCGCTGGTATTGATAACCGGTCTTGGCGCCATTGCTGCAGTGCTCTTAATCGTATTTAAGGACACCATTCTGGGACTCGTTGCCGGCATTCAGCTATCGGGTAATAAAATGTTAAAACCGGGCGACTGGATTGAAATGCCAAAACATGGAGCAAACGGTACCGTAATCGACATTTCGCTGAATACAGTTAAAGTTCAGAATTTCGATAATACAATCACCACCGTTCCCACGTATTCGCTGGTTGCCGAATCATTCGTCAATTGGTCCGGAATGGAAGAGTCTGACGGACGACGGATGAAAAGATCGATCAATCTGAATATGAAAAGCATCAGATTTTGCGATGAAAAGATGCTCGACAAATTTAAACGGTTCAAGCTCATTCGGACTTATGTCATTGAAAAACAAGATGAAATTACCGAACACAATAAAAAACTTGGTCTGGAAGTCGATTTCGGGACAAATGGCCGCCGCCAAACAAACCTGGGTATTTTCAGAAAATATCTGGAAAAATATTTAGAGAACAATCCGAATATAAATGAAAATATGACTTTCATGGTTAGGCAGCTACAGCCTACTGAAACAGGCCTGCCAATGGAAATATATGCTTTCAGTAAAGAAAAAAAATGGGTTGAATTTGAAGCTATTCAGTCTGATATTTTTGATCATATACTGGCCGTGATTCCGGAGTTTGAGCTTAGCGTTTTTCAGTCACCTTCGGGCAACGACATTAGCGATCTTTCCGAAAAACTCACAAGCAGGATCAATTAATTGCAGGGCATGTAAAATACAGGGTTTTAATTGAAAAAATCACATACATTTGCCGCCGGATATTTTTTGTTCAGGATTGAATTTGATGATATTACTTTCATTTTGTTACAATCCAGATGTTTTTAAACAAGAATATTTAAAATTTATCATTTTTTTGTACTTTTGAGTTTCAATTTACAAAACGACAGTTATAACTATAAATTATGAATGATCTTCATATTGAACCACTTCCGAACATCGACGAACTGGATCAAAAAATCCTGAAACTGATAACGAAGAATGCACGAATTCCGTTTTTGGAAGTCGCCCGTGAATGCGGCGTTTCCGGAGCTGCTATTCATCAGCGGGTTCAGCGCTTGTTAAACCTTGGAGTTGTTTCAGGTAGCGAGTTTATCGTCAATCCGCAAAAATTGGGATATTTCACCTGTGCTTATATGGGAATTTTCCTCGAAAAAGCTAAATTTCACAAACAAGTTGTTGATGAGCTTATCAAAATTCCTGAAATCGTTGAGTGTCACTACACAACAGGCTCGTATGCCATTTTCATCAAGGTTCAGACTAAGACAAACAAGCATTTGAAAAAGCTAATCGACGAGGATCTTCAGGAAATTGAAGGAATTGCCCGGACTGAAACTTTTGTTTCACTTGAAATGGAGTTTAAACGTCAGGTTCCAATCAAATAATTGAATACCTGTGATTTCAGAAAAGGGTGCTATTTTAAAATGGCACCCTTTTCTGATTAATTGACAATTTGAATAAATTAGCTGTATTTATTATCAAAATCATCGATTTTTAGCTAATTTTGAATCATTATAACTTCAATCAATCAAAATATTATCATGACATTAAGAAATCAGTTGGACGATATTGATCTGAAAATTCTGGATACCATTTCAAAAAATGCCCGCATACCATTTAAGGATGTTGCTTCAGAAGTTGGAGTTTCAAGAGCTGCGGTGCACCAGCGGGTAAACCGGATGATTGAGATGGAAGTAATTACCGGTTCAGGATATAACATCGATCCAAAAAAAATTGATTATAAAACCTGCACCTATATCGGCATCTTTCTCGAAAAAGGAAGTTTGTATTCAACGGTTACCGAGAAACTTAAACTAATTCCTGAAATTGTTGAATGCCATTACACTACAGGCCAGTATGCTATTTTCGCCAAGGTTTACGCAAAGGACAACGAGCACCTTCGGGATCTTCTGAGTGATAAAATTCAGAAAATACCTGGCATCGCAAGTACCGAAACATTTATTTCGCTTGACGAAACATTTAAGCGGGAAGTTCCGATTTTTTAAAGCCTTGAATTATTCGGTTTTAAACACGAAATATCCGGGTGAAATTTCAGCTTTAAATTCGTCAATGAATTTGCCCGAAGGCCGGTCAGTAAAATATCGGAAAAGTGTTTATTTTTGGAACGCATTAAAAGCCGCAATCATCTATGTTTGAAAAGCTAATTCATCTGGAAGGAATTGATCCACTGGAATTTTTTGGCGTGAACAACGCCAAAATGAACCTGATAAAGTCATTTTTTCCAAAATTAATTATAGTCTACCGGGGAAATGATGTAATCATAAAAGGTGATGATGAAGAAATACTTCGTTTCGAGTCCAAGTTTCATTTGATTATTGATCATTACAATCAGTTCAATGTTTTACCTGACGAAATTATCAATCAGGTATTTCTGAACGATTCAGAAGAAATTGCAGAGAACTGGGAAGAAGCCAAAGATGTTTTGCTTTTCGGTATTAACGGGAAAGCGATCCGGCCCAAGACACCTAATCAACGACTTTTAGTTGAAGCTGTTCGTAATTCAGATCTCATTTTTGCGATTGGACCAGCTGGAACCGGGAAAACATACACTGCAATTGCTTTGGCCGTCAGAGCCTTAAAAAACAGGGAGATTAAACGAATTATTCTTAGCCGTCCTGCGGTGGAAGCTGGCGAAAGACTTGGATTTCTTCCGGGCGATATTAAAGAAAAAATTGATCCGTATCTCCAACCTTTATATGATGCTCTTCTGGATATGATTCCAGCAAAAAAACTGGACGAATTCCTGAAGGATGGAATCATTCAAATTGCTCCTCTGGCATTTATGCGTGGCCGGACACTTAGCAATGCTTTTGTTATACTCGACGAAGCTCAAAATACCACCATCCTTCAATTAAAAATGTTTCTTACAAGAATGGGACTTAACACCAAATTTGTGGTTACCGGAGATGAAACCCAAATTGACCTTCCATTTCAAAGTCCTTCAGGATTGATTCTTGCAAAAAAAATACTAAAAAACATCAAAAACATTTCCTTCATCCAGTTTGATGTAAATGACATTGTTCGTCACGGACTTGTGCGCGATATTGTTTTAGCTTACGAAAAGCATCATGCTCATGAATTATTACGACACGAAAAAGAAAAAGAGAAATTCAAAACAAATAAAAACGAAGAAAAATGAATAAAGCATTAACCCGCACCGATTTTAACTTTCCGGGACAGAAAAGTGTTTACCACGGAAAAGTAAGAGACGTTTATAATATTGATGACGAATATCTGGTCATGGTTGTCAGCGACCGTATTTCGGCCTTCGATGTTGTTTTGCCAAAAGGTATTCCATACAAAGGACAAGTATTGAATCAGATCGCTGAAAAATTTCTGGATGCCACCAGCGACATTGTTCCAAACTGGAAAGTAGCATCACCTGATCCGAATGTAACAGTGGGTCACCATTGCGAACCGTTTCAGATTGAAATGGTTATCCGTGGTTACCTGACTGGTCATGCCTGGCGCGAATACAGCAGCGGGAAACGGATTTTATGTGGAGTTTCGCTCCCCGAAGGTATGGTTGAGAATCAGAAATTTCCGCAGCCCATTATCACTCCTACGACCAAAGCCTACGAAGGTCATGACGAAGACATTTCAAGAGAAGAGATTATTGCTCAGGGAATTGTGGATAAGGATGATTATGAATTGCTTGAAAAATACACCCGGGAAGTCTATCGGCGTGGAACAGTTATCGCTGAAGAAAAAGGTCTGATTCTGGTTGACACCAAATATGAATTCGGCAAAAAAGATGGGAAAATATACCTGATTGATGAAATTCATACCCCTGATTCATCGCGTTATTTTTATGCTGAAGGTTACGAGGAACGTTTGGCCAAAGGCGAAAATCAGAAGCAACTTTCAAAAGAATTTGTGCGGCAATGGCTGATCGAAAACGGGTTTCAGGGAAAAGAAGGCCAGGTAATTCCTGAAATGAACGAAGATTTTATCCGTTCAGTATCTGAACGTTACATCGAATTATTTGAAAAGATAACCGGCGATAAGTTTGTTAAATCTGATGCATCCAACATTCAGGAACGAATTGAAACTAATGTTCAAACCTTTCTGAAAAACTTATAAAAAGGAAGGCTGCCTCTAAAAACTTTGGCAGCCTTTTTTTTTCGATATTGATTGATTTCCTGTTAATTTAGAATCTTACGGAGAACTGAACTTCGATTGGAGAAGGAACGATGCGATATCCCCGGTGTGAAAGCTGAAAGAACACATCACCATTTCTGAAGAACACATTCCCGTTTACCTGAACCCTGCGGTAATCGACAGGAAGACGACTGAAGTATTCAGAACGGGGAGCTTCAACCACGTAATACCCGATTCCTCTTTGGTACCGGTAAAAATGATTACCGAAATAGTAATAATTGCCTCGGGTATTTTCGAAAACTATCGGGTTACAATCAAACCGGTTATACACTCTTCCGTATTGGGGATGATTGTAATAGTTCCGTTGTACGTAGTTATTCTTTTTGGAATATTTCGAATGGTGATCGCTTCGATTGTCGCGGCTCTCATAATTTCGATTGTCGCGATTTCTGTCATTTTGTTTCCCCCACTCATGATTCGCTGTTCTTCCTTCATTCCGGTCTGCTTGCTTGTATTCTTTCCGGTCATGGTTTCGTTCGTTACCTTTTTTGTCTTTATTCCGATGGTTTTGAGCCCCTGCGTCAAGTGTTGATGCTAACAAAATCAAAGAAATAGTTACAATTGGAAAATACTTACTTAATCTATCTATCGTTTTCATGGCTTTCAGTTTTAAAGTGAATATTTAAATTGTTGAACTTTACCGGTAATATGGTCGGACTGAAGCAAAGCTTGTGCCAAAAGGACATCACGTTATACCTAAGGACATATCATTCTGAATTACTGACGTTTAATTCACACACAGAGAATTTGATTTCAATTCTTAAACAGAAAACAGAGGGAATATTATCCAAATAATGCTACTTTTGCCGCAAATTGAATACCGTGGGAAGAATATTAGCTATTGATTACGGAAAAAAACGTGTTGGAATTGCAGTCACCGATCCGCTTCAGATGATTGCGACCCGCCTTACTACTGTTCGAACGCATGAAATATGGATTTTTCTGAAAGATTATTTTGCAAAGGAAGATGTGGAAAAAATTATTGTAGGATATCCCATGCAAATGAACAATCAACCATCTGAAGCCGTTGTGTATATCAATCCGTTTTTGAAGAAATTCCAAAAGGATTTTCCAGACATGCCCTTAGAACAGGTTGATGAGCGATTTACCTCGAAGATGGCATTTCAAACCATGATTGATGCCGGCTTGAAGAAAAAAGATAGGCAAAACAAGGAGACTATTGATGGTGTTAGTGCAACCATTATTTTACAAAGTTATTTAGAACGAAAACATTATATCAGATGATTTACCCGGTTACCGTATTTGGCGATCCTGTTCTCAGAAAAAAAGCTGAACCAATTACAAAGGATTTTATTGATTTAAAGGGATTTATTCAAAACATGTTCGAAACCATGTACACTTCTGATGGAGTTGGTTTGGCAGCACCTCAGGTAGGACAAGCAATCCGGATTTTTGTTTTGGATACGACTACGGTTGAAGAAGAAGAACTTCCAGGGATTAAAAAAGCATTTATTAATCCTGAAATTCTGGAAAAATCTGGAGACGAATGGCTTATGAATGAAGGCTGTTTAAGTCTCCCTGAAATACGTGAAGATGTTTTTCGTCCGGAAACAGTACGAATTAAATACATGGACGAAGACTTTAATGAATATGAAGAAACATACAGCGGCTTTTTGTCCAGAGTTATTCAGCACGAATATGATCATTTGGAAGGCGTTCTGTTTGTTGATTACCTGAATCCCTTGAAAAAAAGAATTTTGAAAAGCAAATTGACTGCTATCTCAAAAGGAAAGGTAATTCCCAAGTATCGGATCAAAGTTCCGGGAAAATAAAATGATCGATTCAACTGTTAAAATCCACATGTTCGTGTAAAAAATCGAACATTCAGAAAAATTCAGACTTTTAGTTCAAACAAAACATAAGGAAATAACGTAACTGGAAAAAAAACTAAAATGCCAGTTGCCCGAAGCTTTTTCCAAAAAATCCCATTCATCCGTATTACCAGTCTTTTTATGACTGGTATTCTGTTGAATCATTACCTGAATTTTGAACCCCACTGGATTGCTTTTGTTTTAACAATCCTGATTTCTGCCCTGATTTTTCTCTGGCATACCAGCAATTATGCGGCAGTTCAGATCCAAAATCTACTGATTTCAATTGGCATTGTATTCGCTGGTGTCTTTTATCCCGGCAAACCTCATGAAAACCAGCAAAGCGATTTTAACCGAAAGGAGTATTATTTAGCCGAAGTTTGCCAGAAACCTGCGGAAAAGGCGAAAACATTTCAATCCATTCTGCAAATTCAGAACAAATCATTGGCTAAACCCGAAAAGGTAATTGCCTATTTTAGTAAAGATCAATTCGATTCGACACTAAGCACCGGAGATCAGTTGGTTATACTTGCCAAACCACAAAAAATCAGGAATAAGGGAAATCCTTTCGAATTCGATTATCAATCGATGATGCGCAAAAAGGAGATCAGTTATACCGTTTTTCTTACCGAAGGAACCTATTTAAAAACTGGACATTCAGTTAATCGGATAATCTACCAGGCCGAACTGATACGGGATAAACTTCTCTCAAAATTATCAGTAACCAAAATAGAAAAGGAAGAAGGTTCAGTGGTCGCGGCTTTGACTTTGGGCTACCGGGCTGAACTTGATCCGGAAACCACGGATTATTTTGCATCAACGGGAGCCATGCATGTACTTGCGGTTTCAGGACTTCATGTCGGACTAATCTATTTTATACTGGGATTTCTGCTTTCAGGAATAAAAAAGGTGAAGATTGGAGCCTTCCTTTTTCCGGCACTAATGATTATTCTTTTATGGAGTTATGCCTTGATTACAGGTTTTTCACCTTCAGTGCAACGGGCAACAGTCATGCTTACGTTTGTAATTTTCGGGAATATTCTTAGACGGTCTGTAAATATCTACAACTCATTAACAGCTTCCGCCTTAGTTTTGATTCTGAATAATCCGGATGTATTGTTCGAAGTTGGGTTTCAATTATCGTTTCTGGCTGTATTCGGTATCGTTTTAATCCAGCCCAAATTAGCTGGTTTAATTGAAGTTAAAAATAAACTTCTGAAATCGCTTTGGGCTTTGCTAACCGTTTCGATTGCAGCCCAATTAGCTACATTCCCCCTTGGGCTATTTTATTTCAATCAATTTCCAAATTTTTTCTGGTTAAGTAATTTTTTTGTAATCCCCGGAGCAACTCTAATCATATGGTTGACATTTGGGTTCTTTATTTTTAGTCCTTTTCCTTTCATTCCTGATTTAATTGCACAGCTGATCCAATGGACGACAAGCTTAATGTTGTGGACATTGAAGGTTATCAGTGAATTACCACACGCTGTCAGCGAAGGAATTGTGATTAATCCGATACAGTTGTGGGTTATCTTTGGCATTTTAGGCTCCATCCTGATTTATGTATTTTCGAAACGAAAACAGTGGTTGTTTTTTAGTCTGATTCTTTTAATCACTCTGCAAAGCAGTGTATTTGTGCTCAATTGGCGTTTGCTAAATCAAAAGGCTATCTATGTGTACAACTCACGTAATACCTTCATTCATTTGATTAATGGCAGAACAAATTATCTGATTACGAATGGTCAGGATACCATAACTGGCTATGAATTGAATATGATTCAAGAGGTACAAAATCATTTGAAACTTGACAAGCCATTGGTCATTGATAAAAAATCCGTACATGAATTCAGTTCCGATAAGTTAACGATAAAGAATAATGAAATGAACTTTCTGAATTGTCATCTAAAATTCATAAATCAATTCAATAACAGCCCCTCCGATGTGTTGTCACTTACAGTTTATGAACCATCTCAAACAGGAAAAGAATATACAACTACAACCATTGCTACTGACATTACGTATTTCAGCAAAGACAAATCATCAGTAGTAATTGATTTTAACACCAAACTTAATGGAGCGTATCATTTATGTTTACACTAAACTTAAGCTTAAACCTATATTGAAATTTTGCTTTGTGCTACCATGTTCACGTAAATAAATTCAATTATTTTTAGTGTATATTACCTGCCTGAATTTTGAAAGAACTAACCGAGATGAAAATTATAATTGCAGGAGCCGGAGAAGTTGGAACTCATCTGGCCAGAATGCTGAGCAAAGAGAACCATGATATTATTCTGATGGATGATGATCCTGAAAAACTTCAACGAATATCAAGTCAGATTGATATCCTGGCTGTAAGTGGTTATGCAAACTCCTTCAAAGATTTAGAGGAAGCCGGAGTACCTGAAGCGGATCTGTTTATTGCTGTAACTCCTTTCGAAGACCGGAATATAGTTGCATGTATAATTGCCAAAGACCTGGGAGTCAAAAGAACGGTTGCCAGGGTAAATAACGGTGAATTTTTAAATGAAAAAAATCGCGAACGAATCACCCGATTTGGTGTTGATGAAATAATTTATCCTGAAAATTTAGCTGCCAAGGAAATTGTTAATTCGATCAAACATGTAGGAACACGTGAAATGATCGAGTTTTCGGATGGCAAATTGATCGTAATGGGTATTAAAATTCGTAAAAATGCACCTATCGTTAATCGAACACTGGAAGAAATTTCCAAAACTCACATGGAAATTCTTGCAGTAGCAATCATCCGGGGCAAAAAAGTTTTTGTACCTCATGGGAAAGACGAAATATTAAACGAAGATATTGTCTACTTTATAACGACTAAACCCAATAAAAATCTGGTATTTAAACTTTCCGGGAAAGAAATATTTGCAATTAAGAACATCATGATTCTTGGCGGTAGCCGGATAGCCCAAAAAACCGCTGAAAAACTTGGAGATCAGTATAATATTAAAATTATTGAAGCAGATAGAGAGCAAAGTATACGATTAGCAGGGAAAGTCCGGAACGCGTTGATAATTCATGGTGATGGAAGAAATATGGATTTGCTGAAAGAAGAATCACTGGATAAAATGGATGCATTTGTTGCAGTTACCGGAAATTCAGAGACCAATATATTATCCTGTCAACTTGCAAAATCGTTTGGAGTAAAGCGCACAATTGCTGAAATTGAAAACATCGATTTCCTGAATATGGCAGAAGGAATGGGAATTGGAAGCATTGTTAACAAAAAGCTTCTGGCCGCCAGTTACATCTATAAATATACGATTGGTGCTTCAGTCGCACAAGTCAACTGCTTAACAGCCTCTGATGCTGAAGTTTTTGAGTTTCATGTCATTTCAGAATCAAAGATTACCAGTAAACCTCTATGCGAACTGTCCTTCCCTGAAGATGCCATCGTTGGAGGAATTGTCAGAGGCAATACCGGTTTTGTTGCAACTGGGAATACTCAAATAAAAGTTGGCGATCTGGTTGTGGTATTTTCCCTTTCCTCGTCACTAATCAAGGTTGAGAAGTTCTTCCGGTCATAGTTTAAAATCAGGTTTTTTTCTTTATGAACTATAAAATAATAATTCGTACTCTTGGATTTCTTTTGGTTGTTGAAGGAATCGCAATGCTTTTTGCATTAATTGTTTCCTTAATTTACAATGGTCCGGATATATTAGCTTTGTTTGAATCAGCGCTGATTTGTATGATTACCGGTGCGGTAATACTTGCAATTTTCAGAAATGCAAGTAAAGAAATTGGCAAACGTGAAGGATTTGTAATTGTAAGTTCGGTTTGGGTGATGTTTTCATTTTTTGGAAGTTTACCTTTTATATTCAGTCATTCAATACCCGACATAACCAATGCTTTTTTTGAAACCATGTCAGGTTTCACTACAACCGGATCATCTGTACTAAATGACATCGAATCATTACCAAACGGAATTCTTTTTTGGCGAAGTATGACTCAGTGGCTTGGAGGGATGGGAATTATTGTATTGAGTCTGGCCATACTTCCCATTTTTGGTATTGGAGGAATGCAACTCTTTGCTGCTGAAGTTCCAGGTCCGGTTGCTGATAAGCTAAGCCCTCGCATCCGGGCTACAGCAAAAAAATTATGGATTATTTACGTATTCTTTACCGCATTGGAAACCATCCTTTTATGGATAGGTGGAATGAGTTTGTTTGATGCAGTGAATCATTCATTCACGACAATGGCAACCGGTGGATATTCAACCAAACAGGCAAGTATTGCATACTGGACATCTCCCTACATTCAATATGTGATCACATTATTTATGGTAATTGCAGGAACTAATTTTACAGTTTCTTATTTACTTCTTACCGGAAAATTCAAAAAAGCAATTGATAATGAAGAACTTAAATATTATTTATTCTTCATTTTTGCCTTTACTCTTGTAATTACCGTCGGTTTAGTGTTCACCAGCGAATTGGGATTTGAACATTCCTTTCGGGATTCAATTTTCCAGGTTGTATCAATCTTGACGACAACAGGCTATGCTACTGCCGACTACCTGCATTGGGTTCCTTTTCTGACTACTGTACTGTTTGCAGTTTTCTTTTTTGGTGGAAGTACCGGATCAACAGGCGGCGGACTAAAAATCATGCGGATCGTTTTGTTATTAAAAAACAGTTATTACGAACTCCGCCGGATTATCCATCCGAATGCTATTATTCCCATTCGTTTTAACAAGAAAACAGTTCCTGAACAGATAATTACCAACGTACTAGCCTTCTTTATGTTTTATGTTATCGTCTTTTTGGGTAGTACCATTCTTTTAATGTTGGTTGTGCCCGACTTCCCTTCAGCATTGGGAGCGGTGGCCACTTCACTGGGTAATATAGGTCCCGGACTTGGGAGTTTTGGACCGGCAGAGAATTTCAGCACCCTTCATCCTGCCGGAAAATGGTTTCTTTCATTTCTGATGTTACTCGGACGACTTGAGCTATTCACCGTATTGGTATTATTTTCTCCGGCCTTCTGGAAAAAATAATTTTAATCCTCAAAAATGCCTTTACCCTGACGTAAAATTACAGGAATGTCGTTGGTGCAATCAACAATGGTCGATGGGACATTGTCTCCATATCCGCCGTCAACAACAAGCTGAACAAAATCATTAAATTTTTCGTGGATCAATTCCGGATCTGTTGAATATTCAACCAGTTGGTCATCATCATGAATAGAAGTTGTCATGATTGGGTTTCCAAGTTCGCGAACAATCGCTAAAATGATTGAATTATCAGGTATTCGTACCCCAATAGTTTTCTTTTTACCCTTGAAATATTTGGGTACATTGCTGTTCGCATTCAATATAAATGTGAATGGGCCAGGCAAATAACGCTTAAGAAGTTTAAAAACCTGAATAGATAATGGCTTTGAATAATCGGATACATGACTTAAATCGCTGCAAACAAAAGAAAAGTTCGATTTTTCGACTTGTACATCTTTATACCGGGCGATTTTTGCAACCCCTTTGGCATTGGTAATATCGCAGCCAAGGCCATAAACGGTATCTGTCGGATAAATAATGACACCACCGTTTTTAAGCACTTCCACAACTTCCCGGATATCTTTAGGATTCGGATTTTCCGGATATATTTTTATGATCATTTTGTACCTCCATTTTTTTGAAGACGTAAATTTAGTTATTTTGCCACGTTTATTTACCTCATTTACAAAATATGGATAAAGAGTTTATAATAACTGAAGATGGTTCGCATACCATTTATCTTCCTGAAATTGACGAACATTATCATTCAATTCACGGAGCCATTCAGGAATCGCTGCATATTTATATCGGTGAAGGATTGTTTCAAACAAACAAAAAAGAACTTTGTATCCTTGAAATTGGATTTGGAACTGGACTAAATGCCTACCTAACATACTGCTATGCCAGGGAAAAGAATCTGTCAGTTAATTATTTCAGTATCGAAAAGTATCCGCTAACTGAAGCAGAATATTTAAAATTAAATTATCCCGTAAATACTTTTCCAGAGTATTCTTCCGTTTTTGAAAAGATGCACCGTTCTGAATGGAACACCGCTGTTAAGATATCGCCGGAATTTACGCTTCAAAAGGTTCATGCCGATTTATTATCCTTTCAGTTTAATTCCATACCCGAATTTGATTTAGTGTACTACGATGCCTTTGCTCCAGGGAAACAACCCGAAATGTGGACAAATGAAATACTTCACAGGGTTGCAGGAACAGTAAAGAAAGACGGTATTCTGGTCACCTACTGTGCAAAAGGTGTAGTAAGAAGGTCGCTTGCAGCTGCAGGTTTTCAGATGGAACGAATTCCTGGGCCAATTGGGAAAAAAGAAATCCTCAGGGGCAAAAAGACCTTTTAAGTTCTTCGGGGATTATAAAAATTAATCTATATTCGTAGCCTGAAATTCAAAACGAAATGAAGTCTGATTATCAGTTCAAAGACCAATTGGAGGAGTTCTCTTATTCGTTGGGTTTAACAATTTCATCCAACCTCGTCCAGTCAGGGGTGAAAAAAATTGATGCCCTGCATTTTTTGGCAGGGATTCAGGATACCTTTGCCGGGAATGATCCAAAAATTTCTTTGGATCAGGCCAATCAGACATTACAGGATTTCATGATGTTGGAAAATGATGAATTGGCAAAAAATAATTTGGAAGAAGGCTTGATGTTTCATTCTGATAATATTCAGAATGAAGGAATTATTGAGACGGAGACAGGATTGCAGTACAAAATAATAAAAGAAGGCTATGGTGATTTCCCTTCGATTAATGATGAAGTTAAATGTCATTATCACGGGACATTGCTGGATGGCACTGTATTTGACAGTTCGGTTGAACGCAGGCAGGCAGCTATTTTTCCGGTAAACGGAGTCATTCAGGGATGGGCCGAAGCTCTTCAAATGATGCCGGTTGGAGCCAAATGGCGTTTGTTTATTCCATCCGATCTGGCATACGGAGAAGAGGGAGCTGGTGGCCAGATCGCACCGAATACAACATTAATTTTTGAAGTTGAATTATTGGATATTGTTTAATTAATTATAAAAGAAAAACATGAAGTTAAGATCAATTATTTATGCATCAGCACTTGTATTGACATTAGGATTTGCAGGATGCCAGAATTCAGGTAAAACAGGCGAGGTGACTCTTGCAAGCAAAACTGACTCAGCAAGTTATGCTCTGGGAGTACTTATGGGTGAAAGTAACAAACAACAGGTAAAAGATGCCCCTGGCATTGATAAACTTGACAAGGAAATCCTCCTTGCAGCTTTCTCGAAAGCGTTCAATGGTGATTCAGTTCAGATTAAACCAGAACAGGCAAATGCAACCATTCAGGCCTTTTTCGCTGAAATATCAAAAGTTGAAGCGGATATAAATATAAAAGAAGGAGAAGATTTTCTTGCTGCCAACAAAGAGAAGGCTGGTGTTATAACACTTCCAAGTGGACTTCAATACGAAATCATGGAAGAGGGAACAGGAGCAAAACCAACACTCGAAGATCAGGTGATATGTGACTACCACGGAACTACCATTGATGGAACAGTTTTCGACAGTTCTGTTGAGCGTGGTGAACCTGCAACATTTCCAGTAAACCGTGTTATTCCAGGATGGACTGAAGCATTGCAACTTATGCCTGTTGGATCAAAATGGAAATTATTTATTCCTGCAGCTTTGGCTTATGGCGAAAAAGGTGCCGGTAAAGATATCAAACCAAATGCAGCACTTATTTTCGAAGTGAAATTACTCGAAATCGTAAAACAATAATTAAATTTTATTATAGCAAACACTCTTGCGGGTCACTCCCGCAAGAGTGTTTTTTTATTTCTGCCAATTAAAAACAGAGAAAACAATGAGTATGCAGGTAAAAGGAACGCTGCTCCAGATTCTGAAACAGGAATCAGGAGTAAGCAAAGCGGGTAAAGATTGGAAAAAACAGGATTTCGTAATTGAAACCAACGAACAGTTTCCAAAGAAGGTGTGTTTTACGCTGTTTGGAGATAAAATATCCCTAATTGAAGGTACAACTGAAGGAACAGAGATTGAAGTCTTTTTTTCGCTCGAATCGCGCGAGTTTAATGGGAAATGGTACCATAACATCAATGCATGGAAAATTGAACATGAAGCTGCAGCTACAGCGAAAAGCTATCCACCGGAATTTTCAGCAGGTGATGTTCCTCCGGAACAAGCTGATGATTCGGGCAACGATTTACCATTCTAAAACGAAAGAGGCAACATTCATAACTGAGCGTTGCCTCTTTTTTAAGCATTAAAGTTCAGGTTGTGATTTTTTCAAACTAAATCTCTATCAGACTATTTTTTAATGCAAATACAATTACCTCAATCATATTATTTGCTCCGGCCTTTTCCATGAGTCGGGTTCGGTATTTCTCAACAGTCCGGTTCGATATAGCAAGTCTGTCAGCAATATTTTTAATTGGCAAACCCTCCATTGATAAACAAAGAACCTCATTTTCCCTTTTTGTAAAGAAAGAATTGTGCTGACTTTTGAGATTTAAAGTCTTTTGCATAAAAATGTCGGTAATTTTTTCGCCTAAGGCCTCAGAAATCCTGATGTTCTCATGTTTAAGCAAATCATATACTTCCTCGGCATAGTGTTTGGGTACAACCGGGATATTTGTTTTAGGCAATGATGTGAATAAACCAATATACAGTTTATAGGTTGAGAATTTTTCAAATTCAGATACGAACAATTTCTGTTGTAACTCTTCTCCATTGCTGTTTTTTAGAATAACTTCATCATTAAAAATTTCAGTTTTATCGGGTAAATGTTCCTGAATTTTTAGTTGTAATTTATGAAGCGAATTCAACTCAAAAAAAGATTCAAGCTTAATATCCATTGAATCTATAGCTTCAATGTGTAGTAGTTTCATGAAAGCTTTATTCGCTTTAAAAACTTTATTTCCATCAAATATCAGAATTCCTTCAGTAGAAAAATCAAATAACTGATTGAATTCACGGCTTGCCTCCTCCCTTATTATTCTGAATTTTTCAAGTCGCTTTTCGATCGATTTGATTAAGTCATCATTGTTAAATGGTTTAACCAAATAATCATCTGCGCCCAAAGACATTCCATACCTGATTTCCTCGATTTCAGAACTTCCGGTTAAAAAAACAAACGGTATCCGGTTTAAAATTGAACTCTCTTCCAAGACCCTATAAACCTGGTATCCATCAATCGGATTCATATGGATATCACAAAGAATTAGATCTGGATTGTATTCAAATGCTTTTTGTATTCCGGAGGCACCATTACTGACATAACAAACGTCAAAATGATTAATGGTAAGTACATATTTAATGACATTTCCTAATATCAAATCATCCTCTATGACCAGAATTTTCTTTTGAAATTTCATATGCTCAATATTTGATGTCAGATTGCTTTTGCAAAAGAAAATTATCCATTTAAGAATAAATTTATTTAATACTACAGGATTTAAATTTAGAAAAAATGAATGGATTTCTAATTCAATTAGAATAAAAAATTACCTGACGATATAAAATAAAGGAAGATAATCTTTCATGCGCCATTTAATAAAAAACAAATGTCAATTCAGGCTTCGTATTTGTATTGTGGAGATGGTATACAAAACACTACAAAAAAGGAAATTACGACCTATTGCATATCATGTTTTTGGGATTAAAATGCAATTTTCTTTCAGCTTTTGATTTGCATTGCCAAATTCCGGACTCATTCAGCAGAAAGCAGTTAGCAGTTAGCAGTTAGCGTTCTGTATGCCTTTGTTTATTAATTATCGCGCCAGGAGCTCTGTTTGGAGACTTTCAGGGCACGTAGCATGGCCGAACTGGCCGACAAATTAAAACTGTAGCTTTTACGGTCACCAAATGGAACAAAGCTGAACGACATACTCCAACAGTGTAAAGTCCTGCTCACATTGATAGTGGTAAATGAAAATTTCATAGCCTGAACATCAAAATTAGTATTCATATCCATTTGCCATTTATCCGTCAAACTAAGTCGTCCGCTAAAGTTTAAACTTTGATTAATAGTAGCTTTTGTATTCGGTCTGAAAGCATTGCTGTAGTAAAAAGAATAATCGAACCTGAAACTCCAGGGGATATTAAAATCAACATATTCACTTGTTTCCTTCTGAAAAGGTTTCTCTTCTTCCGTAGAACCTTTTTCTCCAGTATCTTTTTTATCCTTTTTGGAGTCAAAATTCATTCCGAACGACAGATTGGCATTGGTTAACCGACCCAGTTTTTTAAATCCTTTCAAATGATTCCATACATATTCATCGTAAGTATTACCGTATTCATCAACCATATAAGGATTCAGGTTGGCTCCCATATTAATATTAATACCTTTAATCGTTGTCCGGGCTGAAATGGGAATTGTGCTGAGTTTCATGGAATCAGCAATCAGGTTATACGAAGCGCTTGTACTGATATCAATGATTTTAACCTTTTTGAATTTTAGTTTTTCATCCTTTGAAGAGAGGCTGTCACTCACTTCTAACACTTTGGCCTCCAGATTATTGTTTAAAGAAAAACTGATTGCGCCACTTTCGCCCCTTCCTGCCGAACCAAAAACACCATTCTGGAAATGATTATAATATTGTTTCTCTCCATCTCCATCCACATACGATCCCCAGAATCCAAATTTTTCCTGGCCAAAATCCGGAGTATAACTAAACCCGATGGAAGGAGTAATTTTATGCCTGATTGCTTTAATCCGGGAATTCGGATTTCGCATAATGTACATTCCATAAATATTTGTTGAAGAATTTAAACTATACGAATAATTATAGTTTCTCCTAAAAGAGTAAACCGTGTCAATTGCAACATGATCCGCATAGGGAGGAAGGAACTCACTGCTTGGATCGTATCGCTTGTTTATGTAACTGGTATACCAACGTTCCGAATAATTAAAACTTGGACTGAAATTGATAAATTTGAACAAATTAAACGAGGGTAAAGTAATTGGGATAGAATGCTGCCATCCATTCTGCCAGTCGCGTATCAGGGATTGATTGAAAAGTTCTTTTTCTTTAACATTGGAAATAGAATTCTTAATATTTCCGGAGTAACTGATACTGATCTTTTCATACCATTTAACTGGTCCAATCCTGTTTTTTACCTTGAACGGATTAATTTTAGACATGTTAAACGTTAATTCAGGTAAACTTAAAGAGATAGTCGTATCACGCGAGTTTTGAGAATGACGCAGATTCATTGACATGTTGAACGGAGAATTTTCAAACTTTTGAGAATACGAAATACTCGACGATTTCTGTGTCTGCAAATAATTCTCAACTGACTGTGTATTGTTCACATATGAATTCTCTTTATCATACGAGTTTGTAGACATATTTACACTGGCCGAAAATGTACGGTTCGGATTCGCTTTAGAATCCTGCGAATGCGACCAGTTAACTTTAAATCCTTTTGTTGTATAGGCATCTGGAAGTGGTTTTTCCGAGTATTTATTCAGGTTATAGCTAAAATCGAAATTACCATTATACCTGTACCTTGCTTTGTAATTGGTGTGTAAATTGGTAGCCCATGAACCCATTGAATAAATATCACCCTTTAGTGCCAGGTCAAAGTGATCACTCGCAGCCCAGTAATAACCACCTTCCCGGAGGAAAAAGCCACGGGTTTGTTCCTCTCCATAGGTCGGAATCAGTATACCAGAACTATAGGTAGAGGTAGTAGGAAAGTATCCAAAAGGGATGATCGCAGGGTAGATCGGGAAATCTTCCAAAACCAAATAAGCCGGACCAGTAATAATCTTTTTATTCGAAATAACTTTTGCCCTGGTCATCTGCAGGTAAAAGTGAGGATGCTCGGCATCGCAGGTTGTATATTTTCCGTTTTTCAATAAAAATGCATCTTTGCTGATTTTCTTTGTCCGTTCACTGTGAATAAACCCATCTCCCTGCGCAGTTTTGACATCAGTGATAATTCCCTTCTGAGTTTCAAAATTATACCTTATGGTTTTCGATTCAAACTCCTCATCACCATCTTTAAACACCGGGACTCCGACAATTGCACCTGTTGAATCGGGCAAACCTTCGGCATAAACCTCCTTTGTGGTAAAGTCAAGCATGATGTAATCTGCCTTAAGCTCAATACTCTGGTAGTTCACCACGCCATTTTTATACAGATATACTTTTTGACTATCAAAGTCAACAATGGTCGAATCTTCAGCAGTGTATGTAATTATTGACTCAAGCACAGGTTTAGACACGGTATCAGCTAATGCCTGATTTTGTGCAGCAGGAATGCTATCCACAGGGTTTATACCGGACGTAGAAATAGTATCCGATTCCAGATTTAGCTGGCCGAACGAAGAAAGGGCAACTAAAAATAATACATTTGTAAGAAGGTTTTTTATCAAAACTACAATTTATAAGATATGAACACGTACACTGTTCGGTTTGCAAAAATAGGAATAAGGCTTATACCTAAACGTCAAGAAATGTAAAATAATTTTAATATTTATATTTTTGTGCTGAAATACAATCTGATTATGATGAAGTACTATTATTTAAGGTCATTTTTGCTGCTAGTCCTAAGCGTTTTAATCTCAGGAAAAACATTTTCAGGGACATCGGATAATAAAACAAACAAACCAATGCTTGTTATTATTGATCCGGGACATGGAGGCAAAGATCCTGGTGCGGTAGCAAAAGGTGTTCGCGAAAAAGATGTTGTTCTTGGTGTTGGACTTAAACTTGGAAAATTCATGAATGAGAACTTTCCGGACGTAAAAGTAATATTTACAAGGAATACTGACGTTTTTGTTCCTTTAATAGAACGATCGAGAATAGCCAATAAAAACAAAGCAGATCTGTTCATATCGATCCATGCCAACTATTGCAGCACGCCGGCAATCAGAGGTACTGAAACATTTGTTCTTGGACTTCACCGTTCAAATGACAATCTGGATGTTGCCAAGAAGGAAAACTCGGTAATTCTCCTGGAAGATAATTATTCCAAAACCTACGAAGGTTTTGATCCTAATTCTTCAGAATCCTACATCATGTTTGAAATGGCCCAGGATATCTATATGGATCAAAGTTTATCTTTTGCTGACGACATTCAGCATCAATTTAAATCAAGACTTGAAAATTCAAGCCGGGGAGTAAAACAGGCTGGGTTTCTGGTTTTACGTCAGTCATCCATGCCAAGTGTTTTGGTCGAAACCGGATTTTTGAGTAATCAGGCTGAAGCAAATTATCTCAAAAGTGAAGAGGGTCAGAAAGAAATAGCCCTATCCATTCTTGGTGCTTTCCGAAAATTTAAAGACAGAAATTCAGGAGTCAATACTCCGGTTACAGCAGAAGCCAAGTCAACTCCTGCCAATCATCAGAATACGGAGACGACTAAACCTGCAGAGAATAAACCAGTAACGATTCCGGAAAATGAAAAACCTAAAAAAACAGATACTACTGATACCGCAACAGCATTAAAAAATTCGTCTGATGAGATTAACTCGTATTACAGTGTTCAAATTGGAGCAAATACAACTCCTATTGATCCGGTTGCGACAAATTTTAAGGGACTGAAAGGTATTAGAAGAGAAAAAGCAGATAAATATTACAGGTATTTCGTTGGCAAAGAAAGTTCCATCGAAAAAATAGGACCAATCTTTCAGCAGATCAAATCCAAATTTCCACAGGCATTTATTGTCTCTTTTGTTGATGGTGATCGAAAAATTATCAATACCGATTCCAAATAATTCAGCAGTATAAAACTAAAATAAAATAATCAATTTGTTTTCCTGATTAAAGCTGCATAGCTTTGTATCAGGGAAACAGAAACAATAAAAGAATGATTAAGATTTCGAAATATACCAAACTGGGTTTTTTACTTATTAGCAGTTTAGCTATACTTATTTGGGGAATTAACTACCTGAAAGGCATAGACATATTAAAGAAAAGTACGAACTATTACGTTGTTTATAACAAAATTGACGGGTTGATGAAGTCAAGTAACGTAATGATCAATGGTTATCAGGTCGGACAAGTTTCAGAAATCAAATTTATGGGCGATTATTCCGGACGACTTTTTGTCACTTTGTCAATTCATGGGGATTATAAAATTGCCAAAGGATCAACTGCAAGAATTGTCTCCAGCGATATAATGGGAACAAAATCGATCAAACTGGAGATCGAACATTCCACCGAATATTATCTGCCTAATGATACCATACCCGGATCGGTTGAAAGTGATTTAAAGGAACAGGTTAGCATGCAGGTACTTCCACTGAAGAGAAAAGCAGAAGAACTAATTGCTTCGTTCGATTCAGTTCTGACTGTAGTAACTTACGTTTTCAACGCAAGAACCAGGGAAAACCTGACCCAGAGTTTCGAAAATATTAACCGCACCATTGCCAATATCGAATCAGCATCAGGTGAACTGGATCAAATTATAAGCAGTGGAAAAATCAACTCAATTGTTACCAATTTAGATAGTATCAGTTATACAATCAAGCAGAACTCAGGTGATATTACCAATATTATTCAAAACATGTCAACGCTATCTGATTCTCTGGCCAAACTAAATATTAGCCCGGTATTTGCTGAAATAAGTACCTCGGTAGCAGGATTGAATACGATCATTCAGAAACTGAAATCCACCGACAGTTCTGCCGGCTTACTGATTAACGATCCTGCTCTTTACCAAAACCTGAACAATCTGGCCGGAAGCCTTGATTTACTATTGAAAGATGTTCGGAACAATCCGAAACGTTACGTGCATTTCTCTGCCTTCAACATAGGAAAAGATGTTTACATTACTGCCAAACCAACCACTCAGGGGAAAAAGAATCAGATTATTTATAAAGTTCATTTAATTTCTAGTCCGGCAAAATTATCAATTGAGTCAGCTTTTTTTAAAGGATTGGGTCCGATTGAGGAAATAAAGGTTAATGAGACTTACAATTATATGGCTGGCAAATCAACCGATTTTGAAAAAACATCCAAGATTCTTGATACTGCCAGAATCAATTTTCCGGATGCAAGTTTGGTCGCATTTAAGAATGGCCGAAAAATTAAAACGGAAAAGGCAATCAAAAAGCTAAGCAATTAGATATTGAACAATATCATAAATTATTGTAGCACGCCACACATACCTTTAATGGCAGGCATTTACGAAAACCAAATATTCAAGTAGTTAATATTCAGCAACTTAAATTCATTAAGAAAATATTAAACTATTTTTAATATTTAATCACCTGAGCCTTAAAGTACTTATCGTTTTTTAGTAAAAGTCAATAGCAAATCCATTTTTTTTCTACGTTTTTTTTTGCAAAATTTGTTTCTGGGAAAAAAATCAGGGAATACCATTTTATCATTTTTTTAATATTCTGCGCCAAGATGACTAATGATTATCGTTTGGTTTGGGATCATTGTCTGTCAGTTATTCGGGATAATGTTCCAAACATAAGTTTTAAAACATGGTTTGAACCAATCGTTCCGGTTAATCTGGATGATGAAGTTCTCACAATTCAGGTACCAAGTCCATTTTTTTATGAATATCTCGAAGAACAGTACATTGACTTACTTAGAAAGACTTTAAGGAAAGAACTTGGGCAGGGTGCAAAGTTGGAATATGTTGTAGTGATGGGGAACAATCAAAGTAACTCACAACCCTATACGGTAAAATACCCAACAAACAACAACAGTAAAATTCAAAATAAGCCGATGAGTATTCCACTGAGAAGTGAGGGGAAATCATCGATTAAAAATCCCTTTATTATTCCCGGAATTCAAAAAATTCAAATTGATCCTCAATTAAGACTTGATAATAACTTCGAGAATTTTGTTGAAGGTGAATGTAACCGTTTAGCCCGAAGCGCAGGCTATGCTGTTGCACAAAACCCCGGCGGAACAGCATTTAATCCGCTGTTGATATATGGCAATTCAGGTCTAGGAAAAACTCATCTGGCACATGCTATTGGTATTGAAGTTAAAGAACGCCATCCTGACAAGGTCGTTTTGTATGTCAATTCAAATAAATTCCAGACTCAATTTACCGAAGCTACCCGCAACAACAACCGGAATGATTTCCTTAATTTTTACCAGATGATTGATGTCCTGATTCTTGATGATGTTCAGGAATTTGCAGGCAAGGAAAAAACACAGGAAACTTTTTTCCACATTTTCAATCATTTACACCAAAGCGGCAAACAGCTGATTCTTACTTCAGATAAACCACCTATTGAACTGAAAGGACTTGAACAACGACTTCTTTCCCGATTTAAATGGGGTCTGACTGCTGATTTGCAACAGCCAAGCTTTGAAACACGGATGGATATTCTAAAACGCAAAACATACAAAGACGGGATTGAAATCTGTGACGAAGTTAAGGAATACATTGCCTCTCACATTACAACCAATATCAGAGAGCTCGAAGGAGCATTAGTATCGTTGTTGGCACAATCAACCCTGAATAAAAAAGAAATTACGCTTGAGCTGGCCAGCGAAATGATTAACAAGCTCGTTAAAAATTCGAAACGTGAAGTATCGATCGACTATATTGCCAAAGTAGTTTGCGATTATTTCAATATGCCGGTTGATTCGCTTCAGGCAAAAACACGTAAGCGCGAAGTTGTTCAGGCACGCCAGCTGGCCATGTATTTCTCGAAGAGCATGACCAAATCGTCCCTTGCATCAATTGGTTCGCAAATTGGCAACAAAGACCATGCGACTGTTCTTCATGCCTGTAAAACGGTGAATAACCTGAAGGAAACAGACAAGGCCTTTAAACTTTGTGTTGACGAGATTGAAAAGAAATTAAAATTGTAACAGATTAAAGCAGGTCCATTTTTGATCTGCTTTTTTGTTGCAGGCAAAATCAGACCAAATGATTTATCTTTTGCTGAGCATTCTTTCATCATCGGTAATTTTCATTACCTTCAAAGTTACTGAGCGCTATCATACCAATCTGATCAAGCTGATTACAGTTAATTATCTGGTAGCTGCTCTTTTGGGTTTTAGCTTCAACCGTCACTCAATTCCCTTCACAAATATTTTTTCCTCCAATTGGCTCCCATTTGCTTTATTGATCGGCTTTTCATTTATCCTGATGTTTTTTCTGATCGGTTATTCAACACGACTTTCCGGAGTTGCAGTGACTACAATTGCCGGAAAAATGTCGATGGTCATTCCCATTTTGTTTTCGATCCTGTATTTTTCTGAAAAAACTACGTTTCTTAAAGTTACTGGTCTTATTCTGGCAACCCTGGCTGTTTTCCTGACGAGTTACCGGCCTGTAAGCAAGGCAAAAAGTTTATTTTTGGTTTTGCTTCCTATTGCGATTTTCCTGGGATCCGGCATTACCGATTCAATCGTGAAATATGCGCAAACTCATTTTGTACCCAACAGCATGAGTTTGTTATTCTCTGCAATCGTTTTCCTGACAGCCCTGATTCTTGGCTTGTTGTTCATTCTCCTAAATCCCAAATCTGTTTCAAAAACCATTACTATTCCTGAACTCATTGGCGGAACCATTCTTGGAATTGCTAATTTTGGTTCATTGTATTTTTTCATTCTGGCTCTAAACAACAGTAAACTTGACAGTTCCATCGTTTTTGGATTGAACAACATTTGTATCGTTTTATTTTCCATTCTGATCGGATCAGTGATGTTTAAAGAAAAGTTTTCGAGAATTAATTTCGCAGGTGTTTTGATGGCTGTTACAGCTATCCTGATTTTAATGAATTACTGATGGAAGATACCTACAATACCATATCAAAACCTTCGGAAGGACTTTATAAAGCTAAAGGCAGTAAATTTATTTCATACGCATATCCCGTAACTTCGGAAGATGAAATCAAGGAAATCGTTCAGGCTTTAAAAAAGGAACATCATTCGGCCAGGCATCATTGTTATGCATGGCGTCTGGGTCACGAGAAATTACTTTTCAGGGCGAATGACGACGGCGAACCCTCCTCCTCTGCCGGGAAACCTATTCTGGGACAAATTCAGAGTTTTGACCTGACCAATATACTGATTGTGGTGGTTCGTTATTTCGGAGGTACTCTTCTTGGCGTCAGCGGACTTATTAGTGCCTACCGGAATGCTACTCTGGATGCAATCAATCAGGCCCAAATCGTTGAAGAATTGGTAGAGAAATGGCTGTTAATTGAATTCGATTACGCCGCAATGAATGATGTGATGAAAATCTTAAAAGATGAGAAGTTACCTCAGATTGATCCTGTGTTTGACCTCCAATGCAAATTAAAAACTCATGTAAGGCTAAGTGAATTAAGCAGGTTTGAGGAAGAAATCATAAAAATTGAAGGTGTGCAGATTTCTCAGGTCTAAATTGGCAGATAAATGTTTATAACATTTTCATAAAAATCAGATTGCACCTTGAAAAGATCATAAAAACAACTAATTTTGATCTTTGATGATACACCAGATAAAACAATACTTTTACTTTTCAGGTAATTTTTTTTACCTCGAAAATACATTTCAAAATGATCAGTATTGCTTTCTTCAATCAACTGATTTAACACATTTCGTATTCGTCCCGGGAATTCCGGTTCAATATAAAAAAGCCAACAGAAAAAACATTTCTGTTGGCTTTTTTTTGCCAGCAACAAATTAAAAATCAACAGATAAAATGAAGAAGAAAGACTTAATTTCAATCACAGATTATTCAAAAGAAGACTACCTGCGTATCCTGGAACTCGCAGCTGAATTTGAAAAAAATCCAAACCAGAAACTACTAGAAGGTAAGGTAGTTGCTTCTTTGTTCTTTGAACCATCAACCCGCACCCGATTAAGCTTTGAAACAGCAATTAATCGTTTGGGAGGTCGCATTGTCGGGTTCTCCGAGTCCGGATCATCAAGTGTTTCGAAAGGCGAAACATTGCACGACACCATCCGAATGGTGAGCAACTATGTCGATCTGATTGTCATGCGCCACCCGCTTGAGGGAAGTGCCCGTTATGCAGCTGAAGTGGCCGAAGTCCCGGTTATCAATGCCGGCGATGGTGCCAACCAGCACCCGACTCAAACACTGCTCGATATGTATTCAATCCTGAAGACTCAGGGAACACTCGACGACATTAATATTTTTCTGATTGGCGACCTGAAATACGGACGCACCGTTCACTCCCTGATCATGGCCATGTCGGAATTTAGAAACCCTATTTTTAACTTTATTGCTCCCGAAGAGCTGGCCATGCCTGAAGAATATAAATTGTTTCTGAAAGAAAAAGGAATACGCTATTTCGAGCACACCGAAATCAATGAAAACATCAATCATGCCGACATTATTTATATGACCCGTGTTCAGAAGGAACGTTTTATGGATCCTATTGAATACGAGAAAGTGAAAAACGTGTATATTTTACGTAACCGAATGCTGAAAAACACCAAACCCAACATGCGGATACTCCATCCGCTTCCCCGTGTCAACGAAATTCACCCCGATGTGGACAGCAACGAAAAAGCCTACTATTTTACCCAGGCCCGAAATGGTGTTTACACCCGTCAGGCAATTATTGCACATATCCTCAATCTTAAATAAATACAGCCATGAGCGATAGTTTAAAAAAGAAATTAAAACTGAAAGTTAGTGCGATCAATAATGGCACTGTAATCGATCACATTCCATCTGAAAACCTGTTCAAGGTAATTTCCATTTTGGGACTTCAGAAAGTAAAAACCCAAATTACCTTTGGAGCCAATTTCGAAAGTGAAAAACTCGGAAGTAAAGCCATCATTAAACTGGCGGATGTATTTTTCGAAGACGACGAAATCAATAAAATTTCGCTGATCGCCAGAAACGCCAACCTTAATATCATTCGCGATTACGAAGTAGTTGAAAAACGTGTGGTTGAGGTTCCGGACAAGGTGATTGGCATTGTCAAATGCTTCAATCCGAAGTGCATTACAAACAACGAAGAAATAACCACTTATTTTAATGTCATTTCAAAAAATCCGCTCGACCTGAAATGTAAATATTGTGAGAAGATTACGCACGAAGACCAAATGGTAATTAAGTAGTGTATGTCATTAAAGCAGAAGATAAAATCAGATTAAAATGACAACAACAAATTTTACAGACGTTTATCAGAAAGTGACGCATTTGGTTTCACAAAATCCGGATGATTTGCTATTCCTGATTTGTGAACTACTGAAACAAGAAGTTTATCATTACGACTGGGTTGGTTTTTATATTTTGGAGCACAAAAAGAACGAGCTTATACTGGTTTCATTTGCCGGGAAACCCACTCCGCACACACATATTGCAGTAGGGAAAGGCATTTGCGGCCAGGTGGCCGAAAGCGGTCAAACCATGATTGTTCAGGATGTAACACAGGTTGAAAACTACATTTCGTGTGGTCTCGAAGTTCAGTCGGAAATTGTGGTTCCGGTTTTGAAAAACAGAAGATTTGTGGCCGAATTGGATATTGACAGCCACTCTCCTGCCCCATTTACTGCCGAAGACAGCGAGTTCCTCAGCAAAATTTGTGATTTGCTGGCTGACAGGTTTTGAAATATTTTTCACTGATTATAGATTTGCAGTCAATAAACATAAGAAAACAGGTTAATTCACTGACATTATTTTTTCATAAATAATTGTTAATGAACCGTCCTTTTAAGGGTTTGCTTTGTTTAGATAGTTTACTTTGCAGAGACTCAATTTTTAATTTCTGGAAAAAACTATCAGAAAAGTTTCAATACCGCATGCTATGATGAACGAAATTTATGAGATTCTATTCCACACCAATGAAGCAATCTATAACATTGTTTCAAACAATGTTTATGAAGCCTATTTCGTTCTCTTTCTGGTTATTTTTCTGGAAACAGGTCTGATTGTTTTCCCTTTTCTGCCAGGCGATGGATTACTTTTTTCAGCAGGAGTCATTGCAGCATCTTCAGAAATGAATATCCTTTTGCTTCTACCGATCCTGATTCTGGCGGCCATCTTTGGCAATCATTTCAATTATGGCATTGGCCAACTGATTGGAAAGAAGATAGAACGAAGTAAAAACAGACTGGTGCAGAAATACTTAGTCCGATCGATTAATGAAACCCGGAAGTTTTACCACAAACATGGGAAAAAGTCAATCATACTCGGTAGGTTTTTCCCCGTAATACGAACTTATATTCCATTTCTGGCAGGGACAGTAAAATTTGATTTCCCCATTTTCGGAATCTATACCATCATCGGCTCTGTTATCTGGGTTTCGTTTTTCACACTGGCAGGCTACTTTCTTGCAGAGTTCACCTGGATTAAAGATAATTTCGAACTCATCTTCCTTGGATTAATCGTTGTGACACTTATCCCGTTTTTTTTCGTAGCGATTAAAACCTTACTCTTTAAGAAGAGAAATTAACCCAGCAGCAATCTTCACGAAAACCTTGATTATTCGACAAAAAAGCTATTTTTGAAACGTCAAAACCAGCCTCTATGTCGAAATTATTTATTACAAAGCCAATGTCGGTATTAATGACCGAGTCAAAATCTGATCAGGGCTTACGGAAATCATTAAGTGCACTAAACCTGACCACTCTTGGAGTTGGTGCAGTTATCGGAGCGGGAATATTTGTGTTAACCGGACAGGCTGCAGCCCAGTATGCCGGACCAGCCATTGTTATTTCATTCCTGATATCCGGATTTGCCTGTTTATTGGCAGGTTTGTGTTATGCCGAATTTGCTTCCATGATTCCGATTTCGGGAAGTGCATATACTTATGCTTATGCCACCATGGGCGAGTTTGTGGCCTGGATTATTGGCTGGGATTTGATTCTTGAATACCTGTTTGCCGCGTCTACCGTTGCGGTTGGATGGGCAGGCTATGTGGTCAGTTTTCTGAAAGATTTTGGCATTATCATACCTGCACAATTCACGGCAGCATGGGGCTCTGTGTTGGTAAATATACCTCAGGTTGGATGGACATCAATAACTCCGGAACTAACCAAAAATCTGGCAACTTCAGGCATCGCTGTTGATAGCCTCCCTCACCTTTCCGGAATTTTGAATTTACCGGCCATGTTTGTTGTCGCAGCAATTTCGCTTTTATTGCTAATCGGAATTCGTGAATCGGCTAAATTCAATAATGTCATGGTGATCATCAAGGTATTTGTGATCTTACTGTTTATTGGTATCGGATTCATGTTTGTCAACAAAGCCAACTGGCATCCGTTTATTCCTAAGAATACCGGCGAATGGGGCCACTATGGCTGGAGCGGTATTTTTCGTGGGGCGGCGGTGATATTCTTTGCATACATTGGTTTTGATGCTGTTTCAACAGCTGCTCAGGAAGCTAAAAACCCACAAAGGGATATGCCCATCGGAATTTTGGGATCACTCGGAATTTCAACTGTTTTGTATATTCTGGTAGCTATCGTTTTAACCGGAATTGTCAGTTTTACATTTCTAAATGTGGCCGATCCTATCGCCGTTGGCGTGAATGCTATGGGACCCGAATTATTCTGGTTGCGACCAATTATTAAAATAGCCGCCATCGCCGGACTAAGTTCTGTTATTCTGGTTTTGCTGATGGGACAACCCAGAATCTTCTATTCCATGTCGAAAGACGGATTGTTGCCACCCGTTTTTTCGAGAATTCATCCGCGGTTTAAAACACCATACGCAAGCACTCTAATTACCGGATCAGTAGCTCTTGTCCTCGCCGGAATTTTACCGATTAACATTCTGGGAGAACTGGTTTCCATCGGTACCTTGCTGGCTTTTGCAATTGTGTGTATCGGAATTATCATTCTGAGAGTAAAAAGACCTGACATTAAAAGATCGTTTAAAACTCCGTGGGTTCCACTCGTTCCGATTTTAGGTGCCGGAATTTGTATTCTGCAAATGCTTTCACTTCCCTGGGAAACCTGGGCCCGTCTAATTGTATGGATGGCATTGGGATTCGTTATTTATTTTACCTACGGAATCAGGAAAAGTAAGATCCGAAATAATCGTTCTTAAATACTAAGAAAAAATCATTTTACCACTCAGCCTTTCGACATTCTTACCAATAATAACCATAGCTGGCATGGGTGGTTTTTCGGTTTCAAGCAAGTGCGCAATAGTTCCCAGAGTACTTTCAAAAGCAACAGCTCCTGGTTGTGAAACTTTGCTTAGAATCTGAACTTTAGTTTCCGCAGAAATGGATTGATTGAGTAATTGCTCAGCCAGTCGGACCAGTTTGTTTAGTCCCATAAAAAACACAACCGGAGAACCTGACTTCAGGACAGACACAAAGGTCTCGATGTCAATAAATTCGCCTTCCTGGTAGTGACCAGTGGCAAAAAGGACCATGCTGTTTTTTCCTCGTTCGGTAAGCGGAATACCATACAGCGAGGCGGCTGCCAGAGCAGATGTAACTCCCGGAATAACTTCGTAATCTAGCTTGTTTTCGATGCAAAACCTGATTTCTTCAGCTCCGCGGCCAAAAATCATTGGGTCGCCGGATTTAAGGCGAACAACTTTTTGTCCTTTTGCTGCCAGATCAATAATCAGCTGATTGATTCCTTCCTGGCGCTCGGTTTGGTCTTGACCGTCCTGATAAAGTTTGCCCACGTATAGCCGCTGTGCTTCAGGTTTGGCAAGTTTCAAAATTTCCTCGCTGACCAAGGCATCGTGAAGAATACAATCGGCCTCCTGAATTCGCTTCAGTGCTTTGATTGTTAATAATTCCGGATCGCCCGGACCGGCACCAACTATGGAGATGAGATGGCTCAAAATAACCTCCCCGAACCCCTCACCAGGAGGGGAGAAAAAAGAACACATTGTTGAAGATATGCAGTTTCAATATGATATATATACATAAGGATCATCAGATTATAACTTTAAAAGCAGCTTTTCGATTTCACTTTTCTCTCATTTTTGTTTTACCAAACTTTCCAGGTAATCCATCGGGTTTGGGTACATAAACCGGTAGTTCAACATCCGGATCAGCTTACTGCTGTCGACAATTTTATATTCTCCAACTTGTTCTGAAATAATCGGCTCCGGCAAGCCTGAAATCCATGCAGCTTTTCCATAAAAGTCTTTTTTCATTGGATGTTCCGGGCTACAGGCATTGAAGGTTTCGCCCCAAAGTTCCTGTTCCATAATGGCTGAAATGATCCCGATACAATCGTTCTGATGAATCAGATTGACCGGAGTATTGACAACAGATCGGCTTGATTTTAACAGAAACCTGGCAGGATTCCGGTCGGCTCCGATCAATCCACCAAACCGGATGGTTGTCGTTTTAAAATCAGGCTGACTATTCAGCAGATTTTCTGCACGAAGACAAGCACTCCCACTTTCCTTTTCCGGAGAAAAAGTATCGTATTCACGGGCAACCTGAAGCTTTTCAGGATAAACCGAAGTGGACGAAATAAAGATTATTTTCCGGATTCCGGACTTCAGGATAAATGGGATTATTTGCCCTATTTGTGCCGGAAAAATGTGTTCAATTCCTTCGATTCTGCGCGGAGGGATTGAAATAATCAATACATCAGCTTCAAAAAAAATAGGATCATCAACAATCGCTTCCGAATCGGATAAAACAATCCGGTAGGGTGAAATGCCTGAATCGCCAAGCAGATCGAACTTTTCCGGAGAAGTGACCGAACCTTTAACCAAAAGTCCATTGCCGGCCAACTGTTTTCCGAGGGGCACTCCCAACCAACCGCAACCTAAAATTGAAACTGTTCTTTTTTTCATCCAAATTTACTTGTTGTTTTCTTCCTGCCAGCGGGCTATCGAATATTGAACAAACGACAACTCTTCCTGTTCGGGTGAAAGATACACTTTATTGGTAAAAACACGCCAGGCTTCCCGGGCTGTTGAGTTTTCGTTGGCTAGAATAAGCGATGAAGGATTCGGGAAATTTCCGGAAGCCTTAAAGTTATCGATACCCGATGGGCTGAAGAACAAATAGGCATCAAAAATTCCGCTCACAAACTGCTCAACCGGTGTATTTTTGTACACTTCAACTTCGGAATAGGACACCCCTGAGCCGGCAAAAAGTGAATCGATTTCGCTGTACAGCTTGTCGCCATGCAAAAACAAAACAGACTCGCCCTCATTTTTGGAAATCACTTTCTCTGCCAATTCGAGTGCATTTGAAAATGAGGATACAAAAATAGGCAAATTAAGATTTTTTAGAATCTCAGCCTGCTTTTCGGACCAGCAATAGAGGCGATCGGTTTGATTTAAGCCAAGTTGTTCACCGAAACGAACCAGCCAATGTGCAGCATAAGTACTTGTTACGACCCATTGTTTACTTTGCTTGGCTATTGTTCCGAAAAAAGGCAGATTGGGTTTTTTGTACTCGATCCGTAAAAATGGTTGTTCGATGTATTGAACATGCTGCTTTTGCAGCCATTGTCTGGTTTTGCGTGACAATTTTTCACCGATAAAAAATACTGGAGTTTTCATGGTATAAGTTTTTAATGTTTGAAATCACTTCCTTTTAATGTTGCTTTGACGTACTGCTTCCGGATAACGAAATCGCCAAATTTTTCTCCATCGCTGCGGTTTTCTGCATAATCAGCAATGATTGGAGTCAATTCAGCCAGAATTTCTTCTTCGGAAAGCGTTTCTTTATAGAGCGTATTCAGGCGGGATCCGATAAAATTTCCGCCCAGGTAGAGATTGTAATGACCTTCAGATTTCCCAACGAAGCCGATTTCAGCCAGGTAAGGCCTTCCGCAGCCATTCGGACAGCCAGTCATTCGAATCACAATTTCTTCTTTAAACAATCCATGCTGATCAAGAATCGTTTCGATTTTAGTGACCAGCGATGGCAGATACCTTTCGGCTTCAGCAAATGCTAATCCACAGGTATTTAGTGCCACACAGGCGATGGAATTCGACCTCAGTCCAGATATTTCGCCCGGCAAAACGCCATGCTTTTTCAGAATTTCGCTTACTTTCTTTTTTTCATCTGAAGTTACATTGGCAATAATGAGATTCTGGTTTCCGGTCAGGATAAATTGTCCCTCAATGTGCTGAGCTATTTCACGAAGCGCCGATTTCGTTTTGAAAGTGCCTTTATCAGCGACCCGGCCACCTTCGATAAAAAGGGTCAGGCTCCATTTCGAGTCAGTGCCTTTTTTCCAGCCCAGTCGGTCTCCATTGCGGGTAAACGCAAACGGTTTCTGTTCCTGAAGTTCATACCCGAGAGACTTATTCAATTCATTTTTAAACCAGTCGATACCGTGATCGTCGATGGTGTATTTTAGTCTTGCACGTTTGCGATTTTGACGGTTCCCATTATCGCGCTGAATCAGTACTGTTTTCTCTGCCACATCAAGCACCTGTTCCGGCAAACAGAAACCAATCACTTCAGCCAGTCGCGGATAAGCTTCCGGTATTCCAAAAGTTGAACCCATTCCGCCCCCAACGGCAATATTGTAACCGATAATTTTATTTTGTTCTACAATAGCTATAAATCCAAGATCCTGAGAAAACACATCGGAATCGTTGTAAGGAGGAATAGCCACCGTGATTTTGAATTTACGCGGAAGATAACGATCACCATAAAGCGGTTCAACCGTCTCTTTGCTGTCGGCAATCAGCTTCTGGTCGAGCCATATTTCGTGATAGGCAGTGGTCGATGGCAGTAAATGTTCGCTGATTCGGCCTGCGGTTTCATACACTTCGGCATGAAGTTCAGACTCTGCCGGATTCGGATGACTCATCACATTGCGGTTGACATCGCCACATGCCGCAATGGTATCCATTAATCCGTCATTGATTCCCTGGATGGTCTTTTTCAGGTTCGACTTAATCACTCCATGCAGCTGAAAAGCCTGTCTGGTGGTCAGCTTCAGCGTATGATTGGCATATTGTTCCGACAAATCGTCCATTTGCAGCCATTGTTTGGGAGTCGTTACCCCACCCGGAATCCTCACCCGAATCAGGAAAGAATAAGCAGGCTCAAGCTTTTGCTTTTTGCGCTCCTTTTCCAGATCGCGGTCTGCCTGCTGGTAGATGCCGTGAAATTTAGAAATCTGCGTGTCAGCCATTGCAATCGATCCGGTAACCGGATCTGCAATACTTTCGACCAGTGTTCCCCGCAGGTAATTGCTTTCATATTTGATTCGTTCTAATTCTGAAAGTTCTTTCCAATTGATAATATCGTTCATCTTCTATCAGTTTTTATACGTACGAACCAGTAAGTATTTATACCACTAAGTAACGCAATTAAATTTGCTATGTTCATCGTAATTCAGGATTATTTACTACGATTTAAATTATTTAACATTGAGTCTTCAATCAATACAGATCGGTTTGAAAACGCTTCTCTTTTCTCAGCTTCTTCATGTATTCCTGCGCTTTTTTTGCACTCATGCCGCCTTCGGTTTCAAATATCCGGAGTAAGGTTTTTTGCACATCACGACCCATCTGTTTCAGATCGCCACACAAATAAATACTTGCTCCATTGTTCAGCCAGTCAAAAACTTCCTTTTGCTTTTCGATCAGGCGATGCTGCACGTAAATTTTTTCATCCTGATCGCGCGAGAAGGCCAGATCAATTTTTTCGAGATAACCATCCTTCAATAATTTCTGCCATTCGGTCTGATACAAAAAATCGGAATAAAACCGGCGTTCCCCAAAGAAAAGCCAGGTATTTCCTTTCTGATTACTGGCTTCGCGCTGCTGTAGAAAAGAACGGTAAGGAGCGACTCCCGTACCAGCACCAATCAGGATAACCGAAGTTTTTTCATCTTCAGGAAGTTTAAACGAAGGATTTTTTTCGATGAATACCGAAACGGGAGAATCGATGTCAAGCCGGTCGGCCAGGTAGACCGAACAAGCACCTGCGCGTTCACGGCCCTTGTAAGAATAGCGCACTGAAGCAACCGTGATATGCACTTCATCGCCAACAGCAGCCTGGCTTGAAGAGATGGAATAGAGACGCGCAGGAAAACTTCGTAGAATGCCAACCAGTTCCTGAGCTGTAAATTCGTATGGAAATTCTTCCAACAGATCCAGAACATCGTGTCCAAACAGATATTGGTCAAGTTGTGATTCATTTTCAAATACTTCCTGAAGTTTCTGATTCCCGGTTTTTTCCAGATATTTCTGAATTACGTCGCGGTTTAATACCGTAATTTCCAGGTGATCAGACAAGGCTTCACGCAAAGGGAATACACCTTCTTTGATGTTTACAGGTTCTGTTCCGGCAAAATGGGCTTGTTTTAAAATGCCATCGATCAATGCCGTCGGATTATTGGCCAGAATTCCAACGGAATCACCTGGCTCATAGGTCAGTCCAGATCCTTCCAGTGATATTTCGACATGATATACTTCTTTATCAGAATCACGCCCGGTGATCTTTACTTTTTCCAGTACGGAAGCACGGAATGGGTTTTTCCGGGAATATTGTTCCTTCTCTTCGTGATTATTTACTACAAGAGTCTGAGCCGAAGAAACAGGCACTTCTGAAAAAATAGTTATAAACTGATCGATCCAACGATTGGCATCATCTTCATAATCCACATCGAGTGTTAAAACCGGAAGAATAGATTTTGCTCCTGATTTTTCGAGGGCATGTTCAATGTCGATTCCCGTCTTGCAAAAGAACTTGTAACTTTTATCGCCCAATGCAACAACCGAATAATTCAGGCTGGGTAACTGAGGCGAACGTTTACCGGTTATAAAGCTGTAAAAATCTTCGGCCATTGCCGGTGGTTCACCTTCTCCATGTGTACTGACAATAAAAACCACATTGGTTTCTGAAGTCAATTGTCTGGTTTTATATTCATCCAGAGCCACTGAACTCACCTCGACTCCAAGGGCGGAAAGCTTTTCAGCCAGCTTAACCGCAATGAGTTTACTGCGCCCGGTATGCGTTCCGTAAAGAATTCTCAACTGTTTATTGCTTTTCGCCTGATTGACAGCCGGCAAAGACTGCTCAACGCCTGTAGATGCAAGCAATCCCTGAAGATAACCGTTTATCCAGAGTAACTGCTCTCGGTTCAATCCAGCGGACAAGCTCGATAAAGCACTGATTTGCTGTTCGTTTAATGGACTTAATTGCAAACTCATATTCTTTATTTTTTTATATTTTCAAGAAATTCCTGAATGAGATTCCGCACCCGAATGGATTCGTACACATTCTCTGCATTTGAACTGACTGCTACAGTAATAATTCCATCCTGATAAATAGCAGGTGAAACAAACTGGCAAAGTGCAGGTTTGTCATGAATATTGACCAAAACTCCGGCCTCTTTTCCATCCTCTAAAATCTGTTGATCAAGGATTTCATTATTCGTACAGGAATAAAGCATCAGATAGGCTTTCAGATCACTTTTTTCATACTTTTTTCGGTAGCAAACGATACCGGTAGCGATAACTTCATCGATAACATTTTCGGCTACAACTTCAAGCTGAGCACCAGATCGTTGCAGAATCCTGATTTTCTTCAAAGCACTTTGGCCTCCACCGATGATCAGTATTTTCCGGTCTGAAATATCAATGGATATGGGTAAAAATTTTCTTGTCATGGTATTTTGTTTTAAATCTGATAATCAGTATCTGAATTTTTAATCCGACCGAATTTGATATTATTCCAGGTTCGCTCATGGATATAATACAGCGTCATTTTGGTGAAAACTTCAACTCCTCCGATCGAAAACGCGAGACCCGGCTTGCCGGTTATGACGTAAGCAATCAAAATGGTATCAATTGTTCCAATGGTGCGCCATGAAATTGACTTTACAATGCTACGGTATGATTTATCGCTCATTTGTTATTCTTTTTGTAAAAAAAAAGCCCTTCTGGAATCCAGAAGGGCTTAAAAATAATGGGGTAAAATAATTCACCTATATCTTGTCATCCTCCTGAAATATTAAATACATACACATACACATACTCATTGGAGAGTACATGGTACGGGTAGAATTCATATTTGATATTTCAGAAGAAAACTTGTTCATCAATAAAGACTTATTTGTCTGTAATTATTTATGGCTACAAATGTAAGTTCTAATTTCACATTTCAAAGCAATTCGATATTTATTTTTTGCTGATTTATAAAAATGCAAAAAAATGGATTCTATCTTTGCCTACTGATTCCTATAATTTTCAATGGCGAAGACTACGATTTATTATTTTAATCCAACCTGCGAACTGGCTGTTGCCAATGGTTCGTTCAGTTACATGCCGCCACTGCTGCTTCAGGAAATGGAACGCGACCTGGCCATACTTCCTTTTATATTCGGAAATGAAAATGATTTTGTGCTGACTGAAAATTTGCCATCTGCCAGTTTTTTGCAAAGGCTAAAGGATGCCGGATTTATCTTACCGGAGTTTGGCCGTCTATCGGAACTGGAAGCCATGCCTGACAATTCGCCTGATGCCATTTGTCCCTGGGGATGGAGCCCGGCAGCTCATTTCAAATTAAAGAATCTGAAAGAAAAGTGTGCTTCTGAATTTAAGGCAAGCCCGGTTTTCGCATGGAAGGATGAACATAAATTCGTATTTGAACGGGAGACTTCATTAAATTTCCTGAATGGGATTCTGGATAAAAACACACCTGATTGGTTTGTTAACAGAACAATGACCGGAGTAAAAGTGACCACTTGTGAAGAAATTGAATCGTTGCTGAAACAGCATTCAGCAGTAGTTTTAAAAGCCCCTGTAAGTTCTTCCGGACGCGGAGTTCAGATCATTCGGAAGAAAAAACTGAACATCGCAAACAGGCAATGGATTTCAGGAATAATCAAACAACAAAACTATCTGATAGCAGAGCCTTTTCTGGAAAAACGAACTGATCTGTCGTTTCAGTTTCGGATATTACCTGATACTGAAATTGATTATTTGGGCTATTCCATTTTTGAAACCAATTCGAACGGACAATACAAGGGAACCCGAATTCATCCTGATCTGAAAATTATTATGCCGGAAAATAATACGCATGAACTGGAAGAGATGATCCGAACAACCGCAAATGTAATCATGAAAGCCTTAAAAAGTTCGGTCTATGCAGGTTGTCACCGGGGATTTTTAGGTGTTGATGCGCTTATTTTCAGTGATCAGAACCGGTTAATGATGCAGCCTTGTATTGAAGTAAACAGCCGCATGAATATGGGAATACTTGTCTTGTTTCTCCAAAAGAAAATTCATCTGGAAGCGAGTGGTAAATTTGAACTCTTTTACGGATCACCGGGAGAGTTTTTGAATTTCTCAACGATACAAACTCAGTTAAACCCACCGAAATTAAAAGAAGGAAAACTATTTTCCGGATTTATACCATTGGTTGAGCCAGACATCAGCAAAAAGTTTGGAGCCTATATTTCTTTAGAAACTGACAGATAGCGGTTTATGGTATCGAGCAAATGTTTTAAACGGATTGGCTTGGTAATGAATTCATCGCAACCAGCTTCCTGACACATTCGTTCTTCACCTGAAAGAATAAATGCCGTTTGTACAACAATGATTATTTCCGGGAAAAGTGATTTTATGATGCGGGTAGCTTCAATGCCATCCATTTTGGGCATATTAATATCCATTAAAATCAAATCAACTTGTTTATTTCTTTTTACGTTTTCAACGGCATCCAGCCCGTTTTTTGCCCAAATTAATTTTGCCTTCGTTTTCCTTAAGGCAGCCTCAAAATAAATATTACTGGGTTCATTGTCTTCAACGATTAAAACCGTTTTACCTTCCCACAGATAATTTGTATCAGTGAATTCCATTTTTTTATTATTTAGATGTCATTATTTTTCAACTGCTTGCATATTCGGACAATAATTCTGTTTAATTCATTTGCATTGAATGGCTTACACAAATAATCATCCATGCCTGCAGCGACAAATAATTCTTTATCGCTTTTTAATGTATTGGCGGTCATGGCAATAATAGGAACCCGGTTTGCAACGTTATTCTGCTGTTCCCATTCCCTGATTTTTCCTGTCGCTTCAACTCCATCCATTCCCGGCATCTGGATATCCATAAATATCACATCGGGCGACTCGTTTATAAACTGCTCAACAGCCAGTAAACCATCAGAAACAATACTCACTGAATGCCCCAGTTTTTCCAGATTTAATTTAGCAATTTTTTGGTTAATTACGTTATCTTCAGCCAGTAAAATTTTTAATTTTTTATCCGATGGCATTAATTCTTCCGGTTCCTGATTTTCCTCCTCCGCAAAATCAATCAAAGAAACTCCAAATTCACCGTCGAAATGGAAAATTGCTCCTTTCCCCTCTTCGCTGACTATGCCAATACTTCCATTCATTAACATGACCAGATTCTTGGATATTGCCAAGCCCAGTCCAGTACCTCCAAATTTTCGTGATGTGGACACGTCTGCCTGTGAAAATGATTTGAAAAGCTTCGATTGATTTTCAGGAGAAATTCCAATACCGGTATCCTGAACTTCAAAATGCAAACGTACAATACTTTCATTCATTTCAACAAGATTCACCCGAACATGTACAAATCCTTTGGCAGTAAATTTAATTGAATTATTGCAAAGGTTAATCAGCACCTGTTTTAGCCGCAGTGGATCGCCAATGAGCAGTAGTGGAACATCGGGGGCAACTTCAAACGAAAGATCAATATTTTTCTCTATGGCTTTATACCGAAGAATTTTTATTACTTCGTCTATTTCGTCGTTAATATTAAAACGGATGCGTTCAAAAGTGATCTGACCGGCTTCAATTTTCGAAAAATCGAGTACATCATTAATAATCATCAGTAGGTTTTCGCCTGAAATACCAATGATATCTAAATATTCATGTTGCTCTTCAGTTAATTGAGTTCGTTTCAGAATATCAATCATTCCTACAATTCCATTCATTGGAGTCCTGATTTCATGCGAAATATTGGCTAAAAAGATCGCTTTTGCTTTTGTTGCACCTTCAGCCATTTCCTTCGACTTAATTAGCTCTTCCTGAGTTTTCCGCAAAGTCAGATGAAAATTGACCCTCGCCAGAAGTTCTTCTTTGCTGAATGGTTTGGGAATATAATCGACAGCGCCCAGCTGAAATCCTTTAATTATACTTTCCTTCTCCCTTTTCGCAGTCAGGAAAATTATTGGAATATCCTGAGTTTGCTGGTTTGCTTTTAAATGCGAACAAACTTCAAATCCATCAATGTCGGGCAATATGACATCAAGTAAAATCAGATCAAATTTATGGGCTTTCGCTTTAGCGATTGCAGATTTTCCATTAATCGCAGTGGCAATCATGTATCCTTTTTCCGATAAAATATCTTTCATCAGATCAAGATTTAGCTGCACATCGTCAACAATTAAAATTCTGGATGTTTGATTATTCTCTGTCATTGGGCTGAAATGTTGTGTTTAACCAATTGATCAATTCATCCGGATTTCCTATCATTTTTGCGGCATTCAGCTTAATAGCCTCTTTAGGCATTCCGAAAATTACAGCTGATTGTTCATCCTGCGCAAAGGTCATTGCGCCAATTTCATACAATTCGAGCATTCCTCTGGATCCATCGGATCCCATTCCCGTTAAAAGAATCGCAGTTATATTTTTTCCTGAAAACTCACTCGCCGAATGAAATAACACATCAACAGAAGGGCGATGCCGGTTAACCAATGGTCCATTTTCGAGTTTGCATTTATACTGACCATTTTCCCGAATCAAATGAAGGTGATTGAATCCATTGGCAATAAAAGCACAGCCCCGCTGAATCAGATCGCCTTGTTCAGCTTCTTTCACATCCAGCCTGCTTTCCAAATTTAGCCTGCTGGCAAATGCTTTTGTAAATTCTCCAGGCATGTGTTGAACGATTAATATACCAGGTAAATCGTTCCGTAATTTTTTTAAAATTCTTGAAATAACTTCTGTCCCTCCTGTAGAAGCACCAATTAATATGATTTTTTCTGATTTCAGTTTAGAATTCAGAACTGAATTTGTCAATTTTCCCGTTTGACTAAAAGGGAAATTTCCGGTTTCATTTGCGTTAACAGGCTTTATCCGGATTCGCTCAATCATAGCCGAAGCTTTTATGGCATCAATAATCCGGATACTGTATTCTTCCAACTGTTCCTGACTTGATAATTTGGGCTTGGTAATTATTTCTTTTGCACCCAGTTTTAATGCCCTGATTCCTTTTTCAGAGCCTTCACCGGCAATTGAAGAAATAACAACAACCGGGATAGGATGTTGCTTCATTAACTTACTCAGGAACGTAAGTCCATCCATCCGGGGCATTTCAATATCAAGGGTAATCACATCAGGAAGGTTCTCAGCAATTTTAGCTACAGCTTCATAGGGATCCGAAGCTGATCCAACAACCTCAATTTCAGAATCATGACTCAGAATTTGTATGATAGTATTTCGTACTGAAACGGAATCATCAACTACCAATACTTTTATTTTTCGGCTCATTTCGAGTTGTTTTGAATTGTTTTAGCCAGATACTTTTGCAACACTTCACCAGTTCCGGTATTAAAATGAATTTTCCGTCCAATTTGTCCTCCTGTACTTGAACTCACCACGGAAATCCCTAATTCATCGACCATTTTGTAAGCTAATTCAATATTCCTTTGTCCAACATTAAAAACAGAATGCTGTTCTCCAAGAACTTTAGCTCCTCCGAAAATTTTACATACAATATCTTCTTTTTTTGCACCAAAGTCAAGCATTTTTTGAAATAATTCAAGAATCGCCACATTTCCAAATTTCGGAGATTCCAATCCATCGCCATTCCAGTAGGGTAACATGTAGTGGTTGATGCCCCCGATAGTCCTTTTTTTATCAAAAAAACAAACAGCCACACAAGATCCAAGTATCGTGGTGATCCATTGCGTGTCTTTGCTGACATAAATGGTTGATGGATGCAGAAAATATGGCGTTTGTCTGATATTGGTCATTAGTAACTCACCTCAGAATCAAGTAAAAAGTCTTCAAGGTCTTCCCACTCATCGGCTCCCACACTTTCCGGGATAGAAACCATTACGCGAATTCCACCTTTATAATTATCATTCATACTTACTTTTCCTCCAAGCATTTCAGTGCAAGCCAGTACAATAGACAATCCCAGACCGTGGCCAGTATTAATCGAATTGATTTTCTCATCGAGTTGCTTAAAGCGATCGAAGATAACTTGACGGTCAACCGGATTAATCCCTTTTCCATGATCGGAAACTTCCATAGAGAGCTTACCTTTTCCCAAAACAAAATTCAGGTCGATAACCGAACCTTCAGGGCTGTATTTGATTGAATTACTGATCAGGTTTTTGAGAATCAGATCCAATTTCTCCCGATCAGATGTAAACGAAATTGGCTCATTGGCTATCATTTCATTCGTAAAATCAACCGAAAGCCGGATGTTATTCTTAGCCATCTGATTTTTAAAATATTGACAAACATGATCGCTCAACTCATTGATTCGGATGACAGAAAAATTGAGTTCTTCCTTACCGGCTTCAATCAGGGCGGCAACAAAAACATTTTTAAGCTGAAAATCGAGATGAAATGCTTCTTCAAAAATCAGTTCAGCCATACGGTGAACCTGCGCCATTTCCCCTTCACTCATTCGCTTAATATTTTCAGCCAAGGCAAGTATACTGGCAAACGGGTTTACTATCTCATTGGTAATATTGCTGATAAAATGACCTTTCAATCTTTCTGAATCGCGCAATTTTTCGTTCACCTTATACAGGCTCCTGACCAATTCTTCATTTTCCCTTTTAAGCTGTAAAATTTGATGTCTGGACATTTCCAACTCATTTTCAAGTTCATTTTTAGAATTCATAAGTTCGTATCATTTGTTTTAACATAAACACTAGGTGCAATAGATTGGATAGGCAGGCGCATATTTATTAGCGATTCTGAATGGCCAATAAACAAATAACCTCCTGTATTTAAGCTTCCCAGAACTTTCGTAAGAACCTTCATTTGAATTTCATGACTAAAATAAATAAGCGTATTTCGTAGAAAAACTACATCAAACAGCACGTTAAGCGGATACGAATCGTCCATCAAATTCAGATATGCCACTCTCACTTTTTCACGGATAGCATTTACAAGCCTGACTTTCGGATCTTTCATACTTTTACTTTTTAAAAAATAGAGTAGTTTGATATCCAGAGTCAGATTGTCAACCTGTGACATTGGATAAATCGCATCTTTGGCCGACTTTAACATCCTGACTGAGATATCTGTTGCCACGATGGAATAATCGAACATGACCCTTTTCATCCGCATAAATTCTTCCAACGTAATTCCAATCGAATAAGCCTCCTGACCACTCGAACAACCGGCGCTCCAGATCTTCAAATGAGGCTGATGCTGACCTTTATTCATAAAATCGGGCAGGAATTGATTGGTCATAAAGTTGAAATGATCATTCTCCCTGAAAAATTCAGTTTTATTGGTTGAAATATAATCGGCCAAAAGGCTAAACTCGGATGATTCTCCCTGATCGCTGAGTAACTTCAGAACATAATCATCAAATGAATGAATATCCAGTTCGCGCAAACGTCGCTGCAATCTGGCCTGAAACATGATCTTCTTATCCGGAGGCATTTTAATTCCATACCTTTCGGTGATCATTTTTCCCAGCTGAAGAAAAAGCTCGTCTGATAGTTGTTTAAATTCCAATTTCAACATTGTAAGATAAAGGAAAAACTATAAAAACACTTAAAACCGCTCAAACTCATCGTCAGGACTTTCCGGTTCATCCAGTTCAATGACAACACCACGTTTGATTTTTTCCGGGGCATTTTCAACTTGCTGATATTGATTCTTCATTGTTTTATTTAGCCTTTTGTCCTGGTTGTTATCATTTATTTTGAAGAAAGAAATAATCTTCTGAAGGTGCTCTGCCTGTGCTGATAACTCTACAGCATTGGTCGATAATTCTTCTGACGTTGCAGCATTTTGCTGGGTTACCATATTCAATTGCTGAATAGCCGAATTAATCTGCCCGGCCCCTAAACTTTGTTCGAAATTGGCTGCCGATATTTCCTGAATCAAGCGTGAAGTTTTTTGGATATCAGGAACAATTTCTTTCATGAGTTTTCCGGCTTCCTCCGCATTGTATACACTCGATTTCGTAAGCTGGTCAATCTCTGAAGCTGCCAGTTTGCTGCGATCGGCCAACTTGCCAACTTCTGAGGCAACTACACCAAAGCCACGTCCGTGCTCCCCTGCTCTTGCGGCTTCAACTGCAGCATTCAGCGCCAGAATATTGGTTTGAAAAGAGATGTCGCCAATAATTGAGATTTTGTTGGCTATTTCGCGCATGGCATCAACGGTTTGGATAACCTTCCCACTACCCTGATAAATGTCTGTTTCAGCCTTGATGGCAATCTGCTCCGTTTGTTTCGCATTTTCCTTATTTTGCTGAATATTAGCGGCCATTTCCTGAATTGCTGCAGATACCTCTTCGGATGACGATGCCTGAGTGGATGCTCCCTGTGAAACCAGCTGAGAGGTTGAGCTTAACTCAAGACTTGCAGCCGCCAGATTTTCTGCTGCTGAAGCAACATAGGTTATGATCTCACGAATCTTAATACTCATCACTTGCAGATTATAGGCCAGAACGCCAATTTCATCTTTCTGGTCGATGTCGATTTCAGCAGTTAAATCGCCTTTGGCCATTTTTTGCGCAAAATCGATGCCTTTTATAAGTGGTTGGGTAATTATCCTGGAGATATAAATACCCGTAAAAGTGACAAATCCAAGAGATATTAGCACCAGGATTATTTTAATCAAAACTGAGGATTTGATGGAACGACTGAACCCGTTCGCAACCTCAACAGTATAGGTGACTGCAGAATTACGCAGGTTATTCGAATTCTCTACCAGTTTCCCGGAAATAGCTGTATCTGTTTTCCTTAATTCCAGAAGTTTCCCGATCTTTTCGGTAAGCTCAACAATTGCTGATTTATAATCGAGAGAAGCAGTCTCGACCTTATTGATTAAATCCTTATCAGTCTTAACTGTTAAATTTTTTTTCAGAAATACAATCTGTGAATTTATAACATCAAAGATTTTCAAGGATTCGATCAGTGATTCGTTTTCATGAATCGCCAGTGCTTTATAGACTTCATTTTGAATAATATGAGTCGTATCGACAATCAATGTGACGCTGTTAATTTTCCGGAGCCGCATATCAGTTCCCTGATGGTTCAATATTTCGCGTTTAAGCAATTGATTCTGCGTTTTTAATAATTGGCGACAATTGTTCTTGAAAATATTCGTATTCCGGCTAATCCTGTTTTGCAAGAGGTCAATATCATGAACGGTCTTAAATGTCATTACGATAATTTGCTCATATTGCGGAATCTGGATGCTTGCTTCACTCAGATTTTGTTCCAGTTCCGAAAGATTCGACGACGTTTCAAGCAATTGTTCCCCTTGTTCCAATACCTGTTTCAGCGAATCCAATTCAGTTCTGGCTGCTTTGTAATATTCAGGTTTACCCGTTAAATAATAGCTTTCCATGTAAAAAGCCACCATTCGGGTCCGGGTGCTTAATTTGGTCGACAGCTCAAGTTGTGGAAGAAACTCGTTTGAAAACGAATCGATATCTTTCTTGAAATTCAATAAGGTTACAACCGAACTAAGAGCCAACAAAAATCCGAGCAGGATTAAAACTCCAAATCCGCCCATTAGTTTTGTCCGTATTTTTAAGTCAACAAATCTCATAATCTGTTTTTTTTTGATTATTCTACCGCTATGATCAAATTAATTTCTTCTTCTGAAAATATTTTTTCGAGATTGAGAATAATGGCAAACTCTTCATTAATGCTTACAATTCCATGTATAAATTCAGTATTGAACCCTTTACCAATGGTTGGTGCAGGCTTTATTTGCCCGGTCTCAAAAATCAAAACTTTCTCCACCGAATCAACTATAATTCCTGAACTGACTACCAGTCCTTCGAGTTCAAAAATCAGGATAAGAATGCAGGTTTCTCGGGTACTTTCCGTTTCCGGAAATCCAAATTTAAGTCGGCCGTCAAATACAGGTAAAACTTCGCCAAAAAGATTAATAATTCCCTTCAAATATTTAGGCGAATTGGGCACGTTAGTGATTTCAGTCAATCCGAGAATCTTAGTCACATGCCCGATGTTTACCGCAAACAGTTCGCCGCCAAGCCTGAATGTGAAATAGGAATTAAGTCCATGTATGATTTCTGCAGCCATTTTTTACGAATATTTTTGAATCATTTTATTGGTATCAATCACAAGGGCTAACTCGCCGGTTCCCAATACGCTTGCTCCTGAAAACACATCCTGCCCTTTCAATATCCTTCCCAAAGGTTTAATTACGGCCTGATATTCGCGGACAACTTCATCTACGACCAAACCAAACAATTGGTTATCATACGTAATAGCCACAACACACTGTTCTTCCGGAATATGCTTTTGACCGTAAAACTTTTCATGCAAATTCAAATAAGGAAACTGAACACCTTCAATTTCAATAACTTGTCTGAATTCACTTTTCAGCCGCTCATGTTTTACATGGTATATTTTCTGAACTACCGACGACGGAATAACATAATTACGATCACCAACAGTCGTCAGTAATCCGTCAACAATCGACAATGAAAGCGGTAATTGGATTGTAAACCGGGTATACCGGTTCTTTTCCGTTGTCAATTTCACTGAACCACGCATTTCCAGAACCCGTCGCCTGACCACATCCATTCCGACTCCCCTACCCGATACATCGGTAACCGATTCTGAAGTTGAAAATCCGGGTTCAAAAATCAACTGAAAAATATCTTCGTTCGATAATCGTGTCTGATCAGACAGAATTCCATTGGCAATAGCTTTTCCTCTGATTTTATTCACGTCAAGTCCGGCTCCGTCATCTTCAATTTCAAGCTGAACATAACTTCCTATAGTCGATGCCTTGATGGAAATGGTACCAATCGCTTCTTTCTGTTTCTCTAACCGTTCAGTTTTACTTTCAATACCATGATCCAAAGAATTTCGGATGATATGCAGAAGTGGTTCAATCAGTTTTTCAATGATGTTTTTATCCAGTTCGGTTTCCATTCCTTCAGTCACTAAAACGACTTCTTTATTGAGCGATTTTGACAAATCATGGATGAGCCGTTTGAAACGAACCTCTATACTCTGCAAGGGTATCAAACTCATCTCAAATGCATTTTCACGAAGCTGCCGACACAATTTTTCAAAAGTTTCGGTTACCAGTTCCAGTTCCGGAAGTTTCATTTTCGACGAAATCACTTCCAGTCGCGATTGTGCTGTAATAAGTTCACTAACCAGATTCATGTATTGATCAATCTTTCGGGAATCAACCCTGATGGAATCAACGGTGGTTGGCACAAAAGCAGCGTTTTTCGGAATTTCAGCCGCTGGATTCACCTTTAGGTCAGCCTCTTCACTTATCTTCTGTACCTGAGACTGTTCTGTATGTATGGGTTTCCCGATGATTTGTTCTTCCGGGTCCCAAGTTTCCTGTCTCATCTGAGCATTCATGAAGGCGGCCAAAACAGTTTCATTCTGAATGAAATTTCCGTCAGATACTTTTTCGATCTGAATCTGTGCATTATCAGCCACGAAAATAAAAACATCATTCAGTGTATCAATATTTTCGGCTGTGGCAATAAATACATCCCAGGAAGTATAGCATTTTTCGGCATCAATTTCAGCCAGATTCGGAAGCCGGTCAAACGAAACCTGAACATTACATTCGCCCAAAGCGTAAAGTTCATCGATCAGGTAAAGCGGATTAGTTCCGTTGATGAAAATCTTTTCGTTTGGAACAAATGAAATATGATAAGTGGTTTGTTTTGTTGATTGCGCCGATGTGTTGTTCTCAAACGATTTCACATCTTCCGAACTGATTAGATTACCAGTTAAACGGAGAATTTGTTGCTGAGTATCCGATTTCATCTGTTCAGCCATTAACCGTTGTTCTTCTGTTGGCTCCTGAACCATAAAGTTATGCAGCCGGTCAATCGAATTTAAAGTAAAACTGATAACTTCTGAATCAATCCGTTGTTTTTTTGACCTGAAGAGATCATACAACGACTCCAAATCATGGGTTACTTCGCTGAGAAGATCGAATCCGAACATACCACCACTGCCTTTCATCGAATGCATGATTCGAAAAATATCATTAATAACCTGATAATTTTCGGGTTCCTGCTCCAGTTGAAGTAATCCGGACTCAAGTCGTTCGAAATATTCCCTTACCTCTGCTTTAAATTTCTCAACAAATAATTCCATTATCGAATAACCTTTCGTAAGGTACGCAAAAGTTTTTCTGTATTAAAGGGTTTCAACAACCAACCTGTTGCACCTGAATCCCTGGCTTCCCTGATCATTTCAATTTGATTTTCCGTAGTCAGTACTAAAATCGGAATATATTTGTAATTTTCTGTCTGTCTCACCTTTACTACCAATTCGAGACCATTCAGGTTGGGCATATGGTAATCAGTCAGCAACAGATCAATTGTTCGTCCGTCAAAATACTTTAAAGCATCCATTCCATCACAGGCAACCAAAACCTGATATCCGGCATTCTCAAGGCTGTAAGCCAAAACTTCGCGAATACTTTCAGAATCGTCGACGATTAAAATTTGTTTAGACATATTTAATTGCTCATCCATAATTCGTAACTCAAACCTACATTTTCCAGCAAAGACTTCTGATCTTCATCAATATTCCAGCAAAATTGGTAAGTCACATCTATTTCATCCATCCGTCTGATAAATGCGACAAATAACTGAATACATGAAAGATCAATTTCATCCACTTCTGAAATTGTTATTTTTACCTGATCACTCAAAACATCAAAAACACTAATAAATTCATTTTGAAGCTGTTCTGAATTTTGAAGAACAAGCATTCCTCCTATTTCAAGACCAGTAATCTGACCTTGTTCATTCAACGATTTTTTAAACTTCACGCTCTCCATTAAACTGTTCTTGAAAAAAATAAAGATAAGCGAAATTCTCAATATATGAGTTCTTTATAACGAATTAACATTGGACGTCCATTTATAATTTTTAAACTGTTTTAAGATTTTTTAAAATTAGATTTCAGGATTTGAGATTAATTTTGATCTGAACTTAAATCATATGGTTATGAAACAGTATTTCTTGTTGTTTATCCTGACAATGTGCTTTTTTCTACATTCCAGTGCACAAAAAAAAGATCAAAAGGCCAAAGTTCCAAAGGAAGACATCAAGGTTAACAGAGAGTATGACGAACAAGGCAAGTTGATTAAATTTGATTCGATTTACTCGTACAGTTGGTCGGGCGATACTACCTTGCAAAGATCGCTTACCCCTGAAGATTGTCCAACACCTTTTGGTGATCAATTCGGTTTCTTTTCCGACAGTACTTTTCGCAGCAATTCATTCTTCGATGATCTTGACCAGTTATTTGCCCAGCCTTTCGGCGGAAGTCAGGATTCGGTTCTGATGAAAAGATTTGGGATGAGTCCGCCATTGTACAATTTCAGGATGAATCCCGATTCGTTGATGTTGAATTTCAAAGAATTCGATGATTTTTTCAACGACTTCAGCAAAAACAAAGGCGACAGTATTTCATCCGGATTACTGCTGAATTCACAGCCAAAGTCGATGGATGAAATGATGAAAATGCTTCAGCAGCAAATAGATGAATATCATCGGAAAATTTTACACGAAAAACCTAAGGGAAAGGAATTATGAAAACATTCAGGATTGGCTAAATGAGTAAATGCCTTACTACTGGCTTCATTTAGCTTCCCGGTAGATTAAAAATTGCAAGCCAAAGAAAACGATTTATAGCCAACGAGCGGAGTAAAGCTTATTTTTTTGTGTCCGGAAGTCCACTGCAGTTTTTTTAGCGGTTCAAAATAATAAACCAAATCAACTGTTAGAATGCCGATTCCGGCTCCAGCAAAAACATCTGGCAACCAATGTTTATTATTGGTCATTCGTAAGCAACCGGTTGCTGTAGCAACTGCAAATCCACTGTATGCAAGCCACGGGTCTGTATTTTTAAATTCATGATACAAAACGGTTGCATTGACAAAAGCAACCGTAGTATGCCCCGATGGGAAAGAAGATTGTGCCCCGTTTGGCCGGGTTATTTTCGTAGTGTTTTTCAAAGCATGTACAATTATTCCCGAAGCCAGTTGGGAAATCAGGAGGTATTTTGTTTGATTAAAAACATTATTCAGATGCTTAATTCCAACTGCATCAAAAAGATACATTTGAGCCTCAGGAACGTATTGCAGATAATTATCCAGCGTGGTATTGGTCATAGGAGTATGATTGTGAATCGTTTCCTTTAGGTTACCGATATTAAGTAAGACTCCGGTTGTGATCAAGCCTAAAGGCAGCACCTGATGTTTAAGAAAATGTTGTTTTTCAGAACAAATGCTGTCGATTTGTGCATAGCTTGATGTCATGCTTAGTGCAAAAACAAAAACGATTAACAAAGACTTCATAGATGAAATATTAAGAGAGGTAATGCGTTAAAATTATGACCAAAAGACAGATTCATCAAAGCAAGAAAGCTTACACTAACCATAAGCTTTCTAATCCTGATGTTTCCCTGTCAGTCTTTGTCTTTTTTTTCATCCGACTCCTTTTTAATAGTCAGTTTACCATCCTTAGTAACCAGCACTTCAATATCTTTTCCCTTTATTTCAAGAGCTATTTCGTAACCTTTAAATTCAGATGTCTCAATGGTTGATGCTTCTTCAATTTCTGCACCCGGAAATTGTTTTACGACGGCAGTTTTAACTACTTCCGGAAGTTCACTTTCTTCCAGTTCAACTTCTGTTTCCAGCCATTTTCCTGAAAGATCAAACGAAGCAGAGTTTTCTTCTCCTAAAAGCAAAAATTCAGCTTCCCATTCGTTGGCTTCTTCCCTGTCCCATTTTACGTTTTCAGCATTTTGAAACTTTTGGGCAAAAGCATCTGAGACCACTGTTGGAGGCGTTTTTTGGGCATCGGCAAATAAGCTTGCTACGATGAAGCAGAACATTAAGATTGTTGTTTTCATCTGGAATGGTTTTGAAATTTACAAACCAAACTTAAGATGCAATTCTAAAGGAAATCTGAAGTTAATTATCCTGGCTGTTTATTATTAGCCGGATCCATTAATTAAGGGCTTTTTTGTTCAGCCTTTGGGTTTTAAACTCTTGAAGAAAATAACAATTCTGATTTAAATCTGAAAATAATACGGGGCATTATTTTATTGCAAACCAGGTTTCCACTTTCATCAAAACCAGCTTTGACGATCATCAAACCATTGGACCACTTGTATCGTGTCAATCCATTTAATAAATGTCTTTTTTGATAATTCTCACCCAATACATTTATAAAAGTATTCATATCTCCATCTTTTAACTTAGCCGTTAATCTTAAAAAAAGAAAAAACATGAATGCCTTATAAAGAAGGTGAAGAATCAATATTCCCATAACAATATAGAGTAATTTTTCCATACACTATATTAATCATTCTATTTAAACTTTGCATCAATCAAACGTTAAGCTAATGTTAATAAACAGATAAAGTCAGATTAAAAAACAGGTAAGTATCTATTTAGCATCGCATTAATAATATAATGTATTAAACATCTTTTTATCTTTATTTTGTTCGTTTCGATGTTCAAACTGTATTTTTTCCTGCCATTTGCAGATCCGTATCTTTTGCTTTCCTCAAAAAAAAACGGTTCCCAGGAATATTGTTTAGCTTGATTTTTCAATCTCGACTTTTCTTATTTTTCAATCATTTTAAGGAAGGTGGGTAATGCGATCAACAATACCGGTAGAGCAAAAACCAAACCTCCGATAACGGAAATAGCCAGTGACTGGTGCATCTGTGCGCCGGATCCGATACCAATCGCCAGTGGCAGCAAAGCTATAATAGCACTCAGTGCGGTCATTAGTTTGGGGCGTAAACGGACTGAAATGGTATAGACAATCGCATCGGTTACAGGAGTCCCTTTTTTACGCTCTTCAATAAATTGCAGGTAGGTGAAGATGGACGCTTCGCCTACCATACCGATAATCATGATAATACCGACGTAACTGCCCACATTGAGCGGTACATTTAGCAAATAGAGCAGAATACCGCTTCCGGCGGGTGCGAGCATAACCAGAAAAATTAATAAGAGCGCTACTTTTATTTTCCTGAAAAGAAAGAGGATAACCGCAAAAACCAACAAACTGGCCAGAATCAGGATAAGCATCAATTCCCGGAAAGCCTGTTGCTGTTCTTTGTAAGCGCCGCCATATTCGATGTGAAGTCCGGAAGGCAGGTTTATTTCTGATTGGATGGCTTGTTTTATATCAGTCAAGGTACTGCCCAAATCCCGGTTATTCAATCGGGCTGTGATGTAGTCCACGTTTTTCAGGTTTTCGCGGTTGATCTCCGCCACTCCTTTGGAGATACTCACGTCAGCAAACCGGCTTAAAGGCAGCAGTTGCCCGTCATTCAAAAAAACCTGTGACTGTTTCAACTGATCAACACTTGTATGTTCCCTGTCAGGATACACTAATCGGACATCGCAGATTTGCAAAGGTTCCTGAACGCTGCTTGCTACCACCCCACCCAACCGGGCCTGTAACTGGTACTGAAAATTATCGGGACTCAGCTGAAACTGGTTAAGCTTGGCATAGTCAGGTTTTACGATCACCGAGGGGCCGGCAATCACGATTCCGTCAAAAACATCAGCTGTTCCGGGTACCTTTTCCACAACGGCAGCTATTTTTCTGGCGTATTGCTGAACTTCCGCGACATCATTACCAAACAGTTTGATTTCGATTGGCTGCACCGAACTCATCAGGTCTCCCAGCATATCGCCGATCACCTGTCCAAAATCGACCACCAAAACCGGTAATTGTTCCCCTATTTGTTGCCTGATTTTATCGATAACCTTTTCCGTCGTTTTATTTCGTTTATCCTTTAGCTGGATCAGGTAATCGCCACGACTGGGCTCGGTAATGAAAAATCCCATTTGTGTTCCAGTCCGTCGCGAATAGGATTGCACTTCAGGAATCTGGTCAATAATCCGGTCAACCTTGCCAAGCATGATCTCCGTTTCTTCCAGCGAAGTACCCGGAGGGCTGTCAAAATCAAGCACGATCGCTCCTTCGTCCATTTCAGGAAGAAAACCTGAAGGCAATGCCGGATAGATTACAAAAATGCTGGTCATCATGGCTGCAACCATGAGAATGGCAATGAATGGTTTTTTTACGAAAAAGAGAACCCATGTACGTTTATGAACTTCGGCCGGTTTCAGGTTCTTTTCGCGCATGTGTCCGAAAAAGAGCAGGTAAATAACTGGCAGTATCAACCAGCTAACAAAAAACGAAGCTGTCAGCGTAATGATCATGGTTTGGGTCATGATGTTAAAATAGGCTCCGGCAACTCCGGACATCAGGCTAAACGGAAGAAAAATGACAATGGTGCTTAGTGATGAGCCTATCATGGCCGGAAGAAGATATTTAATGGCTTTGGGAATCACTGAGAAATAGTTTTCCTCCGGATGTTCTTCGTGTGTCCGGTGAATTTGTTCCACTACCACCACTGCATCGTCAATGACCAGTCCAATAGCTGCGGCGATGGCTCCCAATGTCATAATATTGAAATTATACCCCAGGCTCAGCATCACAATGACTGTCAGCAGCAGAGATACCGGGACTGTAATTAATATAGCCAGACTGCTTTTAAACGACCTGAGAAACAGCATGGATACCACAATGGCCAGCAACAATCCGACCCACAAAACATCACGGATACTTCGGATGGCTTTGTCCACAAAATCAGCCTGGCTGTAATATGAAACCATTTTGACGCCTTTGGGTAACAGGTTGTCATTTAGCTCATTTATCCTTGACTGCAATTGCGAATCTATTTCTGACAGGTTTGCTTCTGGCTGTTTCATAATTGCAATCAGGGGCACATCTTTTCCGTTGGCCTTTATTTTTACATATTCTACCTGCCCGGAAATCTGAACCTGAGCAATATCCTTAACTTTGACGGTACCCGTAGCTCTGCTTTGAACAATTGTATTTTCGAGTTGCTCCATGTTTTTTACTGAAGCATCGGTTAGTGTCAAATACAAACGGTTATTGTCGTTCAGGTAGCCATTGGACCGAATAAAATTGGTTTGTGCCAACACATCTCCCAGCTTGTTCGGAGAAATTCCCAGGCGGCTCATTTTCCCTGCATCCAGCACCAGTTGGTATTCTTTGTTTCGGCCGCCCATGACCGACACTTCACGGACACCGCTTATTTGTTCCAAAAAAGGTTTTACTGTGTATTGGGCAAGCATTTTCAGTTCCACCGGGCTTAGGTCGCCTTCCAGCGAATAACCCGCGACAGCCAGAATGGAAGGATTCATCTTTTCAATGACCACTTTCAATCCCGGAGGAAGATCCGGACTGCTTTCGCTGATCCGGGCCTCTATTTGCTGCCGGGCCAGATTAATATCAGCATCCCAATTGAAAAAAGCGGAAATTTCGCAGGTTCCTCTGGAAGTAGTGCTTTGGATGATATTCAGATTCTCACTTTTTTTAATCGCCTCTTCCAGTGGCCTGGTCACACTGACCAGCATGATATCGATGGGTTGCTCGCCATTGTCTGCAATAATTTTCACTTTCGGGAAAGTCACATTGGGAAGCAATTCGACTTTCATCAGTGAATAGGCATAAATACCGGCAGCAACCAGTATCAGAAGCACAATCCCCAGCGGATTTTTGAATTTATGGTAGAAGCTTTCTTTCAACATGAGGATTGTCTGTTTTTTAGAATATCAATGATTGAAAATTTCCTTTTCCTGCTGCCCATTAAAATTTCTTATTTGTTACCTGAATTCTGGCGCTGTCGGGCAAACCGTAAGCTCCTTCAGAAACCACCAAATCTTCAACTGTCAATCCGGAACCAATGAGTTGCACCAGACTATCCTCTTTCAATCCTTTTTCAACCGCGACTTTGATACAGGTGGAATCATTTATTAGTTTCATAACCCAGAACCGGGTCTGTTCTTCATTTCCTAAAACAGCGCTTTCAGGAACAAACACCGCATTCTGAAATTGTTCTGCCTGAAACTGAACGGTCAGGTTGACATTTTCGGCCAGCGTTATGTTCTTCTTCGGCTCAATAATATATGCCTGTGTTTGATTTTGTGCCTCGGCTGCGGGTAATTTTCCGGTCACCTGACCTTCAACCGATGTCCCGTCAGGTAAAATCACCAGACATTTTTTCATTTTTTCAAGAGCGGAAACCTGTTCAACCGGAATATAAGCGATAATCCTCATTGAATTGGTGCGAATACAGCTTGCCAGCACATCGCCGGCCTGCACAAAATCGCCAACCTGCACATTCAAATTTTTAACTTGTCCGTTCAGGTATGAAAAAACTGTATCCGAAAGCCCGGCCAGTAATTCATTGCTGAAGTTTGATTTTTGCAGTGCTGCAGCTTCCTGAGGCTGAATGTTAAACAAAGCCTGGTTGGTGAAAATGTTACCCGCAATTGAACAATTGATATGGGTAATGATTCCGGTCATCTGCGAGCGGATGTCGTTCGTCTGCATATAACGGGTTACTCCCTGATAGCTTACCAAGCGAGTTGCCCCGGTTAGAACTGGAGAACTGATTTTAACATCTGATTTTACAGAGACTTTGTCCTCCTGTGTTGGCTGCCTGGATGAACAGGACCAGAAGATCAGTGAAATAGCAGACAAGGTAAAAATACGTGAAACTAATTCTGCGACGGAAACTTGAAACTTGTTTTTAGTGATTCCAGTAATTATATTCATTGATGAGTTTGTTTAGCGTTATTTCTTTCATGCTGACAGACAGGTTGATACTGCTGTATTTTTTCAGAAAAGCGATTAAATCAATCACACTGATTTGGGCGCTTTTTACTTCGTCCTGATATAAAAGCAGCAAGTCCTTGTATTCCTCCTGAATTTGTTTTTCTTTTTGAAGTTCGTCTCTGGTTTTTTTAATGCTTTGGCGGTAAGCATCTGTCTGTGTTTTTACCTCATTAATTTTAAGGCCTTTCTGCGATGTGGCTTCATCAATGCGTAGCATTTGCTGTTGCTCATTAATCCTTTTCTGATGGCCGTCAAAAAGCGTATACGTGAGTTGCACACCCGCGCTTGCCCCAACGTGTCTTTCCATCTGGGGAACAGATGTTGAATTTAATCCTGAATTGGCATAAACCCTGAGTTGTGGCTGATACCGGTCGTTAAAAACCTGCTGTTGGGCAATGGTCGCCATGCTGTCATTCGCAAACGAACGGATAAAAAGGGAAGGTTTAACAACCGGATCCATCATGATCATTAGCGGACTTGTCAACTTTGAAATCTCATTATTCCGGATTCCGCAAGTCGCCTTTAACTGACGGATGGCAAGTTCCAGATCATTGACCGAGGTATTCAGGTTAATAGAATCCGATTTAAGTTCCAGTTCCATTAATTTGTAATCAGAAAAACGGTAAAGGCCTTTTCGGGTCAGGCTTTTGATAAGCATAAATTCGTCATTCAGCAAAGTCAAATTCTCCCTGTTGTTTTCTAAAGTAGCCTGCCGTGAATAAACATCAAAATACATGCTTCCAACCGATCTTTTCAACTCGTTTTCAATCAGACGTAACCGTGTCTTAAACCGGTCAACTTCCAGCTGATTCTGTTCCTGAAGATGAATTATTTGCTTCCCTTTAAGTAGCGGGAGTTCGAGGTTAAAAAGCAGCGAATACAAACCTCCGTTGGTGATACCAATGTCATATCCAATTGCCTTGCCGGAGGGTGCAATGTCGATCAGTTTGCCATTGTTGTTCAGGTAAGGCGAAACCAGAACTTCAGAACTAACAAAAGCTTTTGGTGACCGGAGTATAGCTGAAATCATCTGATCATCGAATTGATAAGATCGGATTTGGGTATGAATGGAAACGGCTTCGGGATTGTTGACCAGGGCGCTATCCAGAAACGTCTGCAGTGTTCCCTGAGCGGATAAAGAGAGCGGTAAACCTATAAAAAGAGTGATTACCAGACTCAGGCAAACTCTTATTGTTTTTGAATGTTTCAGTCTGCGCATGTTATGGTTTCTTATAGCGATTCAAAAATACAGTTTCAATTATGAAAAGATCAGGATAATCCGGTAATGATTTCAGTTAGCTCCTGAAATCTACTTGAAAACAATGAATACCGTTGGCCTGACGATAGGTAACCTTCCATTTTTGCACATCACAAATTTCATGGACAATTGCTAAACCCAAACCCACTGATCCTGATGATGGATTTTCTTTATAAAATCTTGAGAAAAGATATTCCGGATGTAAAATGTCTGCACGACCAGTATTCCAGATTTCAAGCTTAGATTCCTTTTGTACAATTCGGATCAATCCTCCGGAAATGTTGTGATTTATACTGTTGGATATCAGGTTGTTTATTAATAATTCGGTCAATACAAAATTACTTTTAACAAGGAAGTCATCTGTAAAATTCAATTCAACAGCTATTTCCTTCAGTTCAAGCAATTCCTGAAGTTCTGTCAGCTTTTCCCGAATGACTTTTTCAAGACTAATTTGCTCAACAGCAATAAACTGGTTATTTTCTATTTTCGTTAACAGGAGGAGTTCTTTGTTGAGTTTCGCCAGACGGCGCACCGAAGCCAAAATTGCACGCATCGTTTCCAGTTGCGATCCGGTCAATTCCGGATCATTTAAAACAGTTTCGAGTTTGGCCGAAATAATGGCCAATGGCGTTTGAATTTCATGCGAAGCATCTTCCGAAAATTGCTTCAGGTTTTGAAAATCGGCAATAATCTGAATGGTCAAATTGGAAACCACCTCATTTAATGTGTCAAACTCAGTGATTCCGGTTTTCTGAAGAATTAAAGGTGAACGCTCCTGCAACGAAAATCCGCCGATCTCCTTGAGATTCCTATTGAATGGTGTCCAAATTGATTTGGCCACTTTCCGGTTGACCAGAATTAAGCTGCCTGTCAGCAACAAAAGACCCAACAGAGTGACGCCGGCAAGCGTTCCGATCAAATCTTCCGATTCAAGTTTCGATTCGCGGACAACAATCTTGTAATACGATTCATTAATCTTTTTCACCACTGTAAGCTGGCGGTATTCTTCCAGTTCATTCTCCCTTTCGTTCCTGATGATCGTGTCAGAAATAGATTTTGATTCCCGCGCATTACTTATTTCAGACACTTCCACAAACGGTTGAAGATAATCCACCTTGCCTCCATCGGTGAGTTTTTGTTCGATCCGGAGAGAAATATCAGCTAGCTTTTCGTCGAGTTCCTTATTTACAACTGTTGAGATAACCATATAAATCAGAATTCCGGAGACCACCATCACCGAAAGAGAATACAAAATATACCTTGAATTTAATTTGGTAAGAAGCTTCATGATTCCACAAATTTATAACCCATTCCGTAAACGGTTTTGATGTAATCGTTGCCGCCGTGCGAAAGTATTTTTTTTCTCAGGTTATTGATGTGTGTATAAATGAAATCGAAGTTATCGGCCAAGTCAATGTTGTCGCCCCATAAATGCTCGGCAATCGATTCTTTGGTCAGCAAGCGGCTTTTATTAACCAGAAAAAATAACAATAAATCATATTCTTTTTTGGTCAGAGTCACCAGTATATTATCAATGGTAACTGTTTTATTTTCTGTGTTAAGCTCAATTTCATTGAACCGGATCAAATCAGATCCTTCGAAGTGCCGACGCCTTAGTAGTGCTTTAATTCTTGAATTCAGTTCCGAAAGCTGGAAGGGTTTGGTCATGTAATCATCGGCACCAAGGTCGAGGCCGGATATTTTATCGTCGAGCGAATTTTTTGCTGAAATAATAATAACTCCGGAGCGGAGGTTCATCTCTTTGATCGTTTTAATCAGTTCGAGTCCGTTTCCATCCGGCAGAGTAATATCCAACAGAATAATATCGTATTGGTACAACGAAATTTTTTCGAGAGCCACCTCAAAACGATCAGCCAGCTCGCATGAAAAACCTGCTACTGAAAGATAACTGCTGATTACGGAAAGTAATTCGGCTTCGTCCTCAATGATTAAAATTTTCATACCTTAAATTAACGACTTAAATCTAAAGATAATCTAAAGAAGAGATCTTGCCTGGAAGATTGCCGGGTCAGTTTACTTCATGAATCTAATTTTTCGGTTACCTGTTGACCGGAAGCAGGATTCTTCTGAATATATTTATCAATACTGGGTGCTTTCCATTTTTGATATCCAACCGGGAAGCTTTCCGTTTTTCGGATGGCTTCATGGCTACGTTGCTTGTCGTATATCAATGCAAAAGTCATAATAAGGCTACTTACAATAATAATAAACAGCAAAATTCCGGAGTTAAAACCGGCAACCTGAACATCTTTTGGAATGGCGTAAAACAACAAGACAGTAATCAAGCCTCTTGGAGCAATAAATACCTGTGGTATGATATCAGCTCCCATGAAAAGGCGTAAAATAACGAACCGGATTCCATAGATTGAAAGGATGATCAGGATGGAAACCATAGCCACATTAAGGTCGAGCAATGAACTGAGGGCAATGGTCATTCCGAAAGTTACAAAGAAGAAGGTTCTGACAACAAAAGAAGATTCGCGTGTTACAACATGGAGCCCATCATACATTTCTTTAGCTTTCTTCAGATCGAGCCTTTTTTTCATAAATCCCCTGAAAAACAGTGGCATATTGGCAATCATCAAGCCAAAAATCAGGATAATAAAAAGAGAGGAAAGGTGCATTTTCTTTCCCAGGGCATACAACAGAAGAAGTATCGATATCAGAAGAAACAATTTGATTTGCGAACGGATTTTCTGAAAAACAATCAGAAGTCCATATCCGGCAATCAGAGAGATGACGATGGTTAATCCCAGATTCCCGAAAAACATGAATACAGTTCCTGAATGATCTTTGGATTCCACCTGATTGAGTAAGAAGTAAAACAACATGATTCCAAGAATATCAGAGAACGTACTTTCATAAATATGGAATTCCTTTTTTGAAGTAATCACTCCTGAAACACTGGGAATAATAATGGCCGAAGAAAGGATGGATAGAGGAGTCGCATAAATCCATGCAGAAAGACGGTCCATACCCGGAATGAAGTATTGAAGAATTTCGGCTGCCGCCCAGGTGGATAAAGCCAGACCTATTATGGCAATTATTAATGCTTTGACGATATGTACTATTTTTTCCCTTTTCAATTCCAATTCCAGCGCTGCTTCCAGTACAATCATGATAAGACCTACAATCCCCAGAATTTCAAGGATCAGAGAAAAATCGTAGCTCAGCATGAAAAAATTCTTGATTGCCAGATTAAGTCCGATGCCCAGCAAGATCAGCATTAAAACTGAAGGGATATTCGTCTTGTACGACAGCTCCCCGAAAATGTAAGATAATATAAGAATGACAGAAGCCTCAATGATCAGGTTATATGCGTTTAATATTTCCATTGGATTCAGTTTTAAATTATTTTCACAACACAATGATAACCAGCCTCTGTCAGAAAACGGCAAACCTCTTCGGATTCAACATTTTCATGCAAAAGCATTTTCAGTTCAAGCTCTCCCTCGATCTGGCAGCTGCCTGAAATTTTCGGCTTATATTTCCAATCGATATATGGAAGAGTGACCAAAATTTCATTCAACTTTCTTTTTAATTCAGGGAAAGTTGTATCGGTTGATTTTGCACGAACCAAAACATGGCAGTATTCTCCCAATTCCTTTCCCGCTGAAAGCGTAAATCCTTCAGAAATAATTCGTGAATAGTTCAGATACGAAACTCCTTCCGGAGTTCGGATATGAAGACCCAGTTTACCCATTTTCACCACGCTGCCGCTGTATTTTCCCACGATGATATTTTTATCACGCAAAATAGTGCTGGAATAGAGAATAATCCTGCCACTATGATAATCGCGTAACTGCTGGAACAATAATGCCCCTATAATGACGACCACAATTGCATGAATAATGGGATTGATGGCGATAAATAAACCCAGGATACAGACATAAATGACTGGTTCAAGAATGACCAGTCCTTTTTGTGACAGATCGGTAAGTGGAATTCTGGTCTTTCCAAGAATCCAGAAATCACGAAGGTATCTGCTAAAAAAGACCAGAACCTGCTGAAAGATGATTAGCAGCAGTGAAATACTAATGAATTTAAACCAACTGATGTGATTTTGTATGATTTCTTCCATCATCTTTAGTAGGTTAAATAGTGTTTGGCATCCAACATCTTTCCCATTTCATTCACAACCCTCTCGTTGATTTCAAGCCACCCGTCAAGCTGACGTTCGATCAGCCCGATCGAGATCAACCTCATCAATACAGGTTTATACCGCTCTGTAAAAGCCGGGCCAAAAAGTTTACGCAGCCGGTACTCATTGGTTCTTTTCTGAAGCATCACAGAAGTAAGTAATATAGCCTGATCTGGTCTGTAAAAATCGGGTATCGCACCCGATGGAATGTTCTTGAATATCACCTTTTCTTCATCCACTTTTTCGATAAAGTATGACCACAGATTCAGTGCATCTCCAATATTCCCCATACTCGCCTGTGCAATAGCTTTTGAAATCCGCCGGAACTCTGCAGGACCCACTTTTTCCTGCTTTTGATTCACCAAAGAACGATGCGTGGCAAGATGCCGAATGAGTATGGCTTTTTCAATTTCAGCAGCAGATAGTTTCCCAAGGTGAATATGTGCCTGAAATATTCGTTCTAATTCGGTGACCTGCTTTAGATGATGATAGGTAGACAGGTTCATTGAAACCATAAAAAAGAAATGCCCCGAGTTGTGATCAATAAAATGCGAAAGTTCTTTGATATTTCTGTAAAGCGGGATATTGGGCTCCCACCACAATTCAATATCATCAATCCAGATCAGATATTTCGAATGTTCTCTGTTTTTGGCAATAAATTCAAGAGAATCAGCAATGTTGTATGTTGCCGCCATTTTTCGGCCATGCAGAGACAAGGTGACTCCCGGGCTCAGCCGGATGGTATTGTTGGGAAAGTTTCTGCTGGCTGCAAGTTCTCCGGTTAAGGTCTTTCCTGAAAATCGCTGACCGGTAATAATAACAGATCCACGAAATCCTTCTCTCCAGTTATTTATCAATAGTGCCAGATGAGCCAGTTCTTCGTCTCTGCCTATTGCAAACAAATCACCAAAATATCCTTTTGTGATAAAAAAGCTGGTGTAATGAATATTTGATTCGTCTCTTTGCCGGACTTGTATAAAACGAACCATTTTTTCCGCTCTGGAAAGGGAATACTCCTGAACTACTTTTTTTCGAAAATGATGAAACCGGATTATTTGATTAGAGAACCAGGATTGCGATACTTTCAGTAATTTAATTCTTCCCAGATCGATACGATTTGTCAAAGCTGTACCTGATGAAAAAGGAAGGAAATAGCGTTCCGGATCGTAAACCAGCGAAAGTTTAAAATCAGCTGCAATACGTTGATGAATAATATTCGAAAACTCAGCTAACTGACTGATTGTATTCGAATTATTATCATTCAACACAAGAAGAGGTTGTAAATAATTCTTCTCATTAAATGTTTGCAGGTTTTTATCTACAGTATCCGAGCTGCTTAGCAGGGCCATGTTCCGAATATTCTGGAGGGCCATTTTCAGTCCGTTTTTATTTAATTCGGTTACTTCCCAAACCTCAAACAGGAGCGGAAAAATTTCCCGGTTAAGCCACATCGTCAGTCGCTTCAGAAAGTTAATTCTGGCTTGCATCAACAAACCATTCTGAGTCTGAATAGTAAATTCAGTTTCACCGGCAATATGTGTCAATTCATCTTCTATCCCAGCATTAAACACATCAATATGATAGGTAATATTTACCTGCGATTCAATGACCTGAAGTTTGTTGGCGATTCTGGTTAAACTTTTTTCAGAAGCAGACTGTGTTTCTGTTTGAATAAATTCAGTTGCCTGATTAATAAAACTACTTACTTCACTGAGTTCTTCATTGCAGAATTTTACAGCTTCGAAAATCTTTGCTTTAATGCCCTGAAATCCCTGAGCCGATTTCAAAATAATGAGGTGCTTTTTGTGTAATGTATGGCATTGCAGAATAATTTCCCTGATCTGTTTTTCGTAGCTTGGCCATGGATCTTCCTGCAAAAGCCATTTCTTGAGTTGCTTGTTATAATGGTTTGGATATGCTTTTAAATTTTCAACTGGCTGATGCAAATTATTGAGTAACTCTTTACCTGCACCCATAAATACCAACTGGTTGTCCAGAACAAGCTGTTGAAGTATCATTTCATTCCCTTCGCCATCAACAGTAAAAAGTTTAGCCTTTTGAATCTGAAAAATGCTGTCTCTCCAAAGCAACATAAAAATCTTAGATGATTCTGAACAAATGTGCGTTATAATGTATTGTAAAATCAGACTGTTCGCTGAAACTGGGTCTTCGGCCTGCTTGTTCGAAGATATTTTCTCAGAAGCAGTCTGTCCCAGTTCTATAAGCAGCCTCCCCAGTTCATCTGACGTCATAACAAGTTGTTCCAAAATCTCGTCAGCTTGCCCTGTTTGGCTTGCCTGGTTTAGAAGCGACTGAAAACGCGCAGAGAAGTTGTCGATGTATGATTTTATTTTCTGTGGCATACTAAGTTGGTTGATCCTGAACTATTGTACAAACAAAGTTAATTTTGTTACGCACATTTCTATGGTCCGGGCATTGGAAATGCTGAATGTTTTTATAAAGTTCGTAATTTATGAAGAGATTCCATCAGATAACAGATTGAAAAATTGCAATACACTCGCAATATAGTCGTGGTTAAATTCTGGATTTTGTTAATGTTTCCTAATGAATAAGCTGAAAAAGTTCATCCAATTCAAATAAACATACCTTTGAAGAACTTTTTCAAGTTATTTCTGTTGAAAAGAACAATGAAGAAACTTTTTTCCATATCTGTTGCTTTACTCATGCTACTTTCGGGCATGCAACTCACCATATCCAGACATTACTGCGGAGGTGAACTTGCTGACTCTAAGGTATCCATTTGGGGACATGTAGCTTCGTGCGGTATGGAAAGTGCAGTGGATGACTGTGTTCAGACTGGGAACCATCTGGAATCCAGCTGCTGCAACAACAATATTTCATTTTTTGCAGTCGATCACAATTATACTCCTTCATCTTCCGACTTCAATTCATTTGCTCAGGATATTCTACAGGTATTCATTATTCCTGCAAGCATTGATTTTCATTCATTAACTGCAATTAATTTAAGCAGCACAGACTCCAGTCCACCTGAAAATCTGCTGATTCATGCAGTAAGTCTGCCCAAGATTTGCGTTTTCATAATTTGATTTTATTGAATATTATTTTTCAATAGGAAATTTTCTATTGATATTTCATACCGGTACTAAAAATTTGTATCCGGATAATTTCTAATATTCAATAACATTAAATTTAAAATCATGAAAACTTTAAAAGTTATTTTCATAGCCTTATTGGCAACCACATTGAGCGTTAATTCTTATGCTCAAACCAGCAATCAAACAAAAGTAGAAACAACAAAAACTGAAACTATTAAAGTTTCGGGTAACTGCGGTATGTGCAAGGCTCGTATCGAAAAAGCTGCAAAGCTTGATGGTGTTTCGAAAGCAGAATGGAGCAAAAAAGACAAAACACTTACCGCTTCATTCAATCCGGCAAAAACAAACATGGACGAAATCGGTAAAAAAGTTGCTGCTGCCGGCCACGACACCGAAAAGGTAAAAGCAGAAGACAAAGCCTACAACAAGCTTCCTGGCTGCTGCCAATACCGGTAAAGCCCCCTAAATCCCCCAAATGGGGGACTTTAAGAACTACAGTATTGTAAATGCTCGTAAAAGAGCAACACTTGAAATTTTCATTGCCCAAACTCCCTTCCCTTTCGGGGAAGCCCGCCTGCCGCGGGCAGGGGATGGGGATGGGGCTTTAATTTTTACTACCATGTTTAACGGACTTATCAAATATTTTCTAAATAACCGGCTGGTTACCTTTATATTCCTGATCACTTTTGTGGTTTATGGAGCTGTGACCATGCCATTCAACTGGAACACGGGAATTTTGCCCCGCGATCCGATTCCTGTTGATGCGATCCCGGATATTGGAGACAATCAGCAGATTATCGCCACCGAATGGATGGGCCGATCACCCCGGGATATCGAAGATCAAATCACCTATCCACTAACTTCCACCTTACTTGGAGTGCCTGGAGTGAAAACCATCCGAAGCACTTCCATGTTCGGAATGTCGTTTATCTACATCATCTTTAAAGATGATGTGGAATTTTACTGGAGCAGATCGCGAATCCTCGAAAAGTTGAATTCTCTTCCTTCCGGAACCTTGCCTCAAGGTGTTCAACCCACACTAGGGCCAGATGCCACAGCGCTTGGACAGGTTTTCTGGTACACCCTGGAAGGCCGGAATCCGAAAACGGGTAAACCTACCGGCGGCTGGGATCCTCAGGAATTACGTACCGTTCAGGATTATTACGTCAAATATTCGCTGGCAACAGCCGAAGGTGTTTCCGAAGTTGCTTCAATTGGTGGTTTTGTCAAAGAATATCAGGTTGATATTAATCCGGATGCGATGAAAGCTTCCGGAGTGACCGTGATGGACGTGATGCAGGCGGTGAAAAAGAGCAATCTCGACATTGGCGCCGAAACCATTGAACTGAATAAAGTTGAATATGTCATTCGTGGACTGGGTTACCTCAAAAGTCTCGAAGATCTGAAACTGGCGGTTGTTGCTGTTCGCGACAACGTACCCGTTCGGATTGGCGATGTGGCCCGCGTTTCGTTTGGCCCGGCTACCCGGCGTGGCGGCCTCGACAAAGGTGGAGCAGAAGCTGCCGGTGCAGTGGTTGTGGCTCGTTATGGCTCGAACCCGATGGCTGTAATTAATAATGTCAAAGAAAAAATTAAAGAAATAGCACCGGGACTTCCATCTAAAGTTTTGCCCGATGGAACAGTTTCGAAAGTTACAGTTGTTCCGTTTTACGATCGAACCGGTCTGATTCAGGAAACCATTGGAACGCTTCAATCGGCACTGTCACACGAAATTTTAATCAGTATCATAGTAATTATTGTGCTGATGTTTAACCTGAGGGCTTCAATCCTGATTGCTGGTTTGTTGCCGGTAGCCGTGCTGATGACCTTCGTGGCCATGAGCCTGTTTGGTGTGGATGCCAACATTGTTGCGCTTTCAGGAATCGCCATTGCCATTGGAGTGATGGTCGATGTTGGGATCGTGTTTGTCGAAAATATGATCCGACATTTGGAGATGCCTGAAAATGAAGGAGCTTCAGGAGAAAAACTGAAAGCGGTGATTTATGAAGCCACCATCGAAGTATCGTCAGCAATTACCACGGCTCTGCTAACAACCATCGTCAGCTTTATGCCGGTATTTGCCATGCAGGCAGCCGAAGGAAAATTGTTCAGGCCACTGGCTTTTACCAAAACGTTTGCTTTATTGGCTTCGTTTCTTTTGGGCGTAATTGTTTTACCAACTTTAGCGAACGTTCTGTTTTCCATTCGTTTTGATCGAAAACGGTTCCGCTGGATTTTCAATTCCATCCTGATACTGGTTGGATTAGCTTCGGTTATTTTCTGGGGAACCTGGCAAGCTTTAGCTTTACCGGCCATCGGAATCAATAATTTACTGGAGTCGCGCTGGCCCGAAAAACGAAAGAATTTCCCAAACCTGATTAATATCGGAATTACGCTTTTATTCGCGGTTTTCTTCCTCACCGAAGAATGGCTGCCTCTAGGCGCTCACAACAGTTTCCTAACTAACTTTTTGTTTGTAACCGGAATTGTAGCTTTTGTGCTGAGTTTGCTCATGGCAATGGTTCACTTCTACGAACCGGTATTGCGCTGGTGTCTTCGTCATAAATGGCAATTCCTGATGTTACCTGTGTTTACCATATTATTAGGTATAAATATCTGGCTCGGTTTCGATACCTTGTTTGGTTTTGTTCCGAAAACAACTCAGCTTGTAAATTGGGATGTTCGTGAAACTACTTTCTGGAAAGATGCGGATCGTACCTTCCCTGGTATTGGCAAGGAATTTATGCCAGCACTAAATGAAGGTTCTTTCCTGCTGATGCCAACCAGTATGCCACACGCCGGAATTGAGAAAAATGTGGATTACGTCAAGGATTTGGATAAACGCCTGATGTCGATTCCTGAAGTGGATGTGGCAGTTGGGAAATGGGGTCGGGTAAATTCGGCTCTCGATCCGGCACCGGTGCAGATGTTCGAAAATACAATCAATTATTTACCTGAATATATTCTGAATGAAAATGGTCACCGGATGCAGTTCAAAGTGGATGATGACGACAACTTTGTCCTGACCGACGGAACAACTTACAATCCTGAACGTGACGGATTCAAAAAGATTGATCCGAAATTGCTAATTCCGGAGGATCACGGTGAATATTTCAGGCAATGGAGAAAAAAAATTAAATCGCCGGACGATATCTGGAACGAAATTGTTCAAGTGACCAATTTGCCAGGTTTAACTTCGGCTCCGAAATTGCAACCAATCCAGACCCGTTTGGTCATGCTTTCGACAGGAATGCGCGCACCAATGGGACTTAAAGTTTACGGTCCTGATCTGGAATCCATCGAAAAAGCAGGACTCGATTTTGAACGTTTACTCAAAGGAGCTCCGGGCGTAGTTCCATCATCGGTATTTTACGACCGCGCAGTTGGCGCTCCTTATATCGAAATTAAAATCAACCGCGCTGCTATTTCACGCTACGGAATGACAGTCAGCGATGTTCAGGAAGTACTTCAGGCTGCTGTTGGTGGTATGACGCTGACAACAACAGTTGAAGGACGTGAACGTTTTCCGGTTAGGTTGCGCTATCCACGCGAATTACGCACCACTCCGGAAGAATTAAAGAAAATTCTGGTGCCATCGATGACTGGAACTCAGGTTCCTTTGGGAGAACTGGCCGACTTTAATTATACCCGCGGTCCACAAATGATTCGCAGCGAAAATACGTTCTTGAATGGATACGTCATCTTCGACAAACAACCAGGAATGGCTGAAGTGGATGTGGTCGAAAACGCACAGAAATTCCTTAAGGAGAAGCTGGCTTCCGGAGAATTAACTCTCGCTGCTGGCGTAAACTATAAGTTTGCCGGAAATTACGAACAACAGCTACGCGCCACCAAACAACTGGCAATATTGGTTCCTATAAGTTTGATTGTCGTATTTATGTTGCTGTATTTTCAGTTTAAAACAGTTGTAGCTTCATCCATCCATTTCTCAGGAGTATTTGTCGCTTTTGCCGGAGGTTTTATTATGCTCTGGCTATACGGGCAAGGCTGGTTCCTGAATTTTTCCCTCGCTGGAATGAATATGCGCGACCTCTTTCAAATGCACACGATCAATCTGAGTGTGGCGGTCTGGGTTGGTTTCATTGCTCTTTTCGGAATTGCTACTGATGATGGAGTGATTATGGGAACCTACATTCACCAGGTGTTCGAAGAAAGGAAGCCTTCCACAGTCACGGAAGTGCGCGAAGCCGTGGTTGAAGCCGGTAAAAAACGTGTTCGCCCAGCCATGATGACGGCTGCCGTGGCTATTATCGCATTACTTCCTGTGCTGACTTCAACCGGGAAAGGAGCTGACATTATGGTTCCGATGGCCATCCCAACTTTTGGTGGAATGATTATACAGATCATGACCATGTTTGTGGTGCCGGTTTTGCAATCGGTTTGGCGCGAAGGGGCTGTCAAAAAAGAACAAAAAAAATTAGCCGCTCTGGAGTTGAGCGAAGGAAAGGAGAAACATGATGAATAATTTACAATCTCGCGTAGAGACGCACTGCTGTGCGTCTGTGAACATGTTGAAGGAGACGCACCGCCGTGCGTCTTTACAACACAAATTTGTTGATTTACGGATTATCGGCATCATTCTGTTTCTATTTATATCCGGAACAGTTCAGGCACAGGATTCGCTTTCAGTTTACCTGGAACTAGCCGGAAAAAACAATCCGGGATTGCAGGCTAAATACCTTGAATATTCGGCGGCTTTGGAAAAAGTTCCGCAGGCAGGTGCACTCCCCGACCCGACTGCTCAACTGGGATTTTTCCTGAAACCGATGCAATTACTTGGCGGAAATCAGTTAAGTAATATTCAGGCGATGCAGATGTTTCCCTGGTTTGGGGCATTAAAAGCAGCAAAAGATGAAGCTTCGCAAATGGCTCTCATGAAATTCGAGGAAGCCAGCGATGTTCGCAACATGCTGTATAGTCAGGTAAAATCATCGTGGTACCGGGTTTACCAGAAGAAGAAGGAAATTGGTATTCTAAACGAAAATCTGGAATTGCTTCGGACACTCGAAAAGATAGCACTTTCTAATTACACCAATGCAAAAAGCTCCGGCTCAACCGGAAGTTCGTTTTCCGGAAACACAGCCACACCAGCCTCTGCAAATTCAGGAGGAATGGGAAGCATGCAAAACGGTGCTGCGAATCAGAACGCAAGTGCTACTTCCGGAGGAATGGGAGGAGGATCATCAGCCATGAGTTCCAAAGGTTCGGGAATGGTTAATGTACTCAGGGCACAGATGGAAATTGCAGAATTGGAAAACCGGGTCGCTTTAACTGAAGATTTACTGGGAACGGAAATCGCACGTTTTAATAGTTTGTTGAACAGATCGTCAAAAGTTCCTGTAAATGTTCCGGATAGTCTTCAGGCAGTTGAATTAACTGTTGACCTAAATGCCATGACTGACAGCCTGAGAAACAACCCGATGTTACGGATGACTTTGGCACAACGGGCTGCAGGACTGGCACAGCAAGTGATGGCTAACAAAATGGGCAAACCTATGATAGGTGTCGGTGCTAATTATATGCTCATCGAAAAACGTGCAGGTAATGAATCGATGATGAATGGCAAGGATATGATTATGCCAATGGTTTCAGTAACCATCCCCTTTTTCAGTAAAAAATATAAATCGATGGAACGTGAAGCAGGATTTAAAATCGAAGCATCCGAAAAATCGTATAAAAATACCCTGAATGGTTTGGAAGTTTCATTTCTCGAAAGTGTTCAGCAATATAAAGATGCCGGTCGCCGGTTGACTTTATATCAAAATCAGGCAGCACTCGCACGAACAAGTGTCCAACTTCTAACGACTGCCTTTTCAGCTTCAAATTCAGACTTTGAAGAGGTGTTGCGAATGCAGACTCAGTTGCTCGATTACGGCTTAAAGCAGCTCACTGCTTTGACTGACCGGAATACAACCGGTGCACAGCTGGAATATTTAGCTGGAATGGAATAATTCAAACGGAATAATAATTCAAGAAAATGAAAGACTATAAAATATTTCACAAAAAAGGAGTTAAACCAGCACTATATGTTGTTGGCGGATTAATCCTGGGATGGTTGGTTTTCCATCATTCAGAACCTGCAACGATCACTGAAGGTGTTGCAGTTCATCAACATTCAGAGAGTGAAAAGGCGGATGAAATATGGACTTGCGCCATGCACCCGCAAATCAGGATGGACAAACCTGGGAAATGCCCCATTTGTGGCATGGAATTAATTCCGGTACAATCGGCTACTGCAGAACTCGATCCGGATGCGGTGCAAATGACCCAGGAGGCGATAAAACTGGCTGAAGTTCAAACAACGGTAATAGGCCAGCAAAATGCTCAAAAAGAAGTGAGTCTATATGGAAAAGTGCAGGCCGACGAACGCCGGGTCAAAACTCAGGCGGCTCATGTTCCCGGAAGAATCGAAGAGTTGCTGATCAGTTTTACCGGAGAATCAGTACGGAAAGGACAGGTTATCGCACGCATTTATTCGCCTTCAATGATTACTGCTCAGGAAGAATTACTTCAGGCCAAACAGTTGGTACCGGCCCAGCCTGCACTAATTGAAGCTGCACGTGAAAAGTTAAGGCAGTGGAAATTAACCAGTGAACAAATTGAAGCGCTTGAACAGAGCGGAAAACCCCAAACGGTTTTTAATGTGACCTCCAATGTGTCGGGCATTGTACTAACCAAGCGTGTCAACCAGGGCGATTACGTACAACAGGGAACGGCTTTGTTTGAAGTGGCGGACTTATCGAATGTCTGGGTACTTTTTGATGCTTACGAAAGTGATCTTCCCTGGATAAAAAAAGGCAGTTCTGTATCGTTTACGCTCCAGTCGGTGCCCGGTCGGAAATTCTCCGGGAAGATATCTTTCATTGATCCGGTCATCAATCCGGCAACCCGGGTTGCTTCAGTGCGTGTTGAAGCTTCAAATCCGGGAGGCGTACTCAAACCTGAAATGTTCGTAAACGGAGTTGTAACTTCCGCCTTGCCCAAATACAACGACGGAATCGTTATTCCGCAATCGGCTGTTCTTTGGACAGGTCCACGCTCGGTCGTTTATATAAAAGTTCCCGGGGCAAAAGAACCTGAATTCCGCATGCGTGAAATTGAACTTGGACCTGCGTTGAGCAATTCGTACGTGGTGACGAGTGGATTAACAATAGGAGAAGAGATTGTGACCAACGGGACATTTGCAGTTGATGCTTCTGCACAATTGGCAGGCAAACCAAGTATGATGAACCCGGAAGGGAATCAAGTATCTTCAGGTGGAATGGCCGGAATGGATATGGGAAATGGTTCAGAAAAAAAAGCAAAAGAGAAACAACCTGCCATGGATATGAGTACAGAATCAAAAAATTCGGAAAACAAGGTAAATTCTGCGATGGATAAGAAAGACGTATCAAAAATGGCAAATATGGAAACCCGGATGATAAAGGTTTCAGGCAATTGCGATTTGTGTAAAGAGCGGATTGAAACGGCAGCCAAATCAGTTTCCGGAGTAATGACAGCCGACTGGAGTGCTGAAAAACAAATGCTGAATGTTGAGTTTGATCCGAACAAAACCAATTCGGATAGTATTCAGAAAGCAATTGCCCAGGTTGGCCACGATACCGAAAAACACAAAGCTTCGGACAAGGTTTACGAAGAACTTCCGGAGTGCTGTTTGTACCGGAAATAACGAGGTGCCTAAATGCGGAACACCCGGGAACTGTGATTTATGTAACATCTTTCCAAATTTATGTAAGGTAAATGGCAGTGCTTGATATTACCTTTATACTTTGGGTTCGGGAACTAAAATGAATGTTCATCCTTAAATTCAGATAAAAGATTTAAACCCGGTATTTGGGCTATGTTATTTTAAATCATCCGAACATTAAAACAAAACTATGACAGCAATTAAAATAGAAAAGAAGAAACCGTTTTGGCCGTGGGTATTGGGAATTGGCATAGCTGCCTTTCTTGTTTATTATATTGGATTTAAAGATCAAAAAGAAACCGCACCGGAGAATCTGGTTGCGGAGAATCTAATTAACGTGAATGAAAACAATGTGGCCGTAGCTGACTTTGTTCGTTTTATGGATGAAGATACCATGAAGATGGAGCTTGATCCTACATTTGCCAACGAAGCATTTATAAAATTGATTGACGCGACAAATGCCATGGCTAATGAAATTCACTTTGATGCCAGTTCGAATATGGAAAGAGTAGTAAATCATGTTAACAAAACATTTGCCAGTTCTGCCGGAACTTCTCAAGCGAACAATTTCAAACGTGCAACCGATATTTTAACAACAACAATACTGAAAGGCATGCAGCAGGAAAAATATCCGGGATTGAGCAATGAGCTTGTAGAACTCGAAAATGCATCGGCATCAATTAATCCTGAAAAACTAACACTCGATCAGAAAGATGTTGTTAAAACATTCTTTCAAAAGACGGCTGACCTGCTTCAAAAAATGAATTAAATAAACTCCTGATACTAAGTCTTACAACATTATAAATCACTGTGATCCGGATGAACTTTCCGGTAAAAAAAGAATTACCCATGAACCCGATTGACTGTTCAACCGTTGTCAGTACCAGACAATATATGAACAAGGAATAATCAAATTCGGAAATGAAACGTTCAGCATAATTTGAGATGAATCCCGGTTGGGATGAAGTTTCTCTCCTGAGAATAAACCCAAACAGAAGCATGGTAGAGTTACTTTTAACAATTTGGACCAAAACACAATTGTGGTAAGGTTCCTTTCCTGAAATTGAACCAAAACACAGGTGTGGTTGGGGCCCTTTTTACAATCCGGGCTAAACCACAGTTGATGTCGATTCATATTTGTACTAATTAAAAGACACGAAACGATGCAATTTCATATTAAAAACATGGTTTGCAACCGCTGCATTCTGGTTGTATCGAACATCTTTAAGGATGCCGAATTTAAAATCAGGAATGACTCAAAGAGCCGGTTGATCGAACACCTGAAAAATAACACGATTGATCTGGTCTACAAAATGACTCCTGTGAAATAAGGAATATTTCAGGTAGTGACTCTTTTTATACTGATCTGATAAATCAAAATCATCGGATCAGTTTACTTAAAACCGGTAATGAATAAATAATTCAAAATGAGGAGATCGGTTTACAAGCAATTCACAGAGTTCTGTATTGTGCTAAAACATGTAAATTATACAAATCTATTCTGGAATTGTGTAACGATTCACTGAATAAAAGGAACCACCTTTGTAATCTAATGAAGAAGTTATTATCCATATTATTTGCATTTCTCATCCTAATCTCTGTGATGCATATTACCATTGCGACACATCATTGTGGCAGTGCCGATGAAACTTTTGAAAAAATTTCCGTTACCGGCGAACTGGCTTCATGTGGTATGGAAGGCTGTGATGAAAAATGTTCTGCTCCGGGAAATCATTTTGAAGAGCCTTGTTGTGACAACAGTGTTTCAATTTTAGCAGTCAATCACGATTACGCTCCTTCGTTTACCAATTTTACTGCATTTACACAACATATTCTTCAGGTTTACATTGTACCTGTAAGTATTGAATTTCATTCACTCACCACTATAAATCTTATCAGCACAGATGTCAGTCCACCTGCCAATTTCCTGGTACATGCTGTAAGCTTGCCCAAAATTTGTGTTTTCCTGATTTGATGTAAATCCCCTGGTCTTATAGTTTGAAAGCTTATTCAACCTTTTCTGCTATGGATTCTTTTGTCTTGATACGTGATCCGAAAACTAGTGGATGATGCTATTAACCAATTTATTAACACCAATATTTAATTATTACTTCATGAACATTTAAAAATAAAAATTATGAAAACGAAAAATTATATCAAGGTAATCCTGTTTGCATTTGCCGGAACATTCGTATTTGGCGCCTGTCAGAAGAATGAAAAAACAGTAAATCAAAACGTTGAAGGTACTTATATTGGTAGTTTCACAACTACATCAACGCTTAAAAGTGCAACAACAACCACTGGAAACTATACGGACACAGCTATCGTTAAACTGATCAGCAATGGACAAATAAATGTTCATTGTTTTGGGGATGACATGGATTCAACTTTTATTCTCAATACTTACAAAAATGGAGATAGCCTAATGGTTTGCCTTGACGGTCAGGATTTTGAAAACGAGTACGGACATATGATGGGTGATGGGTCCATGATGGGAAGTGGAAATATGATGGGAAATAATTCAACAGAATGGGGCAAGCACATGAATGGGGAACACCAGGTTGGAGATAATCATTTCGGGGGATTTGACATGCAGAATGGCACCTTTAGCTATAGCTTTAAAATGATGGAAGGTACTTCAACCAATTACAGAAAATTTCAGGGCACAAGGAAATAAATAAACCGTCATGATAATCAAGACTTTAATTATTTCAGTCATTTTAGTTGGTTTTGTCATGCTGGCATTGGGAGTGAAACTTCTTTTTAATAAAGATGCTGAATTTACAGCACACTCCTGTGCCCTTGACGATGGCACTTCGGAAAAAAATGAAGCTTGTTCCAAATGCGAGCTCAAAGATTTAATGGATTGTCCTGAAATTAAAAAGGATTTGAAAACTGAGAACGAATCAAAATTTTCAGAACACAAAAAATTTTAGGTTATGAAACTTATAAAAGCATATATCAGGCATCGTAAGACGGAGGCGGTTTTCAATGCGCTGAAAAAAGCAGGATTTTGCTGCATGACCTTTGTTGAATGCGAAGGTACCGGTCAATATGTTGATCATGAAAAAGAACACATCAGTACGAAATATCCTTTTGCAGATTCTTACCGGGTTATTAAAATCGAGATACTTGTTGCTGATGGGCAGGTTGATCAGGTTGTCGAAATTGTCAGGGAAAGCGGGCGAACCGGATACAGTGGTGATGGGATGATCTTGGTTTCACCCGTTGATGATGTCTATAAAATAAGAACCAACGAAAAAGGAATTGCAGTAGTATAAACTTATATAGCCTAAAAATAAGATGCTTATTTACATCAAAAATATGGTTTGTAACCGTTGTGTCATGGTTGTTTCCAGCATCTTTCGTGATGCTGGACTACATGAAACTGAAGTTCAACTTGGAAAGGTTCAGGTTAAAAATCCGATTTCAACCGAAACATTGAAGGAAATTGAAATCCAGTTAAAGAAAGTGGGTTTCGAAATCATCAATGATTCAAAAGTCAGAATAATTGAGCAGGTAAAGAATTATATTATTGACCTGACTTACATACATTCAGCAGAAATAAAGTCAAATTACTCTGATTATCTGGCCGGTCAGCTGCACCTGGATTACAACTATCTGAGCACGCTCTTTTCTTCGGTTGAAGGTACAACGATTGAAAAATACATGATCAACCTTAAAATTGAGCGTGTGAAAGAATTGCTGGTTTACGATGAAAAAACACTCAGTGAAATAGCCCTTGAAATGGGATATAGCAGTGTAGCACATTTGTCGGGGCAGTTTAAAAAAGTAACAGGGTTTACACCAAGCTATTTTAAAAAAATTGGTAACCAAAAGCGAAAACCAGTCGACAAGGTCTAAAACCTGAAAATCATATAAAACAATCATTGAATTGTGTAACAACTTCATGAAATGCATCTTGTATCTTTATACAATAAAACATTAAATCAATTCATCATGAAAAAGCAAAGCGAACCGGTTGCAGAATATGTAACCAAGCAGAACAAGCAGGAATTACATTCCTGCTGTGGAGGAAATGAGCACAAACACCATCAGGACAACAATTCCGGATCGGCAACAAGCTACCAATGCCCGATGAAATGCGAAGGTGATAAAATCTATAATGTTCCAGGCACTTGCCCGGTTTGCAACATGCATCTGGCACCAATAAAATAAGTAATTAATCATTAAAAATCGAAATTATGAAGTATTACATCAGCAAAAAAATCAGTACCGATTTTGATCAGGCGGTTCAGCGTGTAACCGAATCGTTGAAAAAAGAAGGATTTGGAGTACTTACCGAAATTAACCTTCAGGAAAAACTGAAAGAAAAACTGAATGTTGATTACAAGAAATACAAGATACTCGGAGCCTGCAACCCGGCTTATGCCTACAAGGCATTGCAACAGGAAGATAAAATTGGAACCATGCTGCCATGCAGTGTAATCGTTCAGGAATTGGGAAATAATGAAATTGAAGTGGCTGCTGTTGATCCGGTGGCTTCGATGATGGCTATTGAAAACCCAAACCTAGCCGGTATCGCCGGAGAAATAAAAGAAAAACTCGAACGTGCTATTGAATCATTATAACACAACAGAAAATCGTTCGGGTTTTTTTAGGTCCAATTCTTAAAAAGTAAAATCATGAAAAGTAAATTTTTGTTTTCAGTCTTCCTTGTAGCCGGATTAATGCTACTCAATTTTTCAGGTACCCAGGTTTATGGCCAGACACCACAAAAGGAAACCGCTGCGGTGCAAACAGTGAAGTACACCTGCCAGATGCATCCTCAGGTAATTAAGGATAAGCCTGGTAAATGCCCCATCTGTGGAATGAAACTGGTTATCAAAGAAAAACTGCCAAATGGAACTATGCAGAATGACTCTGTGATGATGAAAAATGATCACATGAAAATGATGCACGATTCAACAACCATGAAAAAGGGAACCATGATGCATGACACAAACCTGATGAATGGAGGTGGCATGAAGAATAACACAAAGATGATGCATAAAGGAAGCATGATGCCTGATACCACAATGATGAAGAAAGGCCAAATGATGCACGACACCACTTCCATGAAGAAGAATCAAATGAAAAAGAAATAACAATCGGATTATTCCTGAAATTTAAATTCAAATATCATGATGAACGGAAACGGAATGGATAATGGTTGGGGAATGGGTTATGGATATGGCTGGATTATTGGCCTAATTGTGATTGTTGTGGTAGTTTGGCTGGTAATTAAACTTGTAAATCAAAGCAACAACAGAAAATCCAAAAATTAATAATTACCGCAGGCTATTTTGAAAGAAACATAATCGGTAATTAAGAATTTTGAAAAAGTATCTGGAAGTAATTTACAACTGCTTCCGGGTATTTTCATTTCAATTTTCGGATAAACAACTTCTGAATTATGGACAAAAAATCAACACAAAAATATTTCTGCCCGATGCGGTGCGAAGGTGACAAGACCTACAACAACCCAGGTGATTGTCCGGTTTGCAACATGCATCTGGTTCCTGTTTCTGAATCAGTACAGAAAGATGATCACTCGCACAATCATGAAAAAGATCATGACAACCACGATCATTCACACGGGCATACTCATTCTCATCTGGCATCCAGACAGGGTAAATATTATTGCCCTATGCATTGCGAAGACGATAAAACCTATGAGAAACCAGGCGACTGCCCGGTTTGCGGGATGCACCTGAATAAAGAAGAAAGTGCTTCGTCTTCCAATGTTATTTATACTTGCCCAATGCATCCGGAAGTAAAACAGGATCATCCGGGAGACTGTCCGAAATGCGGCATGACGCTGGTCCCTGAAAAAGGAGTTGAAACCAGCGAAGAAGAAACTGCTTACCTGAAAATGGCCAGAAAATTCTGGATCGCGCTGGCATTGAGTATACCTGTGTTTTTAATTGCGATGTCAGACATGGTAAGCTTTCTAAACCTAGAGTCTCTTGCATCGAAAAAAGTTTGGGGATGGGTAGAATTTCTGTTAGCCTCTCCTGTTGTATTTTACTGCGGATGGGATTTTTTCAAACGAGGATACAGTTCAGTTCGCCGGTGGTCGCCCAATATGTGGACACTTGTTTCAATTGGAGTTGGATCAGCCTATCTTTTCAGCATCTTTGCCCTCCTGTTTCCATCCCTTTTCCCGGCACAGTTTAAAGATGAAAATGGCAATGTCCACCTTTACTTTGAGGCAGCTGCAGTCATTTTAACACTGGTGCTCATGGGTCAGGTTTTGGAATTGCGCGCTCACGGCAAAACCAATTCCGCCATCAAAGCCTTACTGGGACTGGTTCCGCCAGTTGCCCGTGTGATACGGAATGGCAAGGAAGAAGAAATTCAATTGGAAGAAGTCAACGTTGGAGATCTGCTAAAAGTAAAGCCTGGTGAAAAAATCCCGGTGGACGGAATTATTTCCAACGGAGAAGCTGTCATTGATGAAAGTATGATTTCCGGAGAACCCATACCTTTAGAAAAATCAAAAGGAGATAAAGTGACCGGTGGCACAATTAATGGCACAACAGCGTTCGAAATGAAGGCTGAAAAGGTTGGCAGTGATACCCTTCTGTCACAAATTGTCGAAATGGTCAATCAGGCGAGCCGTTCAAGAGCACCAATCCAGAAACTGGCAGATACGGTTGCCAAATACTTTGTTCAGATAGTGGTTTCAGTTGCCATCATTACTTTCGCAGTCTGGGCAATCTGGGGACCGGAACCATCGTATGTATATGCATTTGTGAATGCAGTCGCTGTATTAATTATTGCATGTCCATGTGCGCTGGGATTGGCGACACCCATGTCCATCATGGTTGGGACAGGCCGCGGAGCTCAATCAGGCGTGCTTGTAAAAGATGCCAGTGCCATCGAGCAGATGAATAAAGTAGATATTCTAATTATTGATAAAACGGGTACCATTACCGAAGGAAAACCAAGCCTGAATGGATTCAAATCCTTTGGAAAACTGAGCGATCTGGAAGTCTTGCAACTGGCGGCTTCTGTCGATGCTGACAGCGAGCATCCTCTGGCTGACGCGATTATGGCTGGAGCAAAGGCCAATAAACAAAAACTTCTGAAACTTGACCAGTTTGAATCGGTAACAGGAAAAGGTGTTCAGGCCGTTTACGAAAAGGAGAAAATCGGGCTGGGTAACGAACGGTTAATTGAGGATTTTAAAGCTTCACTAAATGAGGACCAGAAGAAATTGACTAAAGAATGGCAGTTGAAAGGGCAGACAGTCATGTATTTAATCATCAAAAATAAAATAGAGGGAATTGTAAGTGTTTCCGATAAAGTTAAAAAGACTTCAAAAAAAGCCATTCATGAATTGCAGGAAATGGGCATAAAGGTTCACATGTTAACCGGCGATAATCAGTATACAGCCAAAGCGGTAGCCGATGAAATTGGCCTGGATGGTTTTACAGCCGATTGCCTGCCGGAAGACAAATATAAAAAAGTGAAAGAACTGCAGATGCAGGGCCACATTGTTGCCATGGCAGGCGACGGAATCAACGATGCCCCGGCACTTGAACAAGCCAATGTGGGAATTGCCATGGGAACCGGCACCGATATTGCCATGCAAAGCGCCGAAATAACATTAGTGAAGGGTGACCTGAACGGTATTGTAAGGGCCAGAGATTTAAGCCAAAAAGTAATGCGAAATATTAAGCAGAACCTGTTCTTTGCGTTTGTGTATAATTCTATTGGAGTTCCTGTTGCAGCAGGCATTTTGTTCCCGTTTTTCGGACTATTACTAAGTCCAATGATTGCTGCCGTTGCCATGAGTTTCAGCTCGGTATCGGTAATTGCAAATGCCTTACGGCTCAGAAGAAAATAGGTATTGAAACTATATTTCAACAGCAATAATTATTAATTTTTAAAATTCAAAAAGATGAAAATAAAAGTTTTAAGTTTAGTGGCCCTGTTTATGTTTGGGGTAGTTGCAGTTTTTGCAGCGAATAAGGTAGAAAAAATAAAAGTGTACGGAAACTGCGGCATGTGCAAAGCTCGCATTGAAAAAGCAGCTAAAGCGGTTGATGGTGTTACTTCGGCCAGTTGGAACAAGGAAACCAAAATTATGGATCTGGCATTTGATGATTCAAAAACGGATGTTCATAAAATAAAAATGGCCGTTGCAAAAGTGGGACACGACACCGATATGCACAAGTCTTCGGATGAAGCATATAATAAATTGCCGGGATGCTGCAAATACGATCGTACAAAAACGGACATGAAAATGGATGATAAAAAAGACATGAAGATGGACATGTCTCCTATGAAATAAGGAATATTCAGTGCGAATATTTTTTTAATGAAACAGATCCGATGAACAGAAATCATCGGATCTGTTTGTTTTGAAAGACGAGGCTTACAAACAACGTCCGGAGTACTTTTAAATTGATAGCTCACAGATTGTTGTGGTAAAATCAGCTGCATCCAGGAAAAAATTTCTGTATCTTTTTTTAATCCGGAGAAATAACAAAAATGCTTTTGGCTTGTTTTAGATTTTGATTGATAAACCATTTTAATATGCTAAGAGATATCCGTACCAATTATCAAAAGTCTGAGCTGACTGAAGATTCTGTCATTAAAGACCCGTTCAAACAGTTAAATGAATGGTTGAATGCAGCTATCAAAGAAGGAGACCCGGAACCAAACGCAATGGTTCTTTCTACTATTGATTTAAAAGGATACCCCGATTCAAGAGTTGTTCTGCTGAAAGAATTAAATTCAGAAGGGCTCATATTCTTTACCAATTACAACAGTAAAAAAGGACGGCAAATTTCAGTAAACCCTAATGTTTCCATTGTATTTTTCTGGCCTGAAACTCAACGACAAGTTCGCATAAAAGGTAAGGCTGAAAAAATTCCTGATGAATATTCTGAAGAGTACTTTAAATCAAGGCCGGTGGAAAGCCAGTTGGGAGCGTGGGCTTCTCCACAAAGCAGAATTATCGAAAGCAGGGAAGTATTAGACGAAAATTATTCACTTTTTCAGCAATACTTTCAGGATAATGAAATATTAAAACCTGCACATTGGGGTGGTTTTATTATTCGACCAGTTAATTTCGAATTCTGGCAGGGTCGCTTAAACCGGCTGCACGACCGCTTTGAATTTTGCCTTTCTGACCATGAATGGATCATTCATCGTTTGGCTCCATAATAAATCAGCTCTGTTAATTCACCTGAATCGAAGATGAAGTTTGCCTGAACCGAATCAAAAAGGAGTCAAGCGTCCAAAGTGTCAGTGAAGCGACAATAATCAGGTAGGCAAGCGGAGGAATAGAAGTAAATATCCCCAACGCTTTATTCCAAACGGATAAAACTTCACTGCGGGCAATTTTCGACAATGAGTCAGAAGCAACTGACCACAAACCCAGATTGCTGTCAGTAGCTGTCTCCTTCCCTGAAACTGCCAGATAGATCATCAACAAAACAAATGCGACGATCAGAATAATCCATGTCTTTTTGTTAATCATGGGCTGATAGTTTTTCAGTAATGAATGTTTTTCAACCACCGCTTCAGCCTGAATACGATTCATTACATGAAGCATAAAATCGGATGAAGGAGAATCAATCCTGACTCCTTTTAGCATTTCTTCGAATTGTTTATCCAGCTTATTCATAGTAGTGAGTATATTTCTTCTTTTAACATTTCATGCAATACTGCATACATTTTTTTCCTTGCCCGGTGTACTCTTACTTTTATATTACTGACGGTAAGCCCGGTAATCATACTTATTTCGTCCATCGATTGATTTTCGTAATAATAAAGCGTTACCAAAACCTGATCGTCTTCGGGTAGTTTTGCAAGCGCAAGATTCAGGTATTTCTCCTGATCTTCCTTTTTGGTTTCACTGAAATAATCATACATTTTCATTTCATCCTGATCCGAAAAACGCTGATCTTCGAGTGACGAAAATTCAACTCTGCGTTTTCGTAATTCCGAGATGCAGGCATTGTAAGTAATGCTGTACAGCCAGGTTGAAAATTTCGATTTCCCTTCGTAAGAATCAATCTTTTGATAGGCTTTCACAAAGGTATCCTGAGCCAGTTCTTCGGCATCTTCAGGTTTTTTGAGCAATTTCAAAGCCAAAGTATAGACCAGTTTCTGGTACCTTTCAACCAGAAAAGAAAATGCCTGCACATTTCCATTTCTAACGGCCTCAATATAATATATATCTTCAGTTTTGTTCATCTTTCTCCAATAGACGAACTTTTCTGATTACGGTTACACTAATTTCAGAAATTTATACTGAAGATTTTTTCCGAAAACTTGTAACCGGAAGAAAATGCCTGCGTCATAACAGCGAGTTTGAGAACAATTAAACATTAAAACGAAATATTATGCAAGTAGAAATTTTAGTACCTCTGGCAGCTTTTGCATTAACTTTTGGAATGTGGTATATCTATATTACTGCACGAAACAAAGAACGACTGGCCTTAATAGAAAAGGGTGAAACTCCTGATCTGTTCAAATCAACTTCAAAATACAGAAGTTTTAAACTCGGCGTATTTTTGGTTGGTATTGCTATCGGTATTATCGCCGGATATTTTCTTAATGAAAGCGGAATGGAAGAAGAACCTGCCTATTTTTCAATGATATTACTCTTCGGAGGAATTGGGCTGGTAATCGCATTCTTTTTACAGAAAAAATACGAGGAGAAATAATTCGAAACTGTAAATTTTTTTGACTGTCTTTCAAGCTGAGCCTAAATTTTTCGGGCATATCAGTCTGAAAGACAGTTTTTTCATTTATAATAGCTGATTTTATGAAATTTCTCAATTGCTTCTGAAGTTTTGATATCTATTTTTCCCTAGTTCTTTTTTGTATTTTAGTGAAAATTTTGAAACAATGATGACCAACCAAAATATTCAGCAAAGAATAACAGAATTGCGTTCAATCCTCGATGATCACAATCATAGTTATTACCTTTTGTCTCAGCCAACTATTAGCGACCTGGAGTTCGACATGCTCTTAAAAGAACTCGAAAAACTGGAAACTGAAAATCCTGAATATTTCGATCCAAACTCTCCCACTCAACGAGTCGGCAGCGATCTGAACAAAGAATTTGAGCAGGTCAGACATCAATATTCGATGCTTTCGCTTTCCAATTCGTATTCCGAAGAAGAATTACGCGATTTCGACCAAAAGATCCGCAAACTGACAGATCAGTCATTCGAATATGTTTGCGAACTGAAATATGACGGCACATCGATTAGTTTACGGTATAAAAACGGAATGCTCGAAAAAGCAATCACCCGGGGAGACGGCACTTTTGGCGATGATGTTACTGCAAACGTTCGCACCATCAAAAGTATTCCGCTAAGATTAAAGGGAACCGGCTATCCGGATGAATTTGAAATCAGGGGAGAAATTCTCTTGCCTTTTACAGAATTTGACCGAATTAATGAAGAGCGTGAAGAAGTCGGAGAAGCTCCGTTTGCCAACGTGCGCAATGCAGCTTCCGGAACTTTGAAATCACAAAAATCATCGGTAGTTGCTGAGCGAAAACTCGACGCCTATTTTTATTATTTGCTGGGTGAAAATTTACCTTCCGATGGTCATCTGGAAAATATGGAGGCTGCAAGGAAGTGGGGCTTTAAAATATCTCCGGACACACAAAAATGTGCGAATATTGACGAAGTGATCACCTTTATCCATAAATGGAACCTGAAACGGTTTGAATTACCTGTTGCAACCGATGGAATTGTAATTAAAGTGAATTCGTTAAGTTTACAACAGTACCTTGGAACTACAGCCAAATCGCCTCGCTGGGCTATTGCGTACAAATACAAAGCCGAGCAGGCAAGTACCATTCTTCGATCTGTTTCCTTCCAGGTTGGCCGCACCGGCGCTGTAACTCCGGTTGCAAATCTCGATCCGGTTCTTTTGGCTGGAACCACAGTAAAACGGGCTTCACTGCACAATGCCGACATCATTAAAAACCACGATTTGCATATAGGCGATACTGTTTTTGTTGAAAAAGGCGGTGAAATTATCCCGAAAATTGTTGGTGTAGACCGAGCCTCCCGACATCCAATGGCACAATCGGTCGAATTTATTAAAAGCTGTCCCGAATGTGGTACTGCCTTAATACGCAAAGAAGGAGAAGCTGCCCATTATTGTCCAAATGAGAATGGTTGTCCACCGCAAATAAAAGGCAAAATGGAACATTTCATCGGTCGAAAAGCGATGAATATTGATGGTCTGGGACAAGAAACCATTGACTTACTTTACAGTGAAGGTTTGATAAAAAACATTGCTGACATCTACGACTTACAAAAGGAACAAATCAGCCGGCTCGAACGTTTAGGCAACAAATCAGCAGAACGGATACTGAAAAGTCTTGACGAATCGAGAAAGATTCCGTTCGAGAAGGTACTATTTTCGCTCGGAATCCGTTTTGTAGGCGAGACCGTTGCCAAAATTCTGTCACACCGCCTCATCAATATTGAAAACATTGAAAATGCCAGTTTAGAAGAATTAACTTCCATCGATGAAATTGGTGAACGAATAGCAGAAAGTGTAAAGATGTATTTTTCCAATCCTGAAAATATAAAATTAACAGACCGATTAAAGGGAAAAGGATTGCAAATGCAACTTGACGAGACTAGTATTGCAAATCGTTCCGATAAACTGACTGGTTTATCTATCATTATTTCAGGAACCTTTGAAAAAAATTCGCGCGATGATCTAAAAAAAATGATTGAACAGAATGGCGGAAAAAACGTAAGCTCTATTTCAAAGAATACCAGTTATATGCTGGCAGGAACCAATATCGGGCCAAGCAAATTGGGGAAAGCAGAGAAGTTGCATATCCCGATTATTTCTGAAGATGATTTTCTGAAGATGATTAACTAAAAGTATTAGATTATTATTTTACTACACCCCTTTGTATCAATCTAAAACTTTTAGCATTTTTAAACAATAGAAAACAAACGAATTGTTACTTTTGCACGAAGTTATGGGTTTCAAATCAAAGATTGCCAATCGGATTCTGAGTTCAAAATTAAATTCTGTTGTCCGGGAAAAAAAGGTCTTCAATCTGGATTCAGCCAAATCGGCAGGAATTCTTTGGGAAATTAATCAGAAAGAATCGTTTGACCGGATTGAAAATGAACTCGCAAATGCTGGGATTAAAACTATTGGATTGTGCTATTCACATTCAAAAAAAGCAGTACTACCTGAGGAAATCGTAGGATTTTCGCGGAAACATTCAAATTGGACTGAAATTCCGAAGACAGAGTTAGTTGACGATTTTATTCAGCAAAAATTTGATATTCTGATCGATTTAACCGGACAGAGGTATTTTCAAATGGTTTATGTGACTGCCTTATCTTTAGCCGCATTTAAAATTGGATATTCAGGCAAATCAGCTAATTATTTTGATTTGAATATTGAATTCAGAGAACAACCGGACCCCAGTCAACTGGCAGAACAAATATTGTATTATCTAAAAAGAATTAATAAAACGACGATAGAATGACACATCCATTTACAGGAGCTGGAGTTGCGTTAATTACTCCATTTCATGAAGATAAAAGCATTGATTACAGCGCACTGGAAAGATTAATTGAAGATCAGATCAGGGGTAGTATCGATTATTTAGTGGTTTTGGGAACTACTGCAGAAACCCCTGCCCTTTCGGATGAAGAAAAGAAGGAAATCGTACGTTTTGTTATCGAAAAGAATGCCGGCCGGTTAAAGATTGTCCTCGGATTAGGCGGAAATAATACCAATGCATTGGTTCAATCCTTTAAAGATACAAATCTCGAGGGTATTGATGCTATTCTTTCGGTCACTCCTTTTTACAACAAACCAACACAGGAAGGTTTGTTTCAGCATTTCAAACTGGTTGTTGAAGCTTGTCCGATTCCGGTTATTCTTTATAATGTACCAGGTCGAACCGGAGTAAACATGAAAGCAGATACAACTTTGAGGATTGCTAACCTTTCTGAAAAGGTTATTGGAATTAAAGAAGCCAATAATGATCTGGGACAATTTGCCAAAGTGATTGGAAATGCTCCTGATTATTTCAAGGTTATTTCAGGCGATGATTCCTTGACTTTACCTGCAATTTCAATAGGTGCCATTGGAGTTATTTCGGTTATTGCCAATGCCTGGCCTGACAAATTAAGTCAACTGGCACATGCTTCTCTCGAAGGAAACAAGGCTATTTCAGGTCAGTTACATTTACAAATGGCTGAAATGTTGAAACTGATTTTCAAAGACGGAAATCCATGTGGAGTAAAAGTATTGATGGAAATGATGGGAAAAGTAAAAAATCAGCTCCGGTTGCCACTTGTTCCTGTTTCTGCATCCACCCGGTCAATGATTGAGGCCGAGTTGAAGAAAATAAGTTAATCGGTGGCAGGGCCGTAAACGCCAAGACCTGAAACCCCGATTGCAGATACAGTGCTACCGGAGAGTAGTATAAGTAATCACGAAGCGGCTGTTTAACAGCCGTTTTGCATTTAAGGTAACAACAGCAGTATCGGCAACCGGATAACTCTCAGCAAGAACCAGGTAAGATTCAACCTAAATTTGGTGATCAGAAAGTTACCCAAATAAAAATTAAGAAACACTGCTGATCTTCTGAATAATATTTTGCTTATCAATTTCCTGAGAATCAAACTGAATCAGAATACCAACACTTTACTTCAGCGTTTTTAATATACAAACAAACATGTAAATGCTAATATAGAGCAATCCTGTAACGCTGAAAGCGCCAGATATGCAAAAAGCTGAAATTATATCAATATGGTTTTTTCATTGAATATGAAAAGAAGCAAGGCTTCCTGATATAATACCGCCAGACAAACCGGGAGATGCTGATTATTCCATCTAAAACAGTTGAAATTGCCAAATCTCTTCCTGTATGTTATTAATGATGTGTCATTTGCTCTTTGTTTAATAAGCCAATAACTTAAAAGTTCCGACTTCATTATTTTTTTCCAGAAACAACTTTTACGAGTTTACTCGTATTGTTCTTCGAAATACACTGATATCTATTCCCAGAAAAAATCAATTACATACATTTATTTGTTTCCAAACCATCAATTCAGGACAATCTGCCATAATTTAAAATACTACAATAAAGCAAGTTAACCGAACAATGGAAAAATAAATACGTTGACAACGAAAATAAAATTGGTTTATATCAGTATTTTATTTAGTTTTGAAAACACAATAATGAATTAGAAATAATTCAAGATTAAAGAATGAAATTAGAAAATCAAGTAATTAAATTCTAATTTCAAACAAATCAGATTTAAAACCTGATTGTAATTCTTCAAATTAAAAGAGAAAATAGCTTCAAAAATCAGTGTTAGATCACAATAGATGTGAGTAACAGTAGGTTTTCCTTTGAAATAAGATGAAATTATATTCTTCCATTATCTATTTCAACCCAACATCAACAACTTATTAATCAATTCATTAACGGGATAATTAATTTCAGACATTAGTTTTATTTGAATTATTCTAATTGTTGAATACCATTACTTTAAATTAGAATATATTCCAACAAACTTTAGAAATATTATAATTTAGAGGATAAAAATATCTTCCATAAATTATATTACAGATCTATTCCCCTTGTGTATTACCTTTATTTAGGATTACTATTTACGCTAAAAAAATCCAATAACATTTAACTAGTTATGACAAAAAAAAGATTTGCAGAATCACAGATTTATCGGATTCTTCAGGAAAATGAATCAGGTGTACCGATCTCGACAATCATTAAAAAGTATGGCGTAAGCCAGGCCACTATCTATAATTGGAGAATCAAATACGGAGGTATGAATATTTCAGAGATCCGTAGATTAAATGATTTAGAAGAAGAAAATGATAGACTCAAAAGGATGTTTGCTGATTTAAGCCTTGAAAATTTAGTACTAAAAAGCAAATTGGAAAAAGAAAAATAAAACAATTGTGAAGAGCCGGTTCAATTAATTACACACCAGTATTATCATTACTCACAGAGCAACCTTCTTTTGAAATAAGTTAAAAAAATATAGATTTTATATTTTAAAAAATAATATTCATTTTCACTTTCAACAACATTGTCGTATCCGAAAAACCAAATTAGATTGATTATTTTGAATTTAGGTTAATCCCAAATTTAAGGAAAATTACTTTTAGAATAAAACTAGAAAGAGTCGGAAATTACCCATTGACTTTCCAATAATTCCAGACTATTTTTATTCTGAAGAAAAATTCTAATTGAGATTTATAAAAATCGTTCTAAGAACAAAATAATAAACTAGGATATGCCTTTAGAAAAACCCAATTATCAATGGTATGCAATCTATACCAGAGCAAATGCCGAAAAGAAGCTTTTTGAAAATTTGCAAGAAAAAAACATTGAATGCTACCTTCCCACGAGAAAAGTAATGAAATCCTGGAGCGATCGAAAAAAATGGGTGGAAGAGCCATTATTTAGGTGCTATATTTTTGTGAGGGTTAGTTATAAAGAATTTTTCACCGCACTTAATACTCCCGGAGTTGTCTGTTATGTAAGTTTTGGAGGAAAAGCTCAATCGATTCCGGAAAATCAGATCAATAACATCAGAACTTTTCTGGATCAAAGCGATCATGAGGTCACATTAACTTATGAACGAATTCAAAAAGGCGTATCTGTTGAGGTCTTATACGGCTCACTTAAAGGCATTCAAGGAGAAGTAATAAACATATTTGGACAGACAAGAATCCTAATACGAATTGACTCTATGAATTGCAGTCTTCATGCGAATATAACAAGAGACGAAGTAAAGATACTTGAAGAGAAGTCTGCTAAGAGGTCGTATGCTGTAGTTTAACAAAACTATAATTAGAAATCTAAAATTAACAACATCTTAAACCTGTATGGAGATTAAGTAAGAATACTACCTCCCGCACTAATATAAATCTCTTTAGTCAAGAGACCTTTCCTTGTTTCCCATTGGTATTTGAGTGATTTAAGCATAGGAATTTATTCCTGGTTTAAATCACTAAATACCTATTTTAAAAAGGATATTCATAATTCCAGTATTCAAACTTATTATTGATTCAAATTATTCACCTGATAAATTATGAAATTTGAAATTTGTTTTGAATTAAAAGTCTACACCAATTATATATTCATACCAATACTTAAGTCTCACTAATATTCAATTCGTATCACTTAATTTATTTTAACTATAGGGTATATATTGAATAGTTTAAAAATGATGTTCGCCCTCCTTATTTTATAACACATTCAGGAGTATTTAGGTCATACTGATTTGCTCAAATGGCACCACAGTAATTAATATTGATATATGCTCATGTATTCTGACATGTTCATTCTTGTATCAAAATGCGCCAAGAATAAACATATTCCGAAAAAAAATTGAATTGAACCCGCATATCATATGATATCTCAAAAGAATCAGGATAACCAATTCAATTTGCTTTCATTTTTCATAACCTAATAATCAAAGATCATGCTTAAGGAAAGAGAACCAGTTCTTGAAAAACTAAGTATCGTTTTTCAGGTATTTTTGACCCTTATATGCTTTCTAGGTGCAATGCGACTGACAAACACTTTTTATGAACCTATCGTGTGGGATTCAATGCAATATAAAATTTTGTCATTTATTATTGCTTTGCTTTGGCTTTTGCTACTTGACCAATCTAATTTAGGACGAATTGGTAGAATAAAAATGTATTCTTTCCTATTTGTAGAATACTTAACGGTGATATTTATTGGTAGTATTTTACTTTTTGCAACAATAGTAATCCTTGACCTTGACTCTATTTCCAGGTTGGTTATTGGAGTATTTGCAATAACCAATTTGATTGTATTGTATTCCTATAAATTTGTTTTGTCTGCGACAATGAAATACCTTAGAAGGGAAGGAATGAATAGCAGATTAATTTTGATTATTGCGGATAATGATTCAAGTTATTTTATTGATCGGTTAATTGAAACTAAAGATTGGGGATATCGGATTTGGGCTATCATGTCTGATGATAATGCTATAAAAACTAAATATGGAAGAGAATACCATATTATTCCATACGAACGTGATCTTTCATTAGTCATTGATGACCGGGCAATTGATGAGGTTTTCTATTGTAAAAGTTCATTAGATCAGAATGAAATTCAAAAATTTATATATTCCTGTGCTGAAGTCGGTGTCGTTTTCAGGATGCAATCTCTACTATTAAACTATGTGAAGATGCAATCAACACTATCATTTCTGAATCAAATGCCTTTTTTAACCTTTAGAAATACGCCGGATAATTATCTGGCACTCAAATTAAAGGCATTAATTGACTTAGCTGTTTCGATATTTGTATTGATTGTTTTATCTCCAGCCATGTTACTTATTGCATTTTTAATAAAACTCGATGGCGGACCGGTATTTTTTCTACAAAAAAGGATGGGATTAAATGGAAGGCATTTTTCCTGTTTGAAATTTAGAACCATGGTAGTAAACGCCGAAAGTATTAAAGAATCATTGATGAGCCAAAATGAGCAGGAAGGTCCGGTTTTCAAGATAAAAAACGATCCAAGAGTAACAAAAATTGGAAGATTTTTACGCAAGACTTCATTGGATGAATTACCACAATTTATAAATGTATTAAAAGGTGATATGGCCATTGTTGGACCACGTCCGCCAATACCTTCAGAAGTAAAACAATATAAACGCTGGCAAACCCGAAGACTAAGCATGAAACCTGGAATTACCTGTATTTGGCAGGTTTCAGGTAGAAACAATATTCCTTTTGAACAATGGATGAAACTGGACATGCAGTATATTGATACATGGTCGTTAAAACTCGATTTTATTATACTTTTAAAGACCTTCCGGGTAGTTTTAACCGGAGATGGACAATAACAAACTTTATAGCTTATTTTCTTAAACAATTTTATTAAGTATGAAAAACTTCACAACACTTTTACTCATCCTATCCGTATCAACATTATTCTCTTGTCGCAGTAGTAAAGAACTAATATATTTAAAAGATGCTTCCAATAACGAAATCATTAAAGAATCATCCACTGAATACATGCTTAAACCTGGGGACATATTATATGTTAGTATCAAATCCATTAGTCCGGAAGTAAATGCGCTATTCAACCCGGAATCTAATATGGAGTCTGGTAGTGCAGGTATGGGATATCAAAAATACACCACTCCAAGTGGTGCTTATCTTTTTGGTTATGAACTTGATGCCGCTGGAAATATTAAACTTCCTATGTTGGGAAAAATAAATGTAGGTGGAGTTACACTTAAACAAATTGAATCGGTTGTTCAGAAAAAAGCTGATGAATACCTCAAAGATGCCATTGTAAAAGTAAAATTACTGAATTTTAAAGTTACAGTCGCTGGCGAAGTAAGAAATCCTGGAGCATATTACAATTACAACAATTCAATCAATGTACTGGAAGCCTTAGCATTGGCGAATGGGAACACGGACTTTGCAAGTATTAAAAAAGTAATGGTCGTTCGAGCTTTCAATGATGGGAAGAAAACCTACATGCTTGACTTAAGCTCCAAAACAGCTTATTTATCAGAAGCATTTTACCTTCAGCCTGATGATTACGTGATTGTACAGCCTGATAAATACAAAAATTTTCAGTTAAACAGTCAGGCTTATTCTCTCGTACTGTCTTCCATGTCAATGCTGCTGGCTGTTTTGGGATTTGTCCTGAAATGATAATGATTTCGGATTAGAAATTTCAATATGCTTTGAAAACTATTTTTCTTACCCCAATATACCAAATCACTAAAACTCATAAACAACAACTGGATATCAAGCCTTTGTATGATTTGGTGGCATTGATTTTTTTTGACTTTTCAGAGTGAGCTCAAAAAAAACGTTTACACAAAATACCATTCTAACTTTTCATCAGGGGAAACTGAGTGGCAGATTTTCAATGAGGAGGCTATCTCAAAAGTGGATTTAATAAATCCAGTGCTTTCGATTTGTAAGTTCAGATTCAAATTACCCTTCAAAACCGCCCCTAAAGGGGTGGCTTTGAAGTCCGCTTCAGGGGATTAGGAGTGCAAAAGGTAACTGCACTTTCAATCTGTAAGTTTCAAGAATTACTAAATTAGTTTTGATACAGCCTCTTTAATTTAATAGTAGAATTGATTTAAATTTGATCAAAAGGAATAATTAGGAAACCTCAATAAGTTAAAACATGTTAGATAATACGAATACCTTTAGTGAAGTAAATAAACAAGAGGAAGAAAGTTTTGATGTAAAAAAATTCATCTACTTATTACTTAGGCAATGGCAGTGGCTTGCACTTTTTGGAATCCTTGGAATTATTGTAGCTTTTGGTTACAATAAACTAACCAAGCCTCAATACTGGGTTAGTACCTCTATATTAGTTCCTGAAGAATCAAACGGAATGAATATGGAAGATCTATTTAGGAGTTCGATAGGATCGACAAACAACAACAATATATTCAATCAAATTGAAATCATTAAATCCTATTACAATATTAGTCAGACCCTTATTAACCTAAACTGGCGTACAAATTGGTATGCTGAAGATTTGTTTGTTTGGAGTGGAATTTACAAACAGGAACCTTTTGATGTGCAGGAATCTCCAGATTTTATAAATCCCAAAGGTATTGCGATTTATATTACACCCCTATCCGGCGATAATTATTCAGTAGAAGTAGACACTAAAACATACCTGAATAATACGCTTACGAAAGTAAAATTTACTGCTTCCGGTACCTATGGAAAACCCTTCGTAAATCAGTATTTCAATTTCACCTTACTAAAAAAGGTAAACAACTTCGAAACTCCCGACGGCAAATATTATTTTGTATTTAACGACCTTAATAGCATGACTTTATCTTATCAATTCATGCTAAATGCCAATTTGAAAGATAAAAAAGGGGATATTATCATGTGCTCATTGGTTGGTGAAGAACCTGCGCGAGATGTTGAATTTTTGAATGAATTGATCAGAGTGTACACCGAAGGAAAAATGGACTTTAAAAACGAAGCGCAACGACGTTCTCTGAATTTCATTAACACGCAGTTGGCTGGCATTTCGGATTCACTAAATACTGCAGGCACAAAATTCACAGAATTCCGTTCAAAGAACAACATTATTGATTTGGGGGCTGAAGGGACGCTTGTCATGAATAATCTCACAGAAATTGAATCAGCAAGAGCTCAAAGTCAAATGCAATTGGACTATTTTGAAAACCTTCTCAAATACCTGAACAATGCAAATGATTTGAAACAAATAGTCTCTCCATCTGTAGTTGGTATTCAGGACGCTGCTCTCAATGCTCTTGTTTTAAAACTAGGTGAATTATATAACCGTCGGCAGTTGCTATCATTCAGTGCAAAAGAAAACAATCCTACATTGGTAATGCTCGATAAAGAACTGAATCAGACACGAAGCCAATTAAATGAAAACCTTCGGAATTTGATTGATAATGCGACAAGAACGATTAACAGTCAAAAAGAGCGACAGGACAAGATTAGTGTTCAGTTAAATAAGCTACCACAAAAAGAACAGAAAATGGTTAACATTCAGAGACAATTCAATCTGACGAATGAACTTTACACTTTTCTTTTACAGAAACGGGCAGAAACCAACATTTCGTTGGCATCAAGTATTTCAGACGTTCAGGTTATTGATGTGGCCCGGCCCGAGTCTGCTTCATTGATTGGACTTAACCCTAAATCAGTTTTGTTTGGAGGTCTTCTATTTGGCCTGGCTTTTCCCATAGTATTTATAATGATAGTTAATTACTTTGACGATCGTATACGTTCCCAGCAAGACATCGAGAAAAATTCTACTATTCCAATCCTGGGTAATATTGTACATAGCCTGACAAAATCTGATCTTGCTGTATTTGATAATCCTAAGTCGAATATTGCTGAATCATTCAGAGCATTGCGCACAAATTTGCAATATATGCTTACCCGATCATTGGGGAAAGTGATATCAATTCACTCGACAAGTCCGAGTGAAGGGAAATCATTCTCTTCAATCAATCTGGCAACTATTTTGGCCATGAATAATAAAAAGGTGTTGCTTATAGGTGCTGATTTGCGAAAACCAAGGTTGCACAAAGTTTTCAGCCTTAAAAACGAAAATGGACTAAGTAATTATCTGGTCGGAATCGACTCCATGGAACAAATTATTCTTCCTACTTTGGTTGAAAACCTCTGGTTCATCCCTTCTGGTCCGATCCCTCCAAATCCGGCTGAAATATTGAGTAACCCCGAATTAAAAATACTTATTGATGAAGTTCGTTCCCGATTCGACTACATCATCATTGATAATGCACCTACGGGCTTGGTTACAGATGGTCATATTGTCAGCCATCTATCTGACCTTAATATATTTATATTAAGATACGGTATCTCGCACAAACACCAACTCAAAATGCTGAATGAGTATGCTCAACAGAAGACCATTGATAATATGGCAATACTGGTTAATGACATTAAAGCCAACTCTTTTGGTCACTCCTATTACAAATATTACCAGTATGAATCGTATCAAAAAGCCTATTATTCTGATGAGGCAGAGGAAAAAAAAAGCAATCGAAGAAAAAAAGATAAAAAAACAGCCTGACCTGGCAAGTCAGTAAATTGAACATTTATCCATTATTATTACTTCAATCCTTCAATTTCATGGCCTTTAACTCATCATTCAAACCTTCATTAGTCATAGCTATCGATTTCGACGGAACCATTGTAGAACACCGTTATCCATTTATAGGCAAAATTCGTCCTTTTGCTTTTGAAACACTCGAGGCACTTCAGGTAAAAGGGCATCGCTTAATCTTGTGGAGCCATCGTGCAGGCAAAAAACTCGACGAAGCCGTTAAATTTTGCAGTGCGCATGGAATCGAATTCTATGCAGTCAATAAAAATTATCCTGAAGAAGTATGGAATGAAGATGATAGCCGCAAAATACTGGCTGACATATACATCGATGACCGTAACCTGGGAGGAATACCTTCGTGGGGAGAAATCTTCAAAACACTCTGCCCCGAGGAAGAATTGACCTCACTATCGAAAAGTAAATCCTGGTGGAAAATAAAGTGAAAGGCTAAGGCATTTTAATAAACACTTTCATTTTTTATTATTAAACAAAGTGACTCCAATTTTATTTTCTCCTTTAAATTCACAAAAATAGATTTTTTACCGTTTACTAACGGTTACGATGCTTGCAGGAGAAGTTTCTATGAAAATTTGCTCCTCTGCCTGCGAGCTTGTTGGTGAAAACCAGAACATTGGAAATATCTTTTAAAATCAAATCTACAAGTTCTTTTTAATGAAAAATAAACTTAAAATAGGAATAATCATAAATAGTTATCTCATTCCTAGCTGGTCATTCAAAATGTTGGAAGAAATTGAAGCAAACACAGGAAGTGAAATAGTTTTAATTGTAAATAAAAAATCAGAGAACATTGAGAAGAAAAATTTGCTGACTAAAATAATAGAAAATAGAAAACAAGTATTGTATATTCTTTATAAAAAATTAGACTGGAAAATTTTCAGTTGCAATCCGAATGCATTAGACAGCAAAGATATCAGAAATATCCAATCAATTAATTCATTAAAAACAATAGATATCTTAGATCAGTTTGATGAAAATAACATTAAAAGGATTAATGACTCCCAAATTGATATTTTCATTGATTTGGGTTTTAAGAACCTTCCAGGTGATATTCTTAAAACCACTCGTCTGGGGATTTGGTCAATAAAACTTGGTGATAAAAAAGCTTCTAATAATGGACCAAAAGGGATTTGGGAAATAATTAAAAATAAGAATGAAACAAAAGCAACATTGCAAATTCTAAATGGGAATCTGGACAAAACATTTCAACTAACCAGATCATATTCAGCAACCCATAATCACAGTTTGAATAAAAGTATAAATTCTTTCTATGGGAAGGCTCTTTATTTTATTCCTTCAAAGATTCAGGAACTATCTGTTCTCGGAGAAGAACTGTTTTTTCAAAAAATTGCCAAATCAAATCAACAACTCCAATTTTATTCAAATAAGCAAAATACAACTCCAACTAATATTGAAATGATATTTTTTGGTGTAAAGACGTTGTTTCGTACAATTAAAAATAAAATCGAGAAAACTTTTTTTTACAATCAATGGATCTTACTATTTCGGATGAGTTCTTCCAGGTCCATTTCAAAAGCATTTTATCAATACAAAAAAATAATTCCGCCAAAAGATAGATTTTGGGCAGATCCTCATATTATTCAGAGAAATGATAAATACTATATTTTTCTGGAGGAACTAATATATCAGGAAAATAAAGGCCATATCTCTATGATGGAAATGGACGATGATGGTAATTGGACCAAGCCAGTTATCGTCTTAAAAGAAGATTTTCACCTTTCCTACCCATTTTTAATTGAAGATAATGGAGTTCTTTATATGATACCGGAGTCAGAAAACAATAATTCAATAAGATTATATAAATGTGTAAACTTTCCTTTAGAATGGAGCTTGGAAAAAATTCTGATCGACAACATCGTTGCAGCAGATACAACCATTCTTTTAAAAAACAGAAAATATTGGATGTTCGCGAATGTGAGTAAACTCAATGGAACATCAAATATCGAAGAATTACACTTGTTTTCATCAGATCATTTAGTTTCCGACAATTGGACAAGCCATCCTCAAAATCCTATTGTAGCAGATGTAAAACAATCACGTCCTGCCGGCAAATTCTTTACATATAAAGATAAACTTTACAGACCATCGCAAAATTGCTCGAAGCATTATGGATATGGAATGAAAATAAACGAAGTTGTTGAACTGAATGAAAAAGAATATCAGGAAAAAGTGGTTGATTCTATATTCCCTGATTGGGATAAAAAAATCGTATCCACTCATACAATTAACTCGGTTGGTCGACTTACTATAATTGATGCTCAAATGAAAAGAAGAAGATATTTCAGGCGTAATGACCACAAAGAATATTACCATTAATCCTAAGCTTTGTCGCGGTAATCAAATCTAAATAGTAAATAAAAATACACACTTAATGGCCGGTAAACAATTAGTTAATAATTCAATTATTGGAGTAATCCAACTTATTCTAACAGCAATTTTAACTTTATTAAGTGTTCCTATTTTTATCCATAAACTTGGGATGGAGTTATATGGTATATTCGCCATTGTTTCAGTTATCGGGAACCTAAATTTATTAACTAATTTCGGTTTAAATGGTGCATTATTGGTTTATATTGCTAAACAAGGAAAATGCCGGGAGTCAGATCATGATATTGTGGTAACCCAAATAATTATGGTCATACTCACTGTAACATTCACACTACTTGCAGTAATCTTTAGTGATTTCATCATTAATGATGTCTTTAAAATACCAGTACAATATAATACAGAATCAAAAAAATTGTTGATCTTCTTAGTTTTTGCAAATTCAATATTGCTTGTTGGGCAAACATATACAGCAATAATTGATGCGAACCAAAAGATTTACATTTCAAATATTTGCCAATTCATTTATAGCATTATATATTGGGGAGGGATGATCATATCCGTATCATTGGGTGGAAATCTCACCACCATTGGGTTAATAGCTCTTGGTTCAGCGATTATTTGGTTTTTTACAGTAATGTACTTCTCTCGACGCATTTGGGGTAAATTAGAGATAAATGGAGTACTCCGTAATTTCAAAAGAATTGCAAAGAAACAGCTTTCTTATGGTTCTAAAATTTATCTTTCAGGCTTGGCTGGATTTATGTTTGAACCTCTTTCAAAAATACTTTTATCCAACTTTATCGGGTTAAATGCTGTTGCATTTTTTGAAATCGGCTCAAAGATACGAAGTCAATTGAATGGACTTGTCACAAAAGCATTATATCCCATATATCCATATATTGCAAATACTCCAAAAAGTGAAGTTCTTCACAAGAAACTCTTCGATTTTTCAAAAAAAATTCAGTTGATCGTAATTCCTATTAGTTTAATAGTCTCTTTTATTTTGACCTACGTTTTAAAAGTATGGCTGGGCTCTCAAAACCTTACCCAAACATCTATCTTTGCAATCACAATGACAACATCGATGTTGTTACTCTCTCCACCTAGCTTATTGATTTATCAATATCTAGCAGCAAAAAACATGGCAGATAAAAATCTTTGGATACAATTGTCCTCTGCTGTAGTTAATGTTGTCGTATTTTTTGCTCTGCTAAATAAATTTGGCATATTCGCCATTCTGTTTTCAAATTCATTAGCCTATGTTGCCTCTTATTTTTTATGTAATTATTACCAATACAAATATCTCAATGTCAACTATAGAAAAGAAGCTACTTACTATTTAAAGCTAATTTCATTTGGATTATCTTGTACTTTAGGGAGTATTACGATTCGGCATTTTATTCCATTTAGTATAGGTGATTTAATCATATATCCATTTTTTGTCGGCATATCATTCATATTATTTGTACGCCAGCAAAAATTAATAACGAATGTAGATCTACAATTATACTTTGGTTATCTTCCATTGGTTAAAAAAAGTCTAAATCGTTTGTTAATTGCTTAGTTGAAATATCGTTACAATATTTGTTTTGTAAAGCAACTTAATAATGCATCGTTTTAATTCTAATCAAGGCAAATATTATAGCAACTAAATTATATTGAAAGTAGGAAAAACTCACTTCGTATCTTCCTAATAATAAGGAAATCAATAATCGAATTAATATAAATGCAATATCTCTATCTTATTCTTTCCATTTATTTTGGGCGTCGAAACCCACTCTATTTCCTATTATTTCCCATTGCTCTGGTATCTGGTCCTGGAGCATTTATCGATCCAAGAACAGTATTGTTTGCCGGTGATAATTTTTTGATCAGTAGCAATGTTTATAAAGATATAATTATTGTTTATCTTATTTTTATCGTATTTCATCTACGCGACCGCTGGAGTTTCAGTCTGTTGTGGAAAACGCCCATGTTGATATATGCCTGGTATATTCTTGCGCTCATAGGATTAACCTTTGCAGGGTCCGGATTTAACTACAATGCTATTAACGTAATGAGATTATTTGCTCATATGATTTTGGGGTATTTTTTATTAATTCTTATTTTTTCTACCGCAAATTCCAAACAATTCATTTCATTCTTTAACACATTATTTATTGCAACAGGGATCTTGTCTATTTGCTATGTTATAAACTCAGCCAATATTTTCCCTTTGTTTTATCAGGATAACATGTTTCAAGAGATTGAAATGGATGAGGTAAGTTTTTTTCGTGATTTTGCAACAATACCCTATTTTGGTCAATTACTATTCATTCTTGCATTAACGCTAACATTATTTAAATCAAAAGAATATAATAGAAATGCTATTTATCTTTCGTTAATAACATATCCATTTGTTGTCCTATATTCTTTTACACGATCTCTTCTTGGTTCTGTACTTTTTGAAAGTGCTTTAATTATTGTCCTTCTAATTATCAAGAGTCCTAATCGCATACTAAGAATATCTACCTTATTTATTGCGCTTGCATTTTGGCTCATACTTGGGATTGTGCAAACAAAATTTGAAAGCGAATCAAATTATTTTAAAGAAAGAGTAGACTCTGCAAAAGAACAAGGTTCTGAAACGGGAAATGTCCAGATTCGTATTGCTTATGTTATTAAGGCATACGATATTTTACGGGCAAATAATTCCTTGCTGTTGGGGGATGGAATTAGTAAAAAACATCAACAGGAAATGGCGGCTCTTGGCGCATATGAAGCGGATTCAACAATTCCCTTTTTTCTAATTAATACAGGCATATTAGGAGTAATTATATACTATTTCATCAGTTTTTATTTCTTATTCAGGATCGTCTCTCAACTAAAAAATCTATTTAATCCGTTTTCGTTAGCTTTATTCGCTTTTATGCTTATGTCCATGATTTCAAGTATAATTATGGGTGGTTTTAGTTGGGGAGATCCCTTAATTTTCTACCCATTTGCGTTGGTAATAACAATTGAAAATTTGTATAAAAGTTATCATCCTAAAAGATTACACACTAAATAATTATAAATATATTCGAAAGTCATACTAATTTTCATGAAATGAAGAAAGACTTTTAATCATAAAACTAATTCGAATTTGGGCATTTAAGTTAAAATAAATTACGGTAAAGATGAAATACAGTAAAAATATTATTAATATCTTCAAATATCTCCATTTAAAAACCATCTATATAAATTTCAAATTGTTACCATTTAAGGATGCTATAAAATTGCCAATTGTGGTTTCCCATAAAACAAAATTTCAATCACTTAAGGGAGAAATTGAAATATTATCAAAAATACATTTCGCTATGATTAAAATTGGATTTTCAAGCGTAGGAATATTTGATTACAAATATGAACGAACGATCCTTGAACTTAATGGGAAAATTATTTTTCATGGGGATGCTGGTGTTGGAAAAGGCTCCAGAATCAGCGTGGGGAAGAATGCTATTTTAGAATTAGGCCAATATTTTTCAATTACAGCAAGTACAACAATAATTGCATTTAACCGAATTGTTATAGGTGACGATTGCCTTCTTTCCTGGGGAAGCATAATTATGGATACTGATTTTCATCACATTTACGTTGAAGGATCAGAAGTGAACTCAAATAAACCTATTTTTATTGGCAAACGTGTTTGGCTTGGAATGCGCTGTACTGTTTTGAAAGGTACGCAAATTCCGAATAATTGCATAATCGCCGCAAACTCTTTATTAATTGGAAAATTAATTGAAGAGGATAGTATTTATGGGGGGCATCCTGCTAGAATATTAAGAAGAAATATTACCTGGAACTGATTATATGACAAAAATAACAGTAATTACATCACTCTATAATTGCACAAAATATCTGGCTGGTTATTTTGAAGCTGTTGAGAAAATAGTAAATAAAGAAGAATGTGAATTTTTATTACTTCATAACGCACCAAATAAAAGCGAGATTGAAATAATTTCCAAAAATATCGAAGGTAAATTATGGTTTAGACACATAATTATTGAAGATAGAGAAGGATTATACTCAACATGGAACAGAGCGATTAGTATAGCGGTCGGAAAATATTGTGCTGTTTGGAATGTGGATGATGTACGGTTCCCAAATAGTCTTAATTTACAAGCAGAAGTATTAGATAATAATGAAAAATGCGGATTAGTTACAGGACATATTAACGGAACTGATGTATATGGTGAAATGGGTTCCAAGTTTTACAAACATGATAGAATGGTAAAACATCCCGAAGAAAGTTATAGATCCTGTTTAGTCGGATGCTTTCCCATGTGGCGTAAATCAATACACAAAACAATCGGGTATTTTGACGAACAATTTAAATGTGTCTCAGATTTTGATTTTCAAATAAGAGTTGCGCTCCAATATGAATTTTATTGTGTAGATCATTCCCTTGGTATCTATTTAGAAAATGATCCTAATAAAATAAGTAGTAATGAAGTTCAAACATTAGAAAATAATATTATTTACCTCCGTTATAAAATATGGGATAAGCTAATACTGACTACATTTTCATCTACTAAAAAGCAATTTAAAAAAAACACAATCATAAATTTCGGAAAGGAATTGAATGTAATTCCTTCAAAAAATGTAAATATTTATCATAGGATTACCTATATTCTTATGGCAATAAAAAATACAGTTGTATTTTTTATGAAAAGCACTATTAAATCGATCTAAGTACATGGGAAAAAGTAGAATATCCATAATCGTCAAAACAAAGAACTATGCGGTGCAAGATACCAACGAGAGTATTTATAGGAAATGGGAAATATTCACTACTTTTAAACATTACTCTGATTGGCATTACTCTTTCTTCTAAAAATGTCAAATTCTTGTAAGATACCAATATTCATAATTTTATTAATACTCCTCAATATTATTTTGATGATATTCAGATTATTTATATTATTATCATTAATTAGTAATCTGCTATATAAATTGTTATGCACAACTAAAATTGAATCATTATATTTAATTCTGTAAATAGTGAACCAAAATAAAATCCATCTGAACCTATCAAAAGATGTGACCAACCAGCTAAAAGGAGTTGCAATAATCTTTGTTGTTTTAATACATGTAGGTTTATCACCAAAATACATAAGTGGGGTTTCAATCTTTATTATTCTTTCTGGATTTGGATTAACACAATCATATTTCTCTAGTGGGCTTAAAGAATTCTTCGAAAAAAGACTTACTAGTATTTATTACCCCTATTTAATTGTCACACTTATTTGGATTTTATTGGATTATATATTACTTCGCAAGGTATATGGAGTAGAGTCACTTTTGTTAAATATTGCAGGATTAAATGTTTATCCATATATCGATTCATCAATGTGGTTTATTACATACATTATAATTTGGTATGTAATTTTCTATTTAACCTTTATTTTTTTTAAACATCCGCATCTTAGACTTTTTCTTATCTTAACATCTGGCACTTTTTGCTTTTTTACAAGTAATATTATTTCCCCAAGTAGTGGTTCATCTAGCTATATATTTTGTTTCCCTATAGGTGTTACCATTGGCTATTACTATAAGTGGTTCCAAACAAAATCTACAAAGAAGAGTTTCTATTTCGAAATAATCCTATTTTTTATTTTTTGTTCGGGCATATTCTATATGATGCAAGCTGAAAAGGGATTATACCATCTTTTTGAAAATTACCATCACAATTTAATCAATATAACTCTAAAAAAACTAAGTATATCGTTCATTGCAATTCTTCTTTTTTCCTCTTTAGCAACCTATAAAATATTAATAAAGCCTTTAATATTTCTAGGTTCAATATCCTATGAGATGTATTTAGTTGAGGGTAAAATAATATTGTATTACTTTAATAACTTTCAAGCGATAACAAATCCATATATAAAGGGAATTACTGCCATAACCACTGTCATTATTTCTGCCCTTATTTTTAAGTATATCTTTCGATTTATTCAACGTATATTACATAATAGACTTTCATTACTCAATAGACCATGCTAACTACCATTATATTTTCATTCGACCGAGCGATGCAATTGGAATTGCTTTTAGATAGCATTTCAATATTTGACAAAAATAAATTACTCGATTTACATGTTGTTTACTCTGTAACTAACGATAATTTCGGGAATGGCTATGAAAAGCTTAAAGAAAAATTCCCAACCCTATGTTGGTATAAAGAAATTAAATTCAAAGAACGAGTTGTTTGGCCAATTTTACCTTTATATTGGCACAACTACTTTTGGTGGTTTAAATACAAGCATAACCGATATGTGAAAAGTGATTTTAAATCGATTGTCCTTTCTATCATTGGAAATACAAATAAGGATTTAGTAATGTTCCTTACCGATGACAGCATATTTTTTAATAATATTGAAATTAGTGCGAAAGCTGCTAACCAGATAATTCAAAATGGGTTAGATTTTTCTTTTAGCTTAAGACATGGAAAAAACATATTTGGTGGAACATATTCAGAAATTAATAATTCAATTTACTGGGAAATAACAGACAGACACAATCATGCCGAATGGAGTTATCCATTTTCTGTCGATGGTCATGTTTATAACAAAGAAATATTAAAAGATATTTTACGCAAAGTAATATTTAAAAATCCAAATACTTTGGAAGGAAACGTAGCTTGCTTTGCTAAGGAGAAAAATTATTTCCGCAAAATGATTGCTAATAATAAAAGTTGTTTACTGGGATTCGAGCTCAATCGTGTTCAAACAATAAATAATAATAATAACCTAAATATTAGTAGTAAAACATTAAATAAGTTGTTTTTAAACGATTATCATATGCAATTGCACTATGCTTTACCAATAACACATCTTTTTAGACCAGATTTACTTACGGTTTCTGTTATCAAAGAAATGGAAAAAATAGAACTATATAAACAATAATAAGTTATCTAAATTAAAAGATATGGCTACAATAACTGTACTCACTGCCTCTTATAATCGGTCTAAAACTCTTGGAAGATTATTTCAGAGCTTGCTTAATCAAACTTGTAATGATTTTGAATGGATACTTATAAATGATGGGAGTACTGACAATTCATTTGAATTAATTAATTCATTCAAAACAGCAAAATTTCAGGTAAATATTTATAATCAGCAAAATATTGGACTCAATCAAACCTTAAACAGAGGTATTGAATTAGCAAATGGGGAATTAATTTTCAGAGTAGATAGTGATGATTATATTACTGATGATGCAATTGAGCAAATTATTAAAAACAAAGATAAGATAATGGATGACAATAAAATTTGTGCATTGGTATTTTTAACTAAACTTGAATCAGGTAAGATTGTTGGATATCACCCATTCAATTCTGATTTCAGAACAAATTTTTTTGATTATTATTACAAACATAATGCTTTAGGTGATAGAGCTGAAGTTGTTAAACGCGAGACCTATATAAATTATCCATTTCAGAAACTTGGAAACGAAAAATTCCTTCCAGAAGTTGTTATGTGGGCGAAAATGGCTGACAAATATGACGCTATTTATATAAATAAACCTATTTACATAAGAGAATATAGTACTGATAGTATATCTGGTTCAGGGACAAAAGCAAATTTAAATAATCCTATAGGAGCTATGGAAAGATATAAAACTATTATAACAAGAACTCATTCGTTTAAGTACCAACTTATACATTCGATAAATTATTTCAGGTGGGCACAAAAAACTAATATTCAATTCTTTAAAATTATTCAATCAGCACCCATCGTTTCTTGCCTACTAGGATTAATTCCAGGGATTATAATACACTTGATTGACAAAATTGATCCAATACTAATGAGTAGATTAAAACACTCAATTAAAAATATAACATTCAAATGAAAATCACTCACCTTATTTTTTCTCTCAACATAGGTGGTTCAGAAACCATGTTAGTGGAAATACTAAACCATCAAATTGAACATGCAGAAGTTAATCTTATTATTGTTAATGAAAGTTACAAGGAAGAATTATTAAATAAAATAGACAAACGGATAAATGTTATTTTTTTAAAACGGAAACCACATACTAGAAATCTTATAGACTTATTTCGAATTACCGTTCTTCTAATAAGGCTTAGAAGTGATGTATTACATTGTCACAATCATAATCTTATACCATTAATTATCATTCCTTCACATAGAAAAAAGGCAGTATTAACCCTTCACACTATGGATATTCCAATTAAATACTTGAATAGATATCATAAATTATTTGCAATATCAAATTCTGTTAAAAATAATATAATGTCAAGGGGACAAATTGATTCTATTGTTATTTACAATGGGGTTTCAACGGAAACTATCCAAACACAAGAAATTCAAATCGTTGATACTACATTTAAAATTATTTGCACAAGCCGACTTGAACATCCTCACAAAGGACAACACCTTGCAATTAAAGCAATTAAACTACTAAAAGACAGAGGAATAAGTAATATACAACTCGATCTAATTGGTACCGGAAATTCGGAAAAATACTTGAAAGATTTAACTTCAAAAAATGGGATTGAAAATCAAGTCAATTTTTTAGGATTAAAAGATAGGGATTATATATACTCTCATTTAAAAGATTACCATCTACTTATTCAACCCTCACTTTATGAAGGCTTTGGGTTAACTGTAGCTGAAGGTATGGCAGCATTTATTCCAGTATTAATATCAGATATTGATGGACCAATGGAAATAATTGAAAATGGAAAATTTGGATTTTACTTCAAGTCGAATAATTTTGAAAATATGGCAATAAAAATTCAATTTATAAAAGACAACATTAATTCTGAGCTTGTTGAAAAAATTGTTAAATCAGCATATCAACATGTGAAAGAAAATTTTGAGATTTCTTTCACTGTATCTAAGTATTTTCAGAATTATTGATTCAATAAATTATATACATGCTAAATAATCTTTCAAAAAAATGGCAAAAAAAAAGAAAAAATTATTGTTCATAGGGCCAGTGCCACTTCCCAAAGGTGGAGTAAGTGTTCATATAGAAAGGTTATCTACTTTAATGAACGAATTTTTTCAAATTAATTATATTGATGAATCAAGAAATATTAAAGGGCAATATTTTAATATACGAACTTTCAATTTTGTCAAGTACATTAGGTTAATTGCCAATGCAGATGTTATTCATATACATTCTGGTATTAAGATATTAAGGATATTTCATATTGTTTTTTCTAAAATAATGTTCAAGAAAGTTGTACTTACTTTACATAATTCTCGTCAATTTAGCAATAAAAAACAATATCTTATAGAAAAATATTTGGTGAAATATTTGGTGGATGTACTGTTACTCGTAAATTCGGACTTATTAAAATTATTCAATTTTAATAAGTCTATACTTCAACATGCTTTTATTCCACCTATACAAGGTATTGAAGAAAAATTACCTGAAAACTTATTGAAGATAATCAAAGCAGGGAAAGAGTCAAATAAGACAATAATAATTGCAAATGCCTGGCGCTTGGAAGAATATAAAAATAGAGACTTATATGGAGTTGATCTTTGCATTGATTTATCTTTAATGCTAAAAAAAAATGGAAGAAAGGCTTTGATTGTTTTTAATGTCAGTACTTTAGAAAAATATGCCGAAAAATTTTCCTTTTTCACTAAACTTATTGAAGAGAAAGGGTTAGAATCCAATTTCAAATTACTGAATGAAGATTTTTCGTTTGTAAAGTTAATAGAGCTTTCTGATATCGTTCTAAGACCAACGCTAACTGATGGTGATGCGTTGACTATCAGGGAGGCTATTTACCTAAATAAACCGGTGATTGCTTCCAATATTGTAGATAGACCCAAAGGAACAATTCTATTCGAAACTGGTAATATTGATGATTTATTTGAGAAAACTCTTTCCTTAATGGATACAAATTACATAAATTCAAAATTAGAACATTATAATATTAATTACTACAAAAATTTATATCATAACATATATAATGAGGCAATTAGCACAAAATATCAAAAAAAAGACTTTAACAATTGAAGATTTGCCAGTGCCAGTTTGCAAAGCAGGTGGTGTTTTAGTAAAAACCATCTATTCTGCTGTAAGTGTTGGAACCGAGGTAATGAAACTCAAAAATTCTGACTTGAGTTATTTACAAATGGCGAAGAAAAAACCTGAGCAGGTAAAAGAAGTTTTCAATTCAATTTCCCAAATGGGTCCGGTGGCAACCTACCGAAAGGTAATGAATAAACTGGATTCGATGTCGCCTCTGGGCTATAGTTTGGTTGGTGAAGTAATTGAAACGGGGAAAGGCATTGACAATTTAAAAATTGGCGATATTGTAGCTTGTGGTGGAGCAGGTTATGCCAATCATGCTGAAATCAATTTTGTACCCAAAAACCTTTGCGTAAAGGTTCCAGCTGAAGTTGAATTGAAAGAAGCCTCATTAACCACAATCGCTTCTATTGCCATGCAAGGCTACCGTCAGGCAAATTGTCAGATCGGTGAAAATATTGCAGTGATTGGATTAGGTTTATTGGGTCAAATTTTAATAAAAATAATACAGGCAAATGGCTGCAGAGCTTTTGGTTTCGACATATCAAAAAGTAAATGTGAATTGGCATTGGCCAATGGTGCTTATTATGCTGAAGTTGCCTCTAAAACTAATTTTGATGAAGAAATACTATTAAGAACAAACGGTCAGGGATGTGATGCGATTATACTGACTACCGGAACTTCATCAAACGATCCGATATTATTAGCCGGAAATATTGCACGCGATAAAGCCAAAGTAGTTGACATTGGTATCACAAAAATGGATTTACCCTGGGAGCTTTACTACCACAAAGAATTAGACTTTTCTTTTTCAAGATCATATGGTCCGGGTCGATACGACCCTAATTATGAAGAATCAGGGATTGATTATCCGATTGGTCATGTTAGGTGGACTGAACAACGAAATATGCATTCGATCTTGCAACTCCTTGCTGATAAGCGGATAAGTTTTGCAAATCTAATAACCCATGAATATAATTTTTCAGACTCTGAAAGAGTTTTCATGGAAATTAAAGAAGGAAAAGAAAACTATTTAGGCGTTATCCTAGCTTATGATCACAACATTGATGCTAATTATAGAAAAGTAGAACTGTCTCAGGAAACATTTAAGAAAGAAGAACCAACAATTGGAGTAATTGGAGCAGGCAATTATGCAAGCACAATGCTTTTGCCTTTTCTGAAAAGCAAATCTAATTTGGTCGGAATTGCTACTGCAACAGGGATTAATGCAAAAGATAAAGCTCAAAAATTCGGATTCAATTATGCAACCACCGACTACAAGGAAATGTTGCAGGATAAAAATATAAACACAATACTTATTGCCACACGCCACAATCAACATGGTCGTATGGTTTATGAAGCACTTGAACAAAAGAAAAATGTTTACGTAGAAAAACCGTTGGCAATTTCAATTGAAGAATTAGTATCGATCTACAAAAAGTATATCAATCAAAATCTTCTTTTGATGGTTGGTTATAACAGACGTTATTCAGCTTCAATAAATTATCTGAAACAACAACTCCAAAAAGACAATTCGTATTCCATCTATTATCAGGTAAATGCTGGTTATATACCAATGGATAAATGGTATCAGTCACAAGATCAGGGCGGCAGATTAATTGGTGAAGCATGCCATTTTATCGACACTGTTCAATATTTATTAGATTCTGATCCGATTGAAGTATATGCGAATTCGAGCGAAGCAAGCGGAATGCCCGCTCAGGATAATTCCTTTATCACCATAAAGTTCAGAAATGGTTCATCTTGCGTAATTGCTTACTTAGCTGACGGTGAAAAATCATATTCGAAGGAAAAGATATTTATTACAGGAAACAGAACAAACATTGAGTTTGACAACTTTAAGACCATCACCGTTCATAAAGACGGGAAAACATCAACAAAAAAATTCATGTTAATTGATAAAGGTCAGAAAGCTGAAATGGAGGTTTTATTGAATTCAGTTAAAACAGGAGAGCAACCAGTTTCAATTGAATCAATTTTACTGAATACCTATACAAGCATCATGGCAGTGGAAAGCCTAAAAACAAACAAAAGTTATAAGGTTTCACTTAACGATCTGACTGCATGATAATATGGTATTTAAACAGGCTGAAAACGATGTCAATCAATGAATTGCCTTATCGTCTAAACCAATTTATTAAAAAGAAATATGAAAGCCATTTTGATATTGGAAAAAAGTTTGCCTTTGAAAAAGAAATTAAATCGGTATACGAACCGCTGAAAATTAATTGGTCTGGCAAAGAATTATTTGCAGATGAAATTTCAATATTTGGAGTAAAGTGGAATTATAGTAGAAATACAATTAATTGGCATCAGGATATTTTCTCGGGAAAAAAATTTCCGATCGAGTTTGCAAAATCTATAAACATCCGAAAAGATCCCGAATTATCGGCAAAGAATGTCTGGGAAATTAATCGGATTCAATTTCTTCCACAAATTGCAATAAATTACCAGATTACAAAAGATGAAAAGTATCTGGAACAATTTGTGGAAATTACAGAATCATGGATAGATTCTAATCCTTATTTATCAGGCATTAATTGGTATAGCAATATCGAAGTTAACATAAGGCTTATCAATTGGTATTTTTGTTGGATAATACTGGATGTAGAAAAAATAAGATTAAAGAATAGATCCTTTGGAGAATTCGTGAACGAAAAATGGATTCCTTCAATTTATCAGCATTGCTATTACTCTTATAATAATCCATCCAAATTTACCTCTGCGAACAACCATCTCATCTCAGAATATAGTGGCTTATTCATTGCTGCATCGCTTTGGAAATTTAAGGATTCAAAAAAATGGTTAAAGTATTGCCAACATGGTTTAGAGAAAGAGATTGAAAGACAGCATTCTAACGGAGTTAACAAAGAGGAAGCTGCAGAATATATTCAATTTATTACTGATTTTTTCCTTTTATCTTATGTTGTAGCAAATCAATCAGGACAACCATTTTCTGAAAATTATAAAAACACCTTAAATTCAATTTTCGAATATATTTATGAATTTACAGATTCGAATACCAATTTTCCAAAGTACGGTGATGAAGATGATGGAAAAGTGATACTATTGAGTACTGATCAGCATTTCAATAATTTCAAATCGTTGCTAACCACTGCGGCCATTTTATTTGATGACAATAGATTCAAATCAAAATCTGCAGACTTTGATCTTAAAAATGAAATATTATTTGGGTCGGCAGGAAAGTTAAAATATGAAATTCTTAAATCTGAAAACATCAGTCAAAATTCTACTTTTTATGAGAACGAAGGTCATTTTATTTTCCGGAAGCAGGTACTAAATAAAGAAATCTATTTACACTTCGATACTGCCCCATTAGGTTATCTGGCAATTGCAGCACATGGGCATGCAGATGCGCTGTCATTTTCTTTGAACATCAATGGAATTCCAGTTTTTATAGATTCAGGCACATACAGCTACCATGTCGAAAAAAAATGGAGAGACTATTTTGTAAGTACAAAAGCACATAATACGATTTGTGTAGATAATCAAAATCAGGCTTATCATGCTGGCGATACTATGTGGCTTAATCATTATAAATGTGAAACACAATCGATAAAAAAGTCAAAGGATATTGAATCTGTAAAAGCAAACCACAACGGTTATGGTCCAACCATCCATTCCCGTGAAATAACCTTCAATAAAATTTCAGATACTATTATTATTCATGATGAGGTTCTGATAACAGATGGCAAAGAACATAATTTTAAAACAATGTTTCATTTACATCCTGAAATAAAGGTTACTAATATCTCATCTGAAAAAGTATTATTAATACATCCTTCAGGAATAAAGGTATCAATGTTAATTGAGGGTTTTACAGAAATTATGAAAGCCAAAGGACAGGAGAATCCATTATTAGGATGGTACTCGGAATCATTTATGCAAAAAGAGCCTACCAAAGTGCTCTTCTCAAATAAGAATACAAACGAATCATTTCAATCAAATATAAAAATTGAAATTCATGAATATTAGTATTTTTGGACTTGGATATGTTGGCTGCGTCAGTTTGGGCTGCCTTGCAAAAATCGGACATCAGGTAATTGGGGTTGATGTAAATAAGAATAAAATAGATCTGATCAATAGCGGGAAACCAACAATTATTGAGAAAGATATCGACCAAATAATTAAAGAATGCCATGCCAAAGGAATGATTTCTGCCACAACAGATTCACAAAAGGCAATTCTCCAATCAGAGCTGAGTATTATTGCAGTAGGAACTCCATCAACCCCGCAAGGTCATTTAAATTTGAAATATATTTTTGGCGTTGCAGAAAATATTGGGAAGGCCATCAGTATAAAAAATGACTTCCATATTGTGGCCATTCGGTCTACCGTATTGCCAGGAACCTGCGACAAAGTAGCTGAAATTATCGCAGCTGAATCGGGGAAATTAAGAAATGTGGATTTTGCTGTTGTTGATAATCCTGAATTTTTACGGGAAGGAACAGCTGTAGCCGATTATTTCAATCCTCCACTTACACTTATCGGATCTGACAATGAAATTGCTTCACAGAAAGTAGCCAGCTTATATTCGACACTTCCAGGAGAAATAATAATTACTGATTTAAGAGTGGCCGAAATCATGAAATATGTTGATAACACCTATCACGCTCTTAAAATCTCCTTTGCCAATGAAGTTGGAAATGTTTGTTCCGAATTAGGAATCGACTCACATAAAGTAATGGATATATTCTGTAAGGATAAACAGTTGAATATTTCATCCTATTATTTCAAACCAGGCTTTGCATACGGTGGTTCATGTCTTCCAAAAGATTTAAAAGGATTTCAGACACTTGCCCATGATCTATATGTTAAAACTCCGGTTGTTGATAGTATAAACCTTGCAAATGAAAACCAGATTGAACGCGCTATTGATCTAATTCAACGATATCCAAATAAGAAATTAGGGTTCTTAGGTTTGAGCTTTAAAGCGGGAACAGATGATTTGAGAAATAGCCCTGCAGTTCGCGTTGTTGAAGCCCTCCTTGGGAAAGGAGCAGATATTAAGATTTACGATAAAAATATCAATATGACAATGTTAACTGGAACAAATAAAGATTATATTGATGCACGAATCCCACATCTGTCAAAACTAATGGTTAGCGATTTAGCCTATATTGTTGAGCAGTCTGATGTGCTTATTATAAATACGAAAGAAAGTGAATTTAAAGATATCGCATTATCAACTGATAAAATGATAATTGATTTTGTACGCCTCGATGATCAATTATTAAACAAAACCAATTATATTGGAATAAACTGGGCCACAAATAACTTCAAAGAAACAACATACATATCAAGTGAAGACACCGTTTTTCAATAAAGCATATAAATTAAGGCATGGGAAAATTTAAAGGGAAACATATTCTGATAATAGTTGAAAATTTACCAGTTCCATTTGACCGAAGAGTATGGCAGGAAGCTACAACTTTAAAAGAAAATGGAGCAGATATTTCAATTATTTGCCCTCAAATGAAAGGATATACACAATCTTTTGAAGTAATTGATGGAATAGAGATATACAGGCATCCATTACCATTGGAAGCTAGAGGAGCATTGGGCTACTTATTGGAATACGGAGCAGCTATTTATTATGAACAAAAACTCGCCCGCAAAATCTACAAAAAGAAGCAGTTTCACGTGATTCATGGGTGCAATCCTCCCGATTTAATATACCTGACAGCCAGATTATTTAAAAACAAAGGAGTAAAGTATGTATTTGACCACCACGATATAAATCCTGAATTATATATTGCAAAATATAATAAGAAGGATTTTTTCTATAAACTAATGTGCTATTTTGAAAAACAAACATTTCATTATGCAGTTGCCAGTATAGCAACTAACGAATCATACAAAAAAATAGCCATTGAGCGCGGTATTATGAAAGAGGGAGATGTTCAGGTTGTTAGAAGTGGACCAAAACTTGACCGTCTTAAAATTCAGGAACCAAAACCGGAATATAAAAAAGGGAGAAAATATTTAATCGGATACCTTGGCGTAATTGGTGAACAGGAAGGTATTGATTTACTCCTTGAAAGCGCAAAATATATTTGCACAAGACGACAAGATGTTCAATTTGCAATTGTTGGAGGTGGATCTGATCTTGAAAATCTAAAAAAGCTATCAATTGATATGGGTCTGGATTCGTACGTTGACTTTTATGGAAGAGTTTCCGACCAAATATTACTTAATGTACTAAATTCTGCTGATGTTTGTGCAAATCCGGATAAACCAACAGAAATGAATAATTTGTCAACGATGAACAAAATCATGGAATATATGGCTTTAGGGAAACCGATAGTTCAATATGATTTAAAAGAAGGCAGATACTCCGCTCTAGAGGCTTCACTATATGCTAAAAACACCTCAACAATAGACTTTGCTGAAAAAATTATTTATTTGCTTGACAACGAGACAATTCGAAAGCAAATGGGACAATACGGATATAAAAGAGTTCTTAACGAACTATCATGGGAATATGAATCGACAAAACTTGTAGACTTTTATGAGAAGATTTTAATAGATAATAGAATTTGAAACACTGTTGTCCGGTAAAAAAAATAGAACCGGGCTAGTCGAAAAAAACTAACCCGGTATAGTTACCTTTCAAGTTACGAAGCAACAATTGTAACCATGGGTAAAAGTATAAATTTTAGCGGACAGCCGGTCTTTAATCAGCTTATAAAGTTCATTGACAAAAGTGAGGTCAGAAAAATAGCGAAGAAGCATGGTGCCGAGCGTTATGTGAAGAAATTTTCGACATTCAATCATGTTGTCGTAATGCTTTTCGTTGCACTCGAAGGCTATCATTCAATCCGTGAAGTCATTCTGGGTTTATTGGCCAATGCCCACAAGCTTTCTCATTTAGGGTTAAGTTACCTGGTAAGGCGCAGCACATTTTCTGAAGCCAACCTAAGACGTAGCAGCAAAGTATTTGGCGACATCTACATGAGTGTTTACAGGAGTCATATGTCAGATTTAGCGGACAGCCGGTTGACGGATTCTGACCTAAAGCGGCTTTATATCATGGATTCAACGACCATGTCCCTGTTTAAAGACATTCTCAAAGGAGTTGGCCGCAATCCGAAAGAAGGCAAAAGAAAGGCGGGATAAAGGCACATACGATCATTAAAGCCAGTGAAAACGTACCATGCCTGATTCGGTACAGCGAAGCGGCCAGGCACGACCATATGTTTCTGAAAGAAGTTCTGAATCTGCCGGCAGGCTCCATCATCACTTTCGACAAGGGATATGTCGATTATGCCCAATACCAGGAGTTTTCGGAAAATTCTATCTGGTATGTGACAAGGTTGAAAGACAACGCCATTTATGAGGCCAGAAAAGAATTCGATATTCCGGACGATGCTGATTCTGGTGTCCTGAAAGACGAAGAGATCATCTTCTCATTTGGCGATAAAAAAGAGCTCAAGCACCGTTCAAGGCGAATAGCTTATTGGGACAGCGAGAATAAACGTTTATTCGAGTTTATTACCAATAACTTTGAATTGACAGCAGAAAAAATTGCCCTGATCTATAAGAAACGCTGGCAGATAGAACTGTTGTTTAAACAATTAAAACAGAACTTTCCGCTAAAATACTTTTTGGGAGACAATGAAAATGCCATCGAGATACAAATTTGGTCGGCCATGCTTGCCAATCTGCTGCTTACCCTGCTGCGGAGCAAAGTAAAACGCAATTGGTCGTTCTCCAATTTGGTGTCCACTTTAAGGCAGCAATTGATGAGTTACATCAATGTCTATCGCTTTTTGGAAGACCCCGAAGGAAGTTGGCGCGAAATAATAAAAGAAAAGAAAATGGAATATCAAAAATCGCTGTTCCCCGAAATGGACGGGGCTTACTTTTGAAAATTGAAATTGTGATAATTAGTTATCAAGACGTTACAAACAAATAATTAATAACTTCCGCGTTTACCGGACAACAATGAATTTGAAAATTACAAATACAATTCTATAAAAAAAAAGTCCCCGAATCATTACGAACCGGAGACTTTGAATCGAACCAAATCTAATTATTAATTTACAATTAACTTGTGTATAGTTTCACTTGAATCGATAATCGATTTCACCAGGTAGATTCCCGCAGGCTGATGATCCAGATTAAACTCTTCATTCATCCCACCGACCATTCGCGATGCAATCTTCCTTCCGGATAGATCCAGAATATCTATTCTACTTCCGGCTTCCGGCATTTCAGAGAATCGAACAGTAAATCTTCCCTGACTTGGATTAGGGAACACATCGATTTGAAACTTGTCCTCGAAACTCTTTATTCCAGTAGTTAACGATTTCAGCTTCACCAGAACACTCGAATTTTTTGAATATTTGAATTGTCCGCTTACAACATCGGTCTGAACAATGAATTCATCACCACTCATCTGGCTCCAGGCAGACAACTCAATGACATGACCTTCAGTAAATCCATTGTTATTCTGATTGTCTGTTGAAAAAGAAACAATTAAACTGGCTGATCCTTCGATCAGATCATTTTCTGTAATTTTTAGTGATCCAACACAGATAGTTCCATCAAAAGCGGCGAGTTCATCTCCAACAGAAATACCGGATTCTTGCAATCCAACCAAATTAATATTCATATGATCAGATCCATGTCCTTCAATTCGGCTTAAAAAATAGGTAGTCTTATCTCTGTTTGCCAGAATTACAGCTGACTTGGTATAGTGTTCCTGGATCGTCAGTATGGCATCTGCACTAAGTTTAACTTTATAGGCTTTACCCGGGATGAAATTTCCAATACCATTTTTCCAGCCACCAAAGATGCCCCAGTTCTCGATCGAATTACCGGTCTCATCCTGAACTTTGATCAGGGTATTCTGATCGATCAGAGGCTGAATAATGCTCATCGCATCAACCAAATCAGTTCGTGGAAACGATATAATGTTCCAACCTGTTTTTAAGGGAATATCCAACGGAAGGGCAATTGGTCGCCCTGTGATTTGTAAAACACAATCATTAGCCACTTTTATCTTGTAACCTTCTGTATTCTCGATAGAGCCAACCTTATTGATCCAACCACCAAAACTGCCCCAGTTTTCTAAGGTATTACCGGCTTCATCCTGAATCTTAACCAGGGAACCTTGTTCGCATAGCGACTGAGTGACAACACTGACATCCGGATTTGGAGCTGTCACATAACTTGAAATCAGATTATAGCCTTGTACTAATTCAATCGTTTGTGAATATTCAACAAAGGAAACAAGCTCAACAACAGAAGTCGCTCCAGCTGCATATTTTCCACTGGTGATCCAGCTTGATATTTCATTCCGGTAGGTAACGGCATTGGCCACTATTTCTTTTTGGTTCAGATTATCCCAAATCTTAATAATAATCGTATCATTTTCAGTAAAACCATTATTTGAACCATCGTTCTGTGAAGCTGAAATAGTCAAAAATGTAGTATTATCTGATGAATTAATGGGCACCGATAATTTCATTGAGCCCACACAAATTGAACCATCAAAAACAGCAATTTCATCATCAGCTGCAAGTGGTAAATCTTCCAAACTTGCTGAAACAACCAGAATATTCATATGATTCAAGCCATTTTCTCCTTGCCACACTGGTATAAAATGAGTTGGGATTATTTCTGCTTGTTTAGTTGTTAACGATTCTACCGTTAAATTAGTGATGATCGTACTATCGCAGCCAGCAACTGAAGGAAAAGTACGACTATATTGTCCAGATGTTGTCCATCCATTATATTCTTCTCCTTCATTAATTATAATATCTTCGGATATTGAATAAGTTGGATTAACAATTAAATTGGTAGTAACAATACTGTCTGCTCCTGATTTTGAAATTAAGGTTCGTTCATATGTTCCAGTAGTAGTCCAACTATTGTAATTGGCACCTTCGCATATTGATTTATATTCAGTAAAGTAGGTGGCTGGATTATTATCTTTCATTAAAACCACCGAAGTATAGGGTTGAATAGTAACAGAACTGGCATATTTCATATCTTTAACGTCAATCATAGGTTTGCTCAACGAAACTTTTATAGGAGATTGGGTTGCATTATATTCAAATTGAAAATCATTTTCATTGGTAATAGTTACAGGAGATTTTTGAGTATTGGCGTCTTGAGAAGAATAATCATTCCACTGTGCTAATGTCATATTCTTAAATGCTCCACCGTCATTAACTGCATCTTGTTTTAAAACAATATTATTATCATCAATTGGCCGTGTAAAATAATTATTATCTGATGTGCCAAAAGGAATAATCGTATTATACCTAGAATATGTTTGCATTATTAACTGATCAGAACTTTTTGCTAAAACAATATTTCCAGTAATTGCATTATCAATTGTCATATGTGTTGCACTTGTCTCTGATAAATTAATTCCAACTTTATTATTATAAAAAGTGTTATTTTGGATTGATATTGAACTTGCTTTCGATAAAAAAAGTGCAATTCCACCATTTGAATAATTAGCAACAGTATTTCCCTTTACTAAAACATCATGTGATTCTTCATCACAATAAATACCTATTGCAAAATCAGGTGCGTGTCCTGTAATTGGAGATTTACCCCAACCACCAATACAAATATTATCCTGTATCACTTTTCCGACTTGTTGTAGTGACGGATCAATACCAACTAATCCACCCGTATTAATAGCACCGCCATCACTCATTGTAAAATGAGTATTACTTACAAAATTATTTTTTACCTGTGTTCTGTTTCCGCTAAACAATATTCCACCTTTTGCACATGAATCAATTCTATTGTATTGAATTAAATAATCATCATACATTGTCATGATTGGAATTGAATATGAACCTTCATCGACAGAACCTTCGAGTAATCCAGTATTCTTAATTGTGTTTCGTGTGATAGTATTGTTTGTACCGTTTACACACCAAATTGCAGTTCTGGAAATATGATTTAAAGAACAATTATTAACAACTCCGTAATTTGATGAAAAATAAATACCACTACCTCCAGAAAAATCTAAAGTGCAATTATCTACCGTCACATACGGGTCACTATTAACCCGAATGATTTCAACATTTGCCCCAGTAAAAGATAGATTCTGAACAGTTATATAACTTGAATAATGAGAAGCAATATCAAAAAGTCTATCTAGTGAAGGAACTTTAATTGTATAATTTGTTGGAGTTGTACCTCCAAAATAAACATATAATTTAGTGCCATCATAATACCATTCACCAAACTGATCCAATGTTCGCAAATCATCTTCAATAAAATAATAATATCCATTGACAGCATTTTGACGACTACCATGATTAGTATAGGTTATGGTAGTACCTGAGTGACCAGTAATTGTGCATCTGTCAAGAACATAACCGCCACGCAGCACCATTTTTGCACCTGTCCAGTTAGTCACAGAACTATTTAAGTCTGCATCGGTAATTGATATATTTGAAACATGAGAGTCAACTGATAAATAATTTGAAGCCGTATAATTTGTTAGAGTAGTACTTGCATTAGGGAATCTTCCCATTGCATACTGTTTACCATTAATTGTAATTATATTTGGGTTACTCTGACAAGTAACAGATTTTGAATAAATACCGCCACCCTCATTTGTCCATCCTTCAGTTATTGAGGTAAACCCTGTTATAATAGGAGTGTTGCCAACTCCATAAGAACTAAAAACAACTGGATTTCCAGATACACCTCTTGAATCATTCATAGGTAACATTGTACCAAAAAAGGTATAACCACGTTTGAGCAAAATAGAATCTCCTGCTATAAAATTACGGTCATTAACATGCGTGAATGTCTTCCATGGGAGTAATTTGGTAATTCCAGAATTAGAATCATTCCCAGCATTACTAACGTAGTATGTTTTTGCAAAACTCAACATCGAAATATGGACAATCAAAATAATAAGTAGTGTTCTTTTTGTAAATCTTTTGTAAATACTTTTCATTGCTCTCATTTTAAAAAATTACTGAATAGAATCTTCTCCCTCGTACATTCATCTCCACCTTATCTATTCATTGGATTAGTAATAAAAAACACTAATCTGTTGAATACATTCAGTAAATAAAGAACTGTATCATTTAACTGGGTAATAATTTCAAATGGTATTCCAAAGATTTAAAAACGTTGAAAAAACGCAGCATAAAAAGAACCAAAACCCTGTATTTAAACCACATAGTTCAGGTTAAAATATTTGTTTTTTTCAAATACTAATTATTCAGACAAATAGTTAGGCATTTTGTGCGTATTTAATCCGCACAGTTGTGCGACAATTTCAAAATAAACTGGGATACAAAACATTTATATTTTCTTTTCATTTTCGAGGAAAATAAGAGCACGAAAAACGAGTTGGCAAAAAATTAAAGCATCACAAAATGACATTTCTTTCGTTCAACTATTTATTATTTTTAAGCATTACTTTTATTGCTTATTACACTGTAAATAACAAATCTAAATACTGGGTCATATTTTTTTCCAGTATCATTTTTATTACTTTAATATCGATAAATGTCTTATTATTTTCAATATTGTACGTGGGGCTGAACTACTTCGGTGGACTTCTTCTTTACAAAAAAAAAGAGAATATAAATTCGAGAAAGGTTATATTCTGGTTTTTTCTCAGCCTAAATGTTGGAATACTTGTGTTTTTTAAATACATTAATTTTATCTTCGAAAATATAAACTCATTCCTTGAACTATTTCAAACATCAAAGATTCATGCGATTAACCTGATTCTACCTGTCGGAATATCCTATTATACCTTTCAATCGATTGGATATTTGTTTCGAATCAACCGGGGATTCGAAACTCCTGAAAAGAATGTCATCAAATTCTCCTGTTTCCTCCTGTTTTTCCCAAAATTTCTTTCCGGGCCAGTAGAACGTTCAAATCATTTTTTACCGCAAATCAGTAATTTGAGTAGTATTAATCAGGATGCTGTTTCAGGCGGGTTAAGACTTATTTTATTGGGAGTTTTCAAAAAACTGGTGATTGCAGAGAATCTATATTATCCGGTTAATTTGGTTTATTCAAATGTTCATGAATATTCTGGAACTCCACTTGTTTTCGTACTTTTTATTCAGTTAATCTATATTTATACCGACTTCTCTGGTTATACAGATATTGCCTTAGGTTCGGCAAAGCTTCTTGGAATAGATATTATGGATAACTTCAAACGACCATTCTTGGCCAGAAGCATAACTGAATTTTGGAAAAGATGGCACATTTCCTTATCCTCCTGGTGTAATGAATTTATCTATCTTCCATTTATCATCAAATACAGAAAATTAGGCTCAACCGCTGCAGTCCTTGGAATATTTATAACTTTTACAATTATTGGTATCTGGCATGGTGCAAATTGGACTTTTGTAGTACTTGGTTTGCTTCAAGCTTTAGCCATTAGTTACGAATTTTTCACAAAAAGACATCGTTTAAAGTTTGCATCCAACTTTCCAATATGGGTTACAAATATCGCTTCAAGAATATTGGTCTTTACTTTTATGAGTCTTTCATTGGTATTCTTTTTTTCCAAATCGCTCTCAGACGCATTTTATTTTACAACTCACTTATTCGAAAATATTAAATTTAAAACGTCTGGTTTTGAACTACTTGAAGATAGAAACAAATTTCTAAATGCTATTTTCTGGTTTATAGTACTTTTTACTATTGAAATAATAAATGAAAAAGGTGAAAAACTTCAAAAGCTATTCCTTGAAAAACCCAGATTAATTCGTTGGAGTATTTATTATGTCATGATCCTGCTTATTTATTACAATAATGTAGAAGTATCATCCTTTGTTTATAAAAACTTTTAGTCTGAGAAACATAATTCATAATAACAAATAGCAATTAAATGCAATTAAAAAAATTTCTAGCTAAAGCATTGATATTCTCTTCCCCAATTATCATTTGTTGGCTTTTCATAGTCATGATTGATCCGGTTAATATTTTCAATATTTTCAGTATTGTAGACAGGGACACCAAACTTATAATGATAAGTCGTTCCGCTTCATCACAGCCTCTTGGAACATTAAATTGGAAAGCACCAGAATTCAGAAGAAAACCATGCACGAATATTATTATTGGTGATTCTCAGTCGTTTGGTATTAAAGAAGCATTGATGAGCGAACTTACCGGAAGTAAATTCTATAATTTTAGCGTTCCTGGAGCTAATATGGAAACAAAGTTCAGCATTTTCTGGTTTGCAGCAAAGCAAATTAAACTTAGTAAGGTAATTTTTCAATTATCATTTCCGAATTGGAATTTGGGTGGAGAGGATATGTTTCCTACAATCCAAAAATATATGGATAAACCATACTTGTATCTGCTTAATTCATCTTCATTAAATGATTCTTACGCTAATCTAAAATATGTGCTAACAAAGAAATACGATCAAGAGAAAAGCATTTATGCATTCCCAATTACAGCTGAAAATGAAAAATTATTCAATCGATTTCTACAAGGAATGTTTAAAAAGTATAAGTTTTCGGATTCAAAATTTAATGAATTAAATAAAATAGTAAGTTATTGCGAAGAAAATAAAATTTCACTTGAATTTCTGTTTCTTCCACTTCATGAAAATTATTACACCTATCTATCTGACAACAACCTGACTGAAGTCAATGAGAAATTTATTTCGGAGATCAGTTTACTTGGCAAAACATATAATTATTCAACAATTAACGACATAAATATAAAAGAAGAAAACTTTAAAGATTATTTTCATCAAAAGGATTTTATAACAGATAGTATAACCCGATTAATCTGGACAAAAAAGAAGAGCCAACAAACCCCTGCTGATCAATATATTAAATCATTAAATCAAAATTGATTGAAACAACAAAAAGAAATTCATTTGCAAAAATGTATAATCAGACAATTCTCGGAACCAGAATTTGATAAAACCATAACACACACAGGATTAATAAATGTGTGAAAACACTAAATACTTATGAAGATAAAACCAAGCATTAAATTCTTATTAATTACTTTAACAGTGTTATTATTTCTGCTGACTTGTATGATAGCTTATGGAACAAAACTATTTACAAAATATTGGCAAAACAATCCCCCAACGACCACATACAATACAGCAACTGACCATAGCAAAAATAATGGATTAATCTCACATTGGGAATTTGAAAATCTCAACAATCTTGCGGTAAGCGACAGAAGTGGAAATGAGAATCCTGGAAAAATTGAAAGTTCTATCACTTCGTTATATTTCAGTAAAATATTAAATAAATTATTTAATATAAATTACATGTGGGAATCTCCAAAAATTGTAAAAGGAATAATTGGCAATGCAATTGAAATTAATGGTAAACAATGGGTTTCTGGAGGAAACGTTAAAGGTTATAATACGAATACTTTTACTATTTCCACATGGGTTTGGATAGAAAACGATGAAGGATTTGTTCCTACTATAATGGCTAAAAGCTCTTGGCCATATGATGGCTGGTGGTTATGCACAAAACCTTCAACAAGGTATATTGATATGGGAATTGCATGGGGAGATTCAGTGAAACATATTGAATCTGGGTACGAATTACCATTAAAAGAATGGCACCAAATTGCAGTAACCATGAATAATGAAGCTCATGAGATTCAATTTTTTATTGATGGATTACTATTTGGCAAACCACATGAAAACATTCATAAATGGTTAATAAATTGGAATCATGATCTGTTTATTGGAGATTATGATGGATCAGGTAGATGGCCTTGGATTGGAAAAATAGATGATACATACTATTTTGACAAAATATTAAGTGATAAGGAAATAACTGAAGTTTATAATTTCAATACGCATTAAGTTTCCAAAGTCCATAGCATCATAAAATGTATTTTATGGACTTCGTCATCATCCCTCGCGGCTCCAGACCAGTCTTGCCCATATAGTCCTGAAAAGACGACATGCACCAGCACAGAGTGAAATTCGTCGAAGACGGTAACCATGTGAATTAAAAATGCAAAATCACTAATTCCATAGAAATTGAACCAATCTCTGAATGTTGAATCATAAAAAATCATACAATGAATTCACAAAACAACAAACCATTTTCAAAAGACATTCTTCTATTTAAAAATATAGAAGCAGAAGTCAACCGGATTACCGGGGAATTAAAGGAAGATATTCTCGCAGTATTGAAACGAAAAGGAGCAGTTATCGGAATTAGCGGAGGCATTGACTCTTCTGTAACTCTTGCATTAGCAGTAAAAGCACTCGGAGCAGACAATGTATTAGGGATTCTGTTACCTGAAAAGGATTCGAGTTCAGATAGCAAAGAATTTGCATTAAAACTTGCAAGTAGATTTAATGTTAAAACCCTGGAAGAGAATATTACCGATGCTTTGAATGGATTTAGCTGCTACCGTAGAAGAGATGAAGCTGTCCATTCTGTTTTTCCGGAATATAATCCTACCGATTATAAAATGAAAATTGGTATTAACCAAAGTGGATTGAATCAATTTCTTCCACCTGTATTTTCCCTTACTATTGTAAACAAAGCAGGAGAAGAACAAAGCAAGAAATTACCGGTTAAGGAATATTTACAAATCGTTGCGGCCTCCAATTTTAAACAAAGATGCCGGATGTCCATGTTATATTACCATGCAGAACGGTTGCATTACGCTATGATCGGAACTCCAAATAAACATGAAGTCGAACAAGGTTTTTTCGTAAAATATGGTGATGGAGGTGCCGATATTATGCCAATTGCCCATTTGTATAAATCTCAGGTATATCAATTAGCTGAATATCTAGGAGTTCCGGATGAAATCATCAAAAGAACGCCAACTTCTGATACTTACTCTGCAGAACAAACACAGGAAGAATTTTTCTTTCAATTCCCTTATCAGGAGATGGATTTATTGTGGTATGGAATGGAAAATAAAGTACCTACAGAGGAGGTTGGACGTGCAATGGGTAAATCAACCGAAGAGATCGAAATGATTTATAAAAACTTAATACGTAAACAAAAGACCACGGAATATCTTAGAATGGGTCCAATCAAATACTAACGCCATGAATTGCATAGATTTCTTATTTAAAGATACATATGAACTACAAAAAGACTTAATTCTAGGTACGTTTGAGACCATCTCATATCGTTTAGTGTATGAAAACTCGTATAAGTTGGCAAGCTATTTACAGAAAAACACTGGTACTGGGAAAAATATTATTTTAATTGCGAATAACAGTGTATTTTTCATTGTAGCGTATCTGGGAATTATTAAATCAGGAAATATTTGTGTTCCTCTGAATCCTGCTATCGAACAAAGCAATTTCGACTTCATTCAGAAAAAAACAAAATGCGATTTAGGATTTATTTCCCAAATTGTTTTAAAAAGATTCGATATAACAATAGATAATTATTCCGAATTAAATTATCAATCACTTTTTGCAGATGAGAAGCTTGAAGATAAACTGGAAAATGATTTCGATGAGAATCAAATTGCAGAGATTATTTTCACATCAGGATCTACATCAACACCCAAGGGTGTCATGCTAAGTCACAACAACATTATATCAAATACCAATTCTATCATTCAATATTTAAAAATTAGTGAGTATGATATCATTCAAGTTGTACTACCATTCTTCTATTGTTATGGTTTGTCGCTTCTCCATACTCATATTCGGATTGGAGGGCAATTGGTTTTAAATAATAATTTTATATTCCTGGCTTCAACTATTCATAATATAAACAAATTTAAATGTACTGGTTTTGCAGGAGTTCCAAGTCATTTTCAAATCTTATTGCGAAAAACCGAATTATTTAGAAGCACTAAATTTCCAACCTTAAGGTATGTCACTCAAGCTGGAGGTAAACTTTCTAACGTATTTATTGATGAGTTTACGTCTAATTTTCCAGATGTTAATTTTTATGTCATGTATGGACAAACTGAAGCGACCGCCAGATTATCCTATCTTCCACCACACATGCTGAAGGATAAACAAGGGTCAATCGGGAAAGGAATTCCGGACGTGGAATTAATGGTTGTTGATGAAGAAGGTCAAAATGTAAAAGTTGGAACTACCGGTGAGATTATAGCCAGGGGCCAAAATATAATGGCAGGTTATTTTGATGACCCGGATGAAACAAAAAACACAATTCGTAATGGCTGGCTATATACAGGTGATCTGGGAACTGTTGACCATGAGGGTTTTATCTATTTAACAGCCAGGAAAAAAGAGATTATAAAAGTTGGAGGCAAAAGAGTTAGCCCAAAGGAAATAGAAGAAATCATTAACATGATACCTGAAGTAATCGACTGTTCAGTTGAGGCAATTCAGGATGAGTTTTTGGGAGAAGGAATTATGGCAACAATCATTACTGATAAAATAAATATTCATATTACAGCTGAATATATCAGGGGGGTTTGTAGTTTAAAACTATCTTCATACAAAATTCCGTCTAAAATAGTATTTAAAGATTCTATGGAACTAAGTACAACAGGTAAAAAGATAAAATCAGTATAAACATTAATAAAAATAAACAATCATGAAAGAGGATATTCAAATAAAAGAACAAATCAGGCAATTCATTATTAAAACTTCATACGTCAAAGATGACCTTGTCAATAACGACACACTAATTTTCGCACAAGGCATTATGGATTCCATGGGGTTTATATCGATTATTAGTTTTATTGAAAATACATTTTCAATCACGGCTGTTGACAATGAACTTCTGGAAGCCAACTTCGAATCAGTTAATGCAATTGCTAAATTCGTAACCCGAAAGCTCCAGCCGAGTACAAATCAATCAGTTTAATTAATCCATTAATATGATCATATTATCATCATAATGCAATTCTAAAAATTCATGAACGCATAACAAATGATAAAAAGCAAATCTGTTACATTGAGACCACAACGTTTATTGGGAGAAGCATTGGAATTTTCTTGCAGAAATAATCCTTCAAAAATTGCTGCAATTTATAAAGGGGAAGAATATTCATACAATTATCTCAAAGAATCCGCAGAAAACTTTGCTTTTCATCTGGTTAATGAAGGGATAAAAAAGGGCGATCGGGTTGCTATCGTCTTGAATAATTCATGGGAAAGCATAGTTTCAATTTATGGAATAACCCTTGCTGGAGGTGTATTTCTTGTTATAAATCCACAAATAAAAGCACAAAAAATGCATTACATCCTTAATGATTGTAATGCAAAAATAATTATTTCCGAAAATTCTCTGATTAATGAACTTTCACTGGCTTTGATTGGATTAAAGAATATTCACGAAGTTATTATTTCGGGTGCGAACCATTTGATTAAGTATAATGGCACTCGTTACAGCGATTTTGAGGAGATCATTAGTATTAAAAACATGAGCTTGGTTCTTCCCAAAATCATTCCTCAGGATTTGGCAGCATTAATCTATACTTCAGGAAGTACCGGGTTTCCAAAAGGTGTAATGATGACACATCAATCAATGGTCTTTACCTCATGGAGTCTCCTTGAATATCTACGTTTGACTGAAGAAGAACGAATAATGCTTGTTTTGCCTTTAGCCTTCGATTATGGTCTTTATCAGCTAATAATGTCTATTACTATAGGTGGAACTCTTATAATCGAACATTCATGCAATTTCCTGCCTACAATTTTCAAACAGATTAAACTTTTAAAACCCACTGTTTTTCCAGGTGTTCCATCCATTTATGCCATGATGATTGCAATCCACAAAAAAACAGGAATCACATTCGATTGCATTGAAAAGATCACCAATACCGCAGCGGCTCTTCCTGAAGAGTTTGTTGCCGATCTTAAACTTATCTTCCCCAATGCACTTATTTTTAAAATGTATGGTTTAACTGAATGCAAAAGGGTCTGCTATTTAGAGCCTGAGTTAAATCATCTGAAGCCCAATTCAGTCGGCAAAGCTATCCCAGGCACCGAAGTATTTCTTTTATCTCCGGAAGGCAAATTAGTAGAACCTGGGGAAATAGGAATTTTACATATTCGCGGACCTCATATTATGGCCGGATACTGGAATAAAGAAGAATTAAGCAAAGAAATGTTGAAACCAGGTTTAATTCCTGGCGAAAGAATCTTGTGCGCTCATGATCTGTTTAAAATGGATGACGAAGGATTCTTATATTTTATGGGAAGAAATGATGATATCATTAAAACCAGAGGGGAAAAAGTAAGTCCAATCGAAGTTGAAAATGCGATCTATAAAATTAAAGGAGTCAATGAAGTCGCTGTTGTTGGAATTCCTGATGTTATACTTGGTGAATCAATAATTGCATTTGTGACAACATATGGAAATTTAGAAATGAGTGAAAAAGAAATACAACGCGAATGTATGTCTCAATTAGAACCTTTCATGGTACCGCAAAGAATCCTTTTTCTTCCTGAGATGCCCAAAAGCACGAATGGAAAAATAGATAAGAAAGAATTAAAAGGACAATTATACGCTGAAAACAAAACAATCATATTGTAACAGGAAAAGCGATTAATAGCAAAATAATGTCTTGATCTTGAATAAAAAATTTAATTCAAGGAAAACTCGTGTTATCAATAAAACTCAAGTGAAAATTTAAAAATGAATGTTTCAGAAGCTGAAATAATAATTCATTTTAATGAATGGCTCCAGGCATGGAATGAACACAATCTTGAAGAAGTCATGAAATTAATCCATGACGATATTGTTTTTGAAAACTGGACAGGTGTTAAGATTGTTGGGAAAAGAAATCTTCAAAGATCATGGATTCCTTGGTTTCTAAATCATGGAAACTTTACGTTCACAGAAGAAAAAGTGTTTTTTGACGAAAAGGAACAAAAAATGACCTTTATATGGCGACTCGAATGGCCATCATTGATTCAATCATTTAAGGGCAAAAATGAAATAAGAAGAGGTGTTGATATATTGCAATTTAAGGATGGGAAAATAATTAAAAAACTTACGTATTCAAAAACAACCATCGAAATAGATAAAATGTCCATATCATTGGAGAAATAACAAATAGATAGGAGAGCAAATTGTATGGGAAATGACATTTTAGTGAAGGAATTTCTCACAACAATGACGGCTGGATTAAATATCCTTCCAGATAAAAGTGAAGAAAATGCCTTTAATACACTCTGTGCATTGTGGCAAACTGCTGCCGGGAACAAGGTTTCACCAATTGTTGCAGAAAATCTGGACCTGCCACAATTATCGCCATCACAACTGATAGTTTTAAAAGAACTAGTACAAAGCAGATTATCAGGAGTTCCTCTGGCTCATTTGACTGGCCGGCAAAATTTCATGGGAATCGAATTGATTTGTGACAGCAGAGCTTTGATACCAAGAAAAGAAACTGAAATACTCGGAGAAACGGCTCTTGAGATTTGTAATAAACTAGTAGAAAACAACTCAAATATAAATGTTCTGGATGTCTGTTGCGGTTCGGGAAATTTAGGATTAGTTCTTGCCAGCCATCAACCTAAAGTCATTGTAAATTCATCCGATTTATCAACAGAAGCAGTTGATCTGACCAAAGAAAATATCTCCTTTTTAAACTTAACAAAAAGAGTAAAAGTCGTTCAAAGTGATTTATTCGAGAATTTTGAAACGGAAGAATATTGGGGAAAAACCGACCTGATTGTTTGTAATCCACCTTACATTTCAACATCTAAGGTAACAAAAATGAATACTGAAATAGCTAACAACGAACCTGCCATGGCATTTGATGGAGGTATGATTGGATTAAAAGTCATTCAAAAACTGATTATAGAAGCGCCTAAATTTTTAACCGAAAATGGATGGTTGGTTTTTGAAGTTGGCCTAGGACAAGGTCCTTTTATTATTCAATTATGCGAAAAATCGGGTTTTTGGCCGTTAATCAGATCGGCAAGTGATACTTCAGGAAATATTAGGGTAATTGCCGTTTGTCGGAAAAGTGAAAATATTGAATCAAAAACTCAGACTATATAGTTCAAAATATTAAAAGTCCTCTAAAATAAGAATAATTTCTATGTGTGGAATCGCAGGATTATATAATTATCACTCCTCTAAAGAGCCTTCAACTGAAAAGAACATAAAGGGAATGCTCTCGATGATCAAGCATCGGGGTCCAGATGAAAGTGGGGCATATCTCGATCAGAATATTGGAATCGGCAGTGTTCGGTTAAGTATTATAGATCTTTCCTCTGGCCAGCAACCAATGTCGGATATTACCGGAAGATATTGGATTGTATATAATGGTGAAATATTCAATTATCTTGAATTAAGATCACTTCTGGAGAAAAAAGGTGTCCGATTTAGAACAAATAGCGACACAGAAGTTGTAATACAGATGTATGCAACTTATGGAGCAGATTGCCTTAATCAATTTAATGGACAGTTTGCTTTTTGTATTTGGGATAAACTAAAAAAAGAGATGTTCCTGGCACGCGATCGGGTTGGTATCCGACCACTTTTTTATTGGTCAGAAAACGGTGCATTTGCCTTTTGTTCTGAAATAAAAGGACTTTTCTATCTCGACCAGATTGAACGATCTCTGGATAGGGAGAGTCTATCTCAGATTTTCACCTTTTGGACCACTTTAACTCCCAGGACTCCATTTAAAAATATTCTTGAATTACAGCCAGGTCACTACATGCATGTGAATTCAGAGGGAATTCGAATAAAAAAATACTGGAGCATGAATTTTGCATCAGGTAAAAAGAATCACAATAATAACATTACTGATGCAATTGAAGAACTCGATGCCATACTTTACGATGCGGTTAAGATTAGATTAAGAGCTGACGTTCAGGTTGGTGCATATTTAAGTGGCGGATTGGATTCAAGTGTTACTACTTCATATATAAATGATATAAATCCTGAAATCTTAAATACATTTTCAATTGGTTTTGCCGATAAGGATTATGATGAAACAGCTTATCAACTGGAAGCTGCAAAATACTTCGGGACTAATCACACCGCATTTTCATGTACTTCAGAAGATTTAGCTGAAAGTTTTGCTGAAACAATCTGGCACACTGAATTTCCAATTTTACGGACCTCTCCTACCCCAATGTTTTTATTATCAAAAAAAGTACGGGAAAGTAATATAAAAGTTGTGATTACCGGAGAAGGTGCAGATGAATTTTTGGGTGGATACAACATTTTCAAAGAAGCAAAAATTAGAAGATTTTGGGCAAAGGAACCAAATTCAACAGCTCGTCCCAAATTGTTGACAAAACTTTACCCATATATTCCTCTTGTAAAGGATTCTTCCGATCTGGCATTAAAAATGTTCTTTGGGTATAAGTTAAATGAAACTGAAAATCCATTGTACTCTCATTTGTTACGCTGGCAAAATACTTCCAGACTGAAATCTTTTTTTTCAGAAGATCTAACCCATTCACTAAATGGGAACGATCCACTAAATGAGATTTATAAATCTCTTCCTGATGAATTCAAAAATTGGAGCGACCTTTCGAAATCTCAATATCTTGAAGCAACAATTTTTATGTCAGGATATTTATTATCCTCACAGGGAGATCGAATGGCTATGGGAAATTCAGTAGAAGGACGCTATCCCTTTTTAGATTATCGGCTAATCGAATACTGCAACAATTTGCCAGATAATTTCAAATTAAATTCTTTAAACGAAAAATTCATTCTTAAGAAACTCAGTATGGGTAAAATCCCATCATCCATTTCGAACAGGCACAAACAAGCCTATCGGGCACCAATTACAAGTAGTATGTTCGGACTTAAGTCATCCCATTATATTTATGATATACTATCTGAGGAATCAATTAAGGCAACGGGAATTTTCCATCCTGAAAGAGTGAAAACTTTGCTTTATAAAATTGAGCAATCAGGATCGATTTCAGAAACTGACCAAATGGCATTAGTAGGCATACTTTCTACTCAATTGTTGAACAAGATGTTTATACAAGACCCAATAAGATCAAATATTGATGGATTGAAAAATTATAGAATTATTAATGGATTAAAGAATTAAGTAATTTTGCAACTATTAAATACGCACTTTCTAAATCGTCAATACTTGCAGTGAATTATCCCTGACTTCGTATGATAATTATTATATCCAATTGCATAAATGTCTGTTTTAATTTTGTTTCTCAATCCGGTATTTTATGTGGGAAGAAAATTAATTAAAATGCGAGGTTTCGTCACAGCTGGGACGAAATAGATTGAGAAATTATAATCTTATACCTATATTTTGTGCCTACGGAACTCTGAGTATTACAGATAATGGTTGACTTACAAATACTTGCCTGACATCGATGTAGTTTTCGTGCAGATGGCACTATTTCCTGTTTTGTTAGAAACCAGACCAGCCCCGCGGAGCAAAATATTTATAGAAAGAATAAACAGCTGATGAAAATCGTCCGAGGGATGAAGCTGAACAAAGTTTGTAATCTCTTTTCGGACGAAATGGAATTGGCCATCAGAAATTTAATTATATAAAGAAATTTAAAAGGAACCCTTCAGAGGGAAAGTGATAATTCAAAGAAATATTCACGAACAAAATCCCCACTTGGGTCAGAGCTAAACATCACTCTTACTATAACTTAAAACTTAGATTTTAAGGATATCAAAACATCAAATTGATAAAATATCAACAAAAACCAATGATGAATAATTCAAGCATTTTCATTTTGGCTTTAAGCCTTTTTTTTAGTTTTTCAATTTTGGATTGCTATTCAAACCTAAATACTAAAAAAAGTAAAAATCAGGAATTTTTTTTGGATGTTCCGGATGAAATAATTTTTTATTCCAACGGTAGTACTTTTGCTCCTGTTATAGTCCTGCAAGCTGATGCAGAGGTTATCTGGACTTGGGCTGATAATACAACAAGTACTTCACTCACTCCAACGAAAGATTATGGTTCGGCCCAATTACGACAAAACAGATTAAAAGTCACACCATGGAGTGCACTTCGACGCATTAATATAGGATACGATGCGGGTGATGGGGGAACCAATACGATTGAGTTTGTTAATGACCAACATATATCATTAGTTGAAAATTTAAATCTGGTTGCACCTTATTTAAAAGAATGGTGCTCTTCATACAACGACCTTATTTCTCTTGATTTAAGCAACTTTATTAACATCGAAACTATTGAATGTTACCTTTCCCGTTCTCTCCAAAATGTCAATTTACTCAATACACCTAAACTACGACGAGCATGTTTTGAGGACAATAACCTACTTAGCCTTGATCTATCAGACTGTAGTTCTTTAGAGGACCTCAGGGGGGCAGTAAATAATTACAGTACATTAACTTTTCCAAATCAGTCAGACAATGCCTGGCATCTTTGTTTAAGAGATAACCCGCAAATAACTAATCAACATTTAATTAATGATATAAGCCCATTTCCTAAAATTGCTGAATTATGGATTTGGAATACGAATCAGCAAGGAAATTTAATTATTCCGCAAACAAACCCAACGAGAACAGTAAGCATATCTGCTTACAACAATCATTTTTCATCTATTGATTTTAGAGGATCTTTATTAAACGTTAATGCAGGTGGTAGTGTTAATTTGCGATACAATGAACTTACAACGGTTGATATTTCAGGATGTATTCAAATTAAGAAGTTAGATTTAAGTCATAATATGCTTAACTCTGAAGCAATTGATCAAATTTTAAAGCAAGTTGATGAATACGGAACTACGAATGGAACTATTGACCTTAGATACAATCAACCTCCAACAAATATTGGTTTAGTTTCCAAAGCAAATCTGGAAAACAGCGGCTGGATTGTGAACACTGATCTGGGAACTGCTTTGGACGAACTTAATTATGTTTCAGTATACATAAATCCATCAAATGGCACAATTCTAATAAATATTGATACAATACCTTCTGATGGAGTTTTTTTATCAATTAGCAACATATTTGGTCAAAGATTATTGGAACAAAGGATTTATAATAATAAAACAGAGTGGACTCCCAATCAAATACAAGGAAGATTATATCTTATAACTATAAGAAATAAAAAGAGATTATATACAAAAAAGATTATTCTTTAAATAATTATCAGAGTGATTTAAAACTAATACATTACTCCTATCGAAACTTAAAACGTAGATTTTAAGGATATTAACAACATCAAATTAATAAAACATCAATTAGAACCAACTATGAAGAATTCGGGCATTTTCATTTTGGCTTTAAGCCTATTTTTTAGTTTTTCAATTCAGGTTTGTTATTCAAATCAAATTACTGAAACAAATAGAAGTCAGGAAAATTTATCAGATTATCCTAATGAGATTATTTTCTATTCCAATGGAAGTACGTTTTCTCCTGTCATAGTATTACAAGCTGATGCTGAAGTAACCTGGACATGGGAAGATAATACAACAAGCAATTCTTTAACTCCAACAAAAGATTATGGAATAGCTCAATTAAGAACAAACAGATTAAAAGTTACACCATGGAGTGCACTTCGACGCATTAATATCGGATATGATGCCGGAGATGGAGGCACAAGCAGTATTGAATTCGTTGCGAATCAAAAGATATCTTTGGTAGAAAACTTGCACCTGGTTGCTCCATATCTTAAAGAATGGTGCTCTTCATACAACAATTTTACTAATTTGGATTTCAGTAACTTTATTAACATTGAAACTATTGAATGTTACCTTACCCGTTCTCTCCAAAATGTCAATTTACTCAATACACCTAAACTACGACGAGCATGTTTTGAGGACAATAACCTCCTTAGCCTTGATCTATCAGACTGTAGTTCTTTAGAGGACCTCAGGGGGGCAGTAAATAATTACAGTACATTAACTTTTCCAAATCAGTCAGACAATGCCTGGCATCTTTGTTTAAGAGATAACCCCCAAATAACTAATCAACATTTAATTAATGATCTAAGCCCATTTCCTAAAATTGCTGAATTATGGATTTGGAATTCAAATCAGCAAGGAGACTTAATTATCCTAAAAACAAACCCTACGAGAACTGTAAGCATAAATGCTTACAACAATCATTTTTCATCTATTGATTTTAGAGGATCTTTATTAAACGTTAATGCAGGTGGCATTGTTGATTTGCGGTACAATGAACTTACAACGGTTGATATTTCAGGATGTATTCAAATTAAGAAGTTAGATTTAAGTCATAATATGCTTAACTCTGAAGCAATTGATCAAATTTTAAAGCAAGTTGATGAATATGGAACTACGAATGGAACTATTGACCTTAGATACAATCAACCTCCTACAAATATTCGTCTAGTTTCCAAAACAAATCTGGAAAGCAGGGGCTGGATTGTGAATACTGATATTGTGATTCCCGTCGAAAGTATTTCCCTGAGCGGAGGTACTTCTATTAATACAGATAATGGGACGCTTCAGCTTTCAGCTACTGTTCTGCCCGATGATGCTACAAACAAATCGATTGTCTGGTCCGTAGTCAACGAAACAGGGATAGCTGCAATAAGCGCTTCTGGTCTTCTTACGGCACAAAAAGATGGAACGGTTAAAGTTATCGCTTCAGCCAACGACGGATCAGGGGTGATAGGTGAACTGACAATCACCATTACCAACCAGGTGATTCCAGTCGAAAGTATTACTCTGAGCGGAGGTACTTCTATTAATATCGATAATGGGACACTTCAGCTTTCAGCTACGGCTCTGCCCGATGATGCTACAAACAAATCGGTTGTCTGGTCCGTAGTCAATACAACCGGACAGGCGGCAATCAGTGCTTCTGGTCTTCTTACGGCACAAAAAGATGGAACGGTTAAAGCC
>DASRMB010000005.1:0-114505 GCA_035648135.1 Prolixibacteraceae bacterium
CACTTTTGCAAATCCATAAAAATTCAATACTTGATTATCAGTTGGTTGAGAATTCAATGCCATCAATATGACCTGAAAAAAGTCACTTTTAGTCGAAAATTAACTGAAATGAAGGTTTTGAGCTGCAATGTGGGTTAAGAATGTTCAAAGGTGTTAGTAGACAAATTTAAAAGACTTATGTGTATTCAATAGGGACAAATGAATATTTGTAGTGGACAAAGAGGTAAAAAAGTATAAAACTTATACCAATTATGAATGTTATAAAAACCTTTTCCCGGAATGTCTATTAACCTGAGTTCGATATAAAATTGGTTATATGAAATTTGTATAATCGCCCCAGCCCCAGCCCTTCCCCAATGAGGGAAGGGTGTTTCGGATGCTGAAGTTCTTATTTTTTGTTCTTTAAAGAGTGTTTTTTTCAGAACTTGCAGGATGCAAAGTCCCAAGTTTAGGGAATATAGGGGGCAATATTGAATTAAATCTTTCTATGTGTTTGATTTCCAGGAACTAATATATCGAACTCAGGTTATTAAATTGTCGAATCTTAAATTCCCTGGGATGGCTGGTTCTGCATAATGGCATACAGTTGAATGTTTAGATTAAATAATCTCCGGCTTTTCAGTATGGAATATTTGAATTAGTGGTAATTCGGATTTGATCAGGAGCAATAGTGACTAATTTATAATTCGAAGTTAAACCCTCTGTTCAGTAAATCTTCGTATTTTTTTTGGTCGAAACGATAATACCAGGCTCCTTTGCGCGATGATTCTTTTTCTTTTTCTTCCTGTTTTTCCAACAGATCCATCGACAGAAGTTTCCGCCTGAAATTGCGTTTGTCGAGTGTTTTATTGTAAATGGCTTCGTACAAGCCTTGTAACTGTGGAATAGTGAATTTGTCAGGCAATAATTCGAATCCGATGGGTTGTGTTCTGGCCCTGATTTGTAGTTTTTTCAATGCCCGGTCGATCATTGCTGAATGGTCAAAGATCAGTTTTGGCATCGACGAGATCGGAATCCAGGTTGCACCATGGTTTTTTACAAGTTCGAGATCGGAGGAATTAATTTTGATGAGTGCAAAATAGGCAACAGAAAGGATGTGAGCTCCCGGATCCCGTTCAACTTCGCCAAATGTGTAAAGCTGCTCCATGTAAACATCGGTAAGGCCGGTGAGCTGGTTCAAAATGCGTTTGGCCGCATCGTCAATGGCTTCGTCGTTTTTCAGAAATCCACCCATCAGCGACCATTCTCCTTTTGCTGGCTGAAAATTCCGTTTCAGTAACAGTACTTTCAAGTCACGTTCATCTTCATCGTATCCAAAGATGATTGAGTCAACAGCAACATGGAATTTTTCGTGTTCGCTATAGTATGACATTATTTGTCTATTCAGGTAAAGGCCAGTCGGTTGTTTCTTTGGTGCGCAAATAAGTTTCGATATGCCGGTCTGTTTTTGCAGCGTATATATCTGAGATGGTCAGGATAATTCCGGTTTCTTCAACATGACCAAACTGATCGTTAATTACGGTTCCAAATGTTTTCATCGAAGGGCTCAGGTTCATGTATGAATTGATCAATGGAGGAATGTTTTCGCCGAATTCCCGTACTTTTTGAGAAAGTATTTTGTAGTCTTCTTTGTACGATCCTCCTTTGAATACTTTTTCCATCTCTTCCATATTGATGCCCAGGTCCATCGGGTTGATCGGGGTCACCAGGTTTTCACGATCATTGAAGTATTTCATGAAGAAATATTGGATCAGATTACGTGCCTGAGTATGAAAATGGGTATACATCGTTACTTTCCCGAAGAAATATTTAATCTCAGGATGATTGACAATCAGAGCACCCAAGCCATCCCATAAATTATCGAGGGCAAAAAGTGCTTTGGCCCCAGCCTTGCTCGACTGGTAATGTGGCTGAACAAACGAACGTCCTAATTCTAAGGTATAAGGAAGGTATTCTTTGATAAATTTTTCCGAGAAATTGAAGAGATGCGTGGTTGCAAGGTGTACAACTCCTTTTTCATCGACCGGAACATCTTTGCACAATATATATCGGTATCCGCCAATGATTTCCAGAGCTTGTGGGTCCCAGACGATCAATTGTTTGTATGGATCATCGCAAATGTCGTATGCATCAATATCCAGTTCCTCTCCTATGCCTCCTCCAGCGTCCCGAAAAGTAATTTCCCTTACCCTTCCGATTTCCCGCATAACGTTGGGCGAATCCTGATGGGTAATGACGTATATTTCGTTGTCCGCTTTGTTTGTTTGTCGCATCAACTTGTCCGGTGTCAGTTCCGCAATCAACGCTTCTTTTGACACTGGCGCAATAATATCCTTCATACTGATTCGATTTTATAAGAGTACAAAATTATAAAAAATCTATCAGGATTAGTTTCAACCATAAATTAATCTTGGCTTTGCGTCTGATTTGGTAACTTGTACACAATGTTTCTTACTTCAGCAGCCCATTGATCAGGAGTTTTGCTTTTGTCGAAATGCGTATATGGAATTGGTTTCCCAAAGGTGATGGTGAATTTCTGATTTTTATGTCCGAATGTTTCGTCGGCCAGGTAGAATGTTTCAAGGTTCCATTTTATCCTGAAGAATTTGCGAAAATTGGCCAGATTGTAAAAGAAATTCGAGTTTCGGCCACTCACATGAATTGGAATTATATCTCTTTGGTATTGAATTGATTTAACAATGAAGTGTTTTTTCCAGTCCGGATCCTGAATTTTTCCTTTGATACGACGCGAGGCATATCCGCAGGGGAAAATCAGAATTTGTTTGTCGGACGAATAAGCTTCGTGGAGTTGTCGGATCAGATCTTTGTTGTGACCGCCGTATTTATTCAGAGGAATAAAAATGGGCTTCAATGGGGGAATATTCATCAACACATCATTGACCAGAGTGATGGGTGGTCCCAGAAGGCGATCAATATTACACAGGATCAGAAGTGCATCGAATCCACCCAGCGGATGGTTTGAGGCAAAAATATAACGGCCGGAAGCGGGTATATTTTCGATTCCGTTTATCGTTTCATGAACATTAAACTGGTTGACCATATTGCGGGCAAATTCAATACCTTTATTATCGCCGAATTTGTCAAAGAGTTCATTGATTTCATCAATGTGCATGATGCGGGTTATATACCGGTAAACAAATCCGGGAAGCTTTTTGGCAAGCTTTGGATTCTTTTTCAGGAATAATTCCCTGATGTTTATTGGTTTGAGTGGCTCTTTATTTTCAGGATTCATACTGAGCTTTAGTTTATGGGTGTCGAAAATATAAAATATATCATTAAGATGGTTGTGAATTTCATTCAATGGTTTCATTAGAGACCAAAGGTCGGAAGAATGATGCAATATAAAATTCCTGTTATCCTTCAATCTGATTTTACCTTCATCGTCTCCTGTTGTCCAAAGACTCCTCTTTTCATCACTAAAAATGAACAGTTGTAAATAGTGAATGTTGCTCCGGAAACCGGATCTATTTCCCAATTATTCAATATCTAATATGTTTAGGTATACTCTTTTGAGGCTGGATGTCTTTCTGATTTATGTCTGTAGATTGGCTCGGCGTTCAATTTACTGAGAAATTCATCAGCAATCTTATTTTCATACTTCGGAAGTTTATATTGAGAATTGCTTTTGCTTGTTTGGAATGTTTTATGAACGAACTTTCAAAAATTCCGAATGATGTATAAGTAATTGAAGATAAGAGTAATATGCGATGCGTTAAAGAGTTACTAACATGTTGCAAACAGCTTGTTAACACTGTTTTTTGAGTCCGGTGTGACTGAAAAGGACTGAAAGTGGATGATAGTGACTGAGTTTGGTTGAAATTTACTACTTTTACAATTGAATTAAAGGTACTCGAAAAGAATGAACTTCTCAGCTGAAAAACAAGCAACCTTCGACGAAAAAGGAAGGGTAGTGTTGCCGGCAGATTATAAGAATGAAATGGGCGGCAATATTCCCGGTGGTCAGTTGGCCATCGAGATAGATCCGTATGAAAAGTGCCTGAATATTTATCCATTGTCTGAATGGGAAAACCGGATTGCACACATCCGGTCGAAACTCAACCGTGACAATAAAATGCACAGCCGGATGCTCGATATGTTTTACCGGAATTTTAAAATCATTCCGGTACCGGAAAGCTGCAGAATGAATGTTCCGAATTACTTTTTGGAAAAGGTTGGAATAACTAAAGAGGTTGTTTTTACGGGGCAGGCCGATCGCATCAGACTTTGGGATGCTGCCGAATATGACAGATATACTCAGTCATTTGAGGATTACGAAGGTAATTACGCGCAATTGTTTGGTAATGAAAATGATTAAAAGTGAAAAGAGAATATCACATACCTGTTTTGCTGAACGAAAGTGTCAGCGGACTGGAAATTAAGGAGAATGGGGATTATGTTGACGTTACTTATGGCGGTGGTGGTCATTCCCGCGAAATTTTCAGCCGTTTAAAATCGGGTCGTCTTTTTGCTTTCGACCAGGACGAGGATGCCGCAGCGAATATCATTCAGGATGATCGTTTCTACTTCATCAGGCATAACTTCAAATACATCCGGAATTTTTTAAAGTATTACGATGTTGAACAGGTTGATGGTATTCTGGCCGACCTGGGTGTTTCGTCGCATGATTTTGATGTGGCTGAGCGCGGTTTTTCTTTTCGTTTCGATGGTGATCTGGATATGCGGATGAATCGCGATTCGGCACAAACAGCAGCCGATATTGTGAATTCATTTTCCGAAGATCAGCTACGGAAAATGTTTCGCGAATATGGCGAGATTGATAATGCCGGACGCCTGGCTCGTCAGCTTGTTTCGGCCCGTGATGCCAAGCCGGTTAAAACCATCGAAGAGTTCAGAGCAGCCATTGCTCCATGCACTCCTCGTTTTCAGGAAAGCAAATATCTGGCAAAAGTATTTCAGGCTTTGCGCATTGAGACGAACAATGAAATGGATGTTTTGCACGAATTTCTGGAACAGAGTATTCAATTGCTGAAACCGGGAGGACGTTTGGTAGTCATTACCTACCATTCGCTGGAAGACCGCATGGTAAAGAATTTCATAAAATCGGGTGATTTTTCAGGGAAACAGGAGAAAGACTTTTTTGGAAATGTTGAATCGCCTTTGGTGGCTATAAACCGAAAAGTAATCATACCCAGCGATGAGGAAATTGAGCAAAATCCTAGGGCACGCAGCGCCAAACTGAGAATCGCAGAAAAGAACAAATGACAGATAAAAAAGAAAATAGCAACAAACGAATTTCGAAGGCAGGTTTAAAAAGTATTCTGGGGGGTACCGTTTTAGCCAGCGAAAAGGTAACCAGGCAGTTACCCTTCGTGTTTTTTGTCGCATTCTTAGGCATTGTTATAATCACTAATCGATACTGGTCCGAGAAAACCATCCGGAGAATGGAGATGGTGAGAGATTCGGTGAGAGAATATAAGTCAGAGTCGGTGATTCGTGAAACACAGCTGATGTTCATCAACCGTCCTTCGGAAGTTACGAAAAGAGTCGTTGAGCGGAAAATTGATCTGATTGAACCTGTTGAGCCGGCAAAACGGATTACCGTAAAAAAACTGGAGACAAAATAATGGAAATCAGGAAAGCTATAACCTTACGATTTGGTATCGTCTATTTCGCGATTGCCATATTCGGACTTGTTATAATAGGCCGGATTCTCAGTATTCAGAATGTGGATACCGAAAAATGGGAACTGATTGCCAAGGACCTGAAAAATAATACAACTGAGATCTGGGCTAAACGCGGAAATATTTGTGCCGACGATGGCAGTATTTTATCCACCTCTGTTCCTTACTACGAGATCAGGTTGGATATGCAGGCACCACGTGTTGTGCAATTGTTTCCAACAGAATCGGAACAGTTGGTTGAAGAGTTATCCGATTTTTTTGATTTCTCCAAAACTGAATTCAGAGCCCGCGTAAAAGCAGCTTTTGAGAAAAAAAGCAGATGGTTTTTAATTAATCCGGATCAAATTGATCACAATAAATATCAGGAGTTCAAATTACTGAAAACCATTTCACGCAATCATTTTGGCTCTGGCCTGATTGTGGTTACTGAAAACAAACGGATACTGCCTCATGGCGATCTGGCCAGCCGTACGATTGGGGTACTCAATAAAGGTGTTTTTGGCGGGGTTCATGGTAACGTTGGTTATACCGGTGTTGAAGGTCTGGAAGAAAATTACCTGGCCGGTCAGAATGGTTTGTCACTTAAGCGCAATTTCTCCGGAAGCTGGATCAACACACCACTGGTTGAGCCCCGGGAAGGAAAGGATGTGATTACCACCCTCAATGTAAACCTTCAGGATTATGCTCAGACTGCATTGGGCAAACAGATGGAAACCAGTCAGGCCGAATGGGGGACAGCCGTTGTTATGGAAGTTAAAACCGGTGACATTAAGGCTATTGCCAATATTGGCCGCAAAAAAGACGGAACTTATGGCGAAACGTACAATTTTGCTTTTGGACATGCAGGTTGCAGCGAGCCGGGTTCTACATTCAAGCTGATGTCGCTTATGGTGGCCATGGAAGAAGGTTATGTGGATACGGCCGATGTATTTGATACCGGAATAGGTATTTGGGAATATAAAGGACAAAAGATGAAGGATAGTGATTTCAACCATGGTGGTCACGGCCTGATTAGTATGAAGCGCATTTTCGAACTGTCATCCAATATTGGTGTGGCCAAAATCATTACCAAATTTTACGAAGGAAAAGAAAAAGATTTTATCGACCGGATTTACAGTTTTGGCTTAAACAAGCCACTTGGACTGGGTTTTCTGGGCGAAGCCGAACCTTACATCAAATATCCGACTGACGCAAGTTGGTGGGGTCCTTCGCTGGCGTGGATTGCTCACGGATACGAAATAAAAATTGCTCCCATTCAAACCCTGACATTTTATAATGCGGTAGCTAATGATGGAATAATGGTAAAACCCCGTTTTATTGAAGAAATCAGGGAAGACGGGATTCCAGTCCGACAGTTTGACACAGAGGTGATCAATCCATCGCTTTGCTCTGCATCTACTCTGAGGAAAGCGCAGGACATGCTAAAGGGTGTTTGTACAAATGGAACTGGGAAAAATTTGCAGAATCCATACTATACCATTGCCGGGAAAACGGGGACTGCTGTTATTGCTGACGAAAACAAAGGTTATACCCGAGGTGGTAAGAAAAAGTATCAGGCCTCTTTTGTTGGTTATTTTCCAGCTGATAACCCCCGGTTTACCTGTATTGTTGTTATTGTTGGTCCTCAGGGGACATTCTACGGAGGTTCAGTGGCTGGTCCGGTTTTCAGGGAAATTGCCGATAAAGTATATGCTTCCTATCTCGCTCCTGCAGCCGATTCTATTCCTCCATACAATGAAGTTCCGCAAATCAAACCCGGGTTAAAGGAAGATGTGATGCTTTTTACAAAGGAATTGGGATTTAAAACACAGTCTCAGAATATGACTGCCGGGCAAGTTGCGGTTGAAAGCGATACGATGACCGTTTTTGTAAACGGAGTGAACGACATTCCTGGGACCATTCCGAATGTCATTGGGATGGGGGCTAATGATGCCATTTACCTTCTGGAAAAGTTAGGCTTAAAAACTGAAATCAATGGTTTTGGGCGCATTTTTCATCAGTCGCCAAATCCGGGAATGCCCTATGCCGAAGGAGACGTAGCTACATTAGAACTAGGATCTGATGAGTTACAAATAATAAAGGAGGCTAATCCTCCTGTCGACGATTCTATTCCATTCTCTGTTTCTGAAGTTCAACCGGCAGCAAAACAAAAACCAAGTCAGGAAGCTATTGACAAGTGGAAGGCAAAGGTCGCTGCTCAAAAGAAAAAGGAAGATCAAAAACCTGATCAGGCAGCAATTGATCGTTGGAAAGCAAAGGTCGCTGCACAAAAGGAAAAAGAAAAACCAAATCAGGCGGCTATTGATCGTTGGAAGGCAAAAGTCGCAGCACAGAAGAAAAAAGATGAGCAAAAACCTGATCAGGCAGCCATTGATCGATGGAAAGCAAAGGTTGCTGCGCAAAAGGCGCTGGATAAAAAATAGATAGAAAGAAAATATAATAGAATACAATAAAAACAAGAGCAATGAAACTTTTGAAAGACATATTAACCGGCATCGAATTGCTTGAAACGCGAGGAGACTTATCCGTTTCGGTGCGTCATATTCAGTTTGATTCGCGCAAAGTCGAAGCAGGTGATTTGTTCGTTGCGGTTAAAGGTTCTCATGTCGATGGGCATCAGTTTATCGGGAAAGCGATTGATTTGGGTGCTATTGCAGTGGTTTGCGAAGATATTCCTGAAAATTTTCCTTCCGGAGTTATTCTGGTACAGATAAACAACACGCAACCCAATTTCGGTAAAATGGCCGCTGCATTTTACGACTATCCGTCATCCAATTTGAAAGTTGTTGGTGTAACCGGAACCAACGGAAAAACGACCATTGCCAGTCTTTTATATAAAACATTTACGTTGCTTGGTTATAAAGTCGGATTAATTTCAACCATCAAATATTACGTTGGAAACGATGAATTTCATGCCACGCATACCACTCCTGATGCCTTGCAGATTCAGGAATTGATGTCCCGAATGGTTGAAGCCGGATGCGAATATTGCTTCATGGAAGTAAGCTCACATGCACTGGATCAGGATCGGATCAGCGGTATTGAGTTTGATGGTGCTATTTTTACCAACCTGACACACGATCATCTGGATTACCACCTCACTTTTGCTGAATACCTGAAAGCAAAAAAGAAATTGTTCGATCAGTTACCCGAAAGGGCTTTTGCACTGACCAATGCCGACGATAAAAACGGACTGGTGATGCTTCAGAATACGGTTGCTTCCAAACAAACTTATTCGCTGCGCTCATTAGCCGACTTTCATTGCAGGGTACTCGAAAAACATTTTGACGGCATGCTGCTGAGTATCGACGGACAAGAAGTCTGGACGCATTTTACCGGAACTTTCAACGCCAGTAATCTGATGGCTGTGATGGGTGCCACCATTCTTTTGGGAGTTGAACATGATGATATTTTACGGGTATTGAGCGAGTTGCTCCCGGTTTCGGGCCGATTTGAAATTATCCGTTCTCCGGATGGGAAATATGCTGTCGTTGACTATGCTCATACACCCGATGCCATCCAGAATGTATTAACCGGAATTACTGACATCAGAAGCGGTAATGAGCAGGTGATTACAGTCGTTGGAGCAGGTGGTGACCGCGATAAAACAAAACGTCCGGAGATGGCACAGGAAGCTGTGCGGCAAAGTGATAAAGTAATACTAACATCAGATAATCCACGCTCGGAAGAACCGGAACAGATTCTGGCTGACATGGAAACCGGTATTGAAGCACATCAGAAGCAAAAGGTTTTGACCATTGTAAATCGCCGCGAAGCTATTAAAACAGCCTGTATGCTGGCTAAACCCGGAGATATTATTCTGGTGGCAGGGAAAGGGCACGAAGATTATCAGGAGATCAAGGGGGTGAAATATCATTTTGACGATAAGGAAGTGATCAACGAAATATTCGGGAATAATTAAATTAAGAAACTATGTTTTATTATTTGTATCAGCTTTTAAAGGATTGGGATATTCCTGGATTGGGAATGTTTCAATATATCTCGTTCCGTTCTGGTGCAGCAATTATTATTTCGTTACTGATTACTGTCGGATTTGGGAAAAGTCTGATTCATCTGTTGCAGAAAAAACAAATTGGTGAAGAGGTTCGCGATCTGGGTCTTGAAGGACAGATGCAGAAAAAAGGAACCCCAACCATGGGGGGAATTATCATTCTGGCTTCCATCATTATTCCAACACTTCTGTTTGCCCGCCTGAATAATATCTATATCCTGCTGATGCTTACCACAACTGTCTGGCTCGGATTGATTGGTTTCCTCGATGATTACATCAAGGTTTTCAAAAAAGATAAAGAAGGTCTGGCTGGTAAGTTTAAAATTTTGGGACAGGTATCGCTAGGAATTATTGTGGCTGCTACCCTGTATTTCTCGGACGAGGTTGTTGTGCGTGAACGGGTTGTTGATGCTAACGGAATGTATGTAAAAGAAATGGTAGTTGACAGTGTCACCGGATTGAAAAGATTGCAACATTTAACGACCGAGGTGAAATCGACCAAGACGACTCTTCCATTTCTCAAAAATCATGAGTTTGATTATTCATTATTCGTTGCTTTTATGGGCGATAGTGCTAAAACATGGCGCTGGCTGGTTTATGCACTTTCGATCATCCTGATTATTACTGCGGTTTCGAATGCCGCGAACCTGACTGATGGAATCGATGGGCTGGCTACCGGAACCTCAGCCATAAGCGGGGCCACTCTGGGGATTCTGGCTTATGTAAGTGGTAACATCATTTATGCGGAGTACCTCAATATCATGTATATTCCTAATCTGGGTGAGCTGACCGTATTTATCTCTGCCTTTATCGGGGCAACAGTCGGATTTTTGTGGTACAATTCATATCCGGCACAGGTTTTTATGGGCGACACAGGCAGTTTGGCCATCGGTGGAATTCTGGCCGTTATAGCTATTATTATCCGAAAAGAAATCCTGATCCCTCTTTTATGCGGAATTTTCGTGATTGAAAATCTTTCGGTTGTTATTCAGGTCAGTTATTTCAAATATACAAAGAAAAAATACGGAGAGGGTCGACGGGTTTTCCTGATGTCTCCGATTCATCATCATTTTCAGAAGCAGGGAATTCCTGAAGCCAAAATTGTAACCCGTTTCTGGATTATCGGGATTATACTGGCAGTATTAACCATCGTAACCTTGAAAATGCGCTAATGAATAAACGTGCAGTCATATTGGGAGCCGCAGAGAGCGGAGTTGGTGCAGCCATTCTGGCACGCAAACAGGGCTTTGACGTGTTTGTATCTGATTTCGGTACAATTAAGGACAAATACCGAAAAGAGTTAACTGATCGTCAATTCGATTTCGAGGAAGGCAAACATTCGGAAGAAAAAATAATCCATGCGGATGTAGTCATTAAAAGTCCGGGTATTCCGGATAAAGCACCGCTGATTGTAAAACTGAAGGAAAAAGGAGTTCCTGTGATTTCGGAAATCGAGTTTGCAGGGAGATACACTTCAGCAAAAAAGATTTGTATTACCGGAAGTAATGGTAAAACAACGACAAGCTTGCTCACTTATCACATGCTTCAAAAGGCTGGGTATAATGTTGGACTGGCCGGAAATGTTGGACAAAGTATGGCCTGGCAGGTGGCCGAAAACGATTTTGATTATTACGTGATTGAACTGAGCAGTTTTCAGCTCGATGGAATGTTTGAGTTCAAAGCCGAGATTGCCGTCCTGCTGAATATCACTCCCGATCATTTGGATCGGTATGATTACAAAATGCAGAACTACATTGATTCAAAGTTCCGCATCACACAAAACCAAACGGCTGACGATATTTTCATTTATTGCAGTGATGATCCTGTGGTGAAGCACGAAATGTCAACACGAAAACTGGCGGCCAGATGTATACCTTTTGGTTTGGGTTTACCACCTGCCGAAGGTGCGGGTGTATTAAATAACAATTTGATTATTAACTGGGAACAAAATAATTTCACTATGTCAATTTTAGATATTGCATTACAAGGGGGTCACAATACCTACAACTCAATGGCCGCAGGTATTTCAGGAAAGGCAGTCAATATCAGGAATGTAAAAATTCGTGAGAGCATGGCCGATTTCAAAGGTGTTGAACATCGTCTCGAACGTTTTTTAAGAGTTCATGGTATCGAGTTTATCAACGATTCAAAAGCTACCAATATCAATTCAACCTGGTATGCGCTTGAAAGTATGTCTCAGCCAACCGTCTGGATTGTTGGTGGTATTGATAAAGGGAACGACTATTCACAATTGCTCGAATTGGTGAAATCGAAGGTGAAAGCCATTATTTGTCTGGGAACTGACAATTCTAAAATTATGGAAGCCTTTAAAAATGTAGGTATCGATATGGTTGAAGCACAATCGATGGAAGATGCAGTACGTTCGGCCTATTACCTGGCAAAAAACGGAGATACTGTGCTACTCTCACCGGCTTGTGCCAGTTTTGATTTGTTCGAAAATTACGAAGATCGTGGTCGTCAGTTTAAACTAGCAGTAAGAGAATTATAAAATGGCAGGAACACTGGCTAAAATATTTAAAGGAGACCGTACGCTTTGGGTAATACTGATATTTTTATCATTGGTATCACTGGTCATTGTGTACAGTGCAACAGGGAAACTTGCCTATCGCGAAGCTAACGGGAATACCGGTTATTACCTCGTCCGTCAGATTGTGTTTATTCTGACTGGCTTTGGAATTATGCTTCTCCTGGTTAATATTGTTCCGGTGGTCATTTACTTCAAGATCGCTCCGACTTTGATTGGAGTAACTATTGTTGCCCTTATTATCGCGTATGTTCAGTATAAATTGACAGGTAATCCGGCTAAAGAAACTTCCCGGTCACTCAATGTGTCATTCTTTAGCTTTCAGCCGGCCGAACTGGCCAAAATAGCGTTGATCATGTATGCATCGCGCATGTTGTCGAAAGCTCAGCGAACCGAAGAAGAACTTCAAAAGGCGTTTTATTGGGTTACAGGTGTTTCCGCAGTTGTATGTTTCCTGATTTTTTTGAGCAATATTTCGACCGCAGCACTCATCTTTTTAAGCATCATGGTGTTGATGTTAATTGCCCGTGTACCGTTTAAGTTTTTCGCCATGTTGTGCGGAATTGGTATCACATTGGGCGTACTTCTTTTTTTTACGGCCGACTTTATGCCAGCCAGTTTTGGTCGGGTACATACCTTTAAAGAACGAATAGCCGACTTCACAAAGGGTGACGCTGATGAAGCAAAAGGAACCACACAGGCTGATTATGCCCGACTGGCTATTTATGAAGGCGGAATGATTGGCAAAGGTCCGGGAAACAGCGAAGTCAGCAATTATATGGAAGCTGGCTACAACGACTTTATTTTTGCCATATTTATCGAGGAATATGGTTTTGTTGGTGGAGCAGGTCTTGCCTTGCTGTACCTGATTTTATTATTCCGGGGGGTCATTATTGTCCGTCGGTGCGATCGGACCTTTCCTGCTTTTATGGTGGCTGGGCTCGTTGTGCTGATGGTTTTTCAGGCCTTTATCAATATGGCTGTTTCGGTGGGGGCGGCCCCGGTAACCGGACAACCTCTGCCGTGGGTTAGTATGGGAGGTTCATCGATGTTGTTCACGGCAGCATCGTTTGGAATTATACTGGCAGTCAGTTCAAACAATCAAAAAAATATAACGGCTACGGAACAATTGGTTGTAGTTGATGTGCCAAACGAAGATCAGGCGATGTAATATGGAAAAACTAAAAGTCATTGTAAGCGGAGGAGGAACCGGAGGACATATCTTTCCGGCCATTTCTATTGCCAACGAGCTGAAGGAGCGTTTGCCCGATGCTGACATTCTGTTTGTCGGTGCTCTTGGAAAAATGGAAATGGAACGTGTTCCGGCTGCCGGTTACCGCATTGTTGGTTTACCGGTTATGGGTTTTCCCCGCAAACCTTCTTTCAAAATGCTGGTGTTTTTCCTGAAGTTATTCCGCAGTATGCGTTTGGCGAATAAGATAATTGACGAATTTAAACCTGACGTTGCCATTGGAGTTGGCGGATTTGCAAGTGGTCCGGTTTTGAAGGCTGCCGTGCGCAAAGGAGTTCCGGCTGTGCTTCAGGAGCAGAACTCGTATGCCGGGGTAACCAACAAGTTGCTGGCATCGAAAGTCAATAAAATTTGTGTGGCTTATCCAAATATGGAACGGTATTTCCCTGCAGGCAAGATTGTATTGACAGGAAATCCAATCCGGAAAAATTTGATTGAAGCGGTTGTGAACAAGACCGAAGCGTTGGAGTATTTCAAACTGAGTGCCGGAAATCCGGTGGTGCTGATTATTGGCGGTAGTCTGGGAGCACGTTCTGTGAACGAAAGTGTAATGGTAAACCTCGAACTGATACGAAAATCGAATGCCCGGATTATCTGGCAGACTGGCAGTTATTATTACAGCGAAATGCAGGCCCGTCTAGGTGCGGATGGTCCTGAAAATCTGTATCCGATGGAATTCGTTTCGCGCATGGATTTAGCTTATGCAGTGGCTGATGTGGTTATTTCGCGTGCCGGAGCCGGTACCATTTCGGAACTTTGTCTGTTGGGAAAACCTTCAGTTTTGGTTCCTTCGCCCAATGTGGCCGAAGATCATCAAACCAAGAATGCCATGGCTTTGGTCGAAAAGCAGGCAGCAGTGCTGATTCCGGATTCTGAATCATTTGAGAAATTGTTTAATGTGACTTTCAGTTTGCTGAATGATCAGCCTCGATTGAAAAGTCTGTCTGAAAATATACGAAAACTAAGCCGGCCCAATGCGGCAAAAGATATTGTGGATGTGATTCTGGAAGTTGTGAAAAGCCCCCTTCCCGTTCCCCCGCAGTGGGAACGGGGAAGATAAACCGTCCGCAAAATGAAGATGAACGTGGCTTTAACATTTTTTTGGACGGAATGGAACACGCCTTCAAAGATGAAATGAATAAAAGATTGAAAAAAATAGAATGCTGAAATTTACCGACATAAAACAAGTGTATTTCCTGGGAATCGGTGGAATCGGGATGAGCGCTCTGGCACGTTATTTTGCGAGTCAGGGCATTGCTGTTTCCGGTTACGACCGTACTCAAACCGTATTGACGGCAGAACTTGAAAAGGAAGGAATTGCTGTTCATTACATGGACGATCCATCATTTTTGCCTGAAGGACTAAATATTGCCGATTCGCTTATCGTTTACACACCTGCAGTTCCGGCTACTCATCAGGAATTAAATGTTTTGATCGACCGCGGCTTCAGCATACATAAACGGGCCGAAGTGCTTGGCATTATTTGCAACAGCCGCAGAACTATTGCTGTTGCCGGAACCCACGGCAAAACGTCGGTAACGACATTAACAGCGCATATCCTGAAATCTTCATCAATAGGGTGCTCTGCATTTATGGGCGGAATTTCCAAAAATTATCATTCCAACCTTTTACTCGATTCAACCGGCAGCGAATGGATTGTTGCTGAAGCTGATGAGTTTGACCGTTCGTTCCTGCAAATCAAGCCGGAATTGGCGGTAATCACCTCCATGGATGCCGATCATCTGGATATTTATGGCTCGCACGAAAAGGTGATCGAAAGTTTTCAATTGTTTGCTGCTCAGATTAAAGAGGGTGGGGCGCTGGTTCTTAAAAAGGGACTTTCGGCAGGATCGGATCCTTCAGCCAAATTCAAGACATACAATTATTCGATGACTGAACCGGCCGATTTTTGTGCCGAAAATATAGAACTGAAGGATGGATATTATCAGTTCAACCTGAAAACTCCTGATTTCAGGATTGAGAAACTGGTACTGAATTATCCGGGATTACTCAATGTTGAAAATTCAGTGGCAGCTTCTGCTCTGGCTCTCTTGGCAGGTGTTTCTCCTGAAGATATCCGGGAAGCCCTGGCTACTTATGCCGGTGTAAAACGAAGGTTCGACATTCATCTGAACAACGAAAACTTTGTGCTGATTGACGATTACGCACATCATCCGGAAGAACTGAAGGCAACGATTCAATCGGTTCGCGACCTTTACCGGGATCGGACCATAACCGGCATATTCCAGCCTCACCTTTACAGCCGGACAAAAGACTTTGCCACAGGTTTTGCCAGTAGTCTGGATTTGCTGGATGAAATTATACTACTTGACATTTATCCTGCACGCGAATTACCTTTGGAAGGAGTGAGTTCTGAATTGATTTTAAAACAGATAATTAATAAGAATAAAAGAATATGCACGAAGTCAGAATTAAAGAAACTGGCGTGTACATTTAAACCTGGTATTGTAATCATGATGGGTGCCGGAGATATTGACACCTTGGTTGAACCGGTAAAGGAGCAATTATTGAAGCATAAAAATGATTAAAAAAATTATCGTCATATTAGCTTGGTTGTGTCTGACGGCTTGTCTCGGATTTACAATTTATTACGCGTATACTCAGCGTGAGGCTGTGAGATGCCAGTCTATTGTGGTGAACATCAATCCAAATTCGCCACGATTCATGGATGAAGAGAAGATTGCGGGTCTTGTTGGTAAATCGGGAGCCCCCATTATCGGGCATAAACTTTCGGACATCGATATCAATAAACTGGAAGCAAAATTAACCACCTTTGCAACCTTAAAGAATGTGGAAATCTTTCGGAAAGTTGATGCCAACGGATTTTCGTTTAAAGGGAAACTGGTTATTAGCGTGGATGAACGGACACCGGTCATCCGGATAAAAAACCCGACTGAAGATTATTACATGGATATGGAAGGAATACAAATCCCGGTTGTGCCTCAGTATGTTGAGCGTATGATGATTGTAAGCGGTACGATTCCGGATGAGAATATAAAAAAGAGCCTTTTAAAAATGGCTGATTTCGTGAATAAAGATGAATTTTGGAGAGCTCAGATCGAACAGGTATTCGTCCAGGAAAATGGAGAATTGCTATTGGTGCCGCAGGTTGGCGATTACCTGATTGAATTTGGAACTCCGGATGATTATGAACTTAAATTGAGAAATTTGAAAGCAGTTTACCAGCAGGGATTTAAATATTTGGGGTGGAATAAGTATAAGAGCATCAGTTTGAAATATCGGAATCAGGTTGTGTGTACAAAAAAGTAGAATATGGACAAGAACGAGAATTTTTTTGCAGCAGTAGATCTCGGATCTACAAAAATTGTGGCCCTTGCCGGAAAAAAGAACGAAGAAGGAAAGATCCAGATCATTGGACTTGGACACAGTGCCTCGCGGGGTATCAAACGTGGAGTGTTACTGAATGTTGAAGAAGCATTTGCTGCTATCAGCGATGCTGTGGGCCAGGCAGAAAAAAATTGTGGACATGACATCGAAAATGTATTTGTAAATATCTCCGGACAACAGCTCACCACACTTACCTCGCGTCAGCAACGAACATTGGGACGCGATCGTTGTGTCTCCGAATCCGATGTCGAACAAATGATGGATCAGGCCCGCCAGATCAGTCTGGCCGAAGATATGTCTATCTACCACATTAATCCTGAATTTTACACCATTGATGATGAATCGGGAATAACCAATCCGGTAGGATCAATTGGCGAAAATATAGAAGCCAGCTTCAAAATTCATGTTGCTCCTGACTCTTATCAGCGAAACATTTCCATGTGTTTTGCCCGTGGCTCTATTAATGTACAAAAGGTTATTCTTGACCCGATTGCCTCTTCAGAAGTTGTTCTGACCGATGAGGAAAAAGAAACAGGTGTTGCCCTGGTGGATATTGGTGGAGGAACGACTAAAATTTCCATTTTTTACGAAGGCGTTTTGTGTTATACATCGATGGTTCCGTTTGGTGGAAATGTAGTCACAATGGATATCAAAGAAGGATGCTCGATTACTGTAAAACAGGCCGAATCACTGAAAGTTCAGTTTGGTCAGGCCATCGCTGATTTTGCTCCTGACGACAAAGTGGTCACAATTCCTATTCATGGATGGGAACCCAAACAAATATCGTTTAAGAATTTAGCTCATATTATTCAGGCCAGAATGGAAGAAATCGTAGCTGGTTTTTTCTATCAGGTCCGCAAATCAGGCTATGTTGATAAACTTGGTGCCGGGATTGTAATTACCGGTGGCACTTCCCTGCTGCCCAATCTGGGGCAGTTAGTCAAGTTTCACACCGGTCTTGATGTACGGGTTGGAAAACCAAACCTGAATACATTTATTGCAGGCAAGGGTCTGGATGATCCGAGGTTTTCAACTGCATTGGGATTGCTTAAACTGGCTGCCGATCAGGACGGACAAAATGGTAGAAATGGAAGACGGAAACAGAGGAAACCGAAATCAAATGAGCCTGGAATCTTAAAATCAATGCAAAATAAAATTGTACAGGGAGTTATCGGTTTCTTTGAAGAAGTCCCTGAGGATACGGAAATGACTTAAGAATATATATATAATCAAGTCTGCCATATGATCGACGAAATACTTAACTTCGGATTAGAGCGTTCTGATTCTTCCATCATCAAAGTGATTGGTGTTGGAGGAGGTGGATGCAATGCCGTCAAAAACATGTATGAAGAGGGCATTGAAGGCGTAAACTTCATGGTTTGCAATACCGATGCACAAGCGATGCAAAACAATCCGGTACCTGTCAGGATTCAGCTGGGTGTTACACTTACCGGAGGACGGGGAGCCGGAAATCTGCCCGGACAGGGAGAACAGGCGGCCATTGAAAATCTGGATGATATTCGCAGAATGCTCGAAGGCACCACCAAAATGTTGTTTATCACCGCAGGTATGGGTGGCGGAACAGGAACCGGTGCGGCACCCGTAATCGCACGTCTGGCCCGTGAACTGGAAATACTCACGATTGCGGTTGTAACTATTCCTTCACGTTCCGAAGGAAAACGGAGGTTCGAACAGGCACTCGAAGGAATTGAAAAACTCAGGACTCAGGTCGACAGTCTTTTGGTTATCAGCAATGAAAAGCTGCATAAAATTTACGGAAATCTCCCTGCTTCACAGGCTTTCAAAAAGGCCGACAATATTATCACCACTGCTGTAAAAGGTGTAGCCGAAATCATTACGCTTCATGGGAACATTAACATCGACTTTGCGGATGTGAGTACAGTCATGGCACGCAGTGAGGTATTTATCATGGGGACAGGTCTTGCGGAAGGTGAAGGCCGGGCCATGAATGCCGTCATTCAGGCACTTGAGTCGCCTTTGCTCGATAGTAGCAACATCAAAGGAACAAAAGATATTCTGCTCAACATTATCTCAGGAACGGAAGAAATCACCATGAGTGAAATTGGTGAGATCATTGATTATCTGCAGGAAGCAGCTGGTCAGGAAGCCACCATTATCTGGGGAAACGGACTGGATCCTAAACTGGGAGATCAGATTAGTGTAACCATTATTGCCACCGGTTTTGATATCAATCCGAACCGTTTATTTCAGGATATCCCCGAAGTACTCGAATTTCAGCTTGAAGCATCTAAGTTCGAAATTAATCTGGATGATGATCTGTTCGGTGGAATTGAAGCTTCAGTGCCTGTGAAGGAACCTGTGAAACACATTCCGACACATTCAGTAAAGCCAAAAAGGAAATCAAAAAAAGATAGGGCAGAGTTTGCTGGTGAACCGAATGCTGAAACTGCGAATGTTGACAGTTGGTTTGTCAGGCAATTTTCGAGATTCTTTGATGAGAAGGATACGCCGGTTTCTGAAGAGAATGATAAACTTTAAAATTATAAAACTAAAAAATACAGGATCATGTCAAACGAAATTATGAATTTTGATTTAACCGCGAATTCGGGTTCAATCATCAAGGTCATTGGAGTTGGTGGTGGTGGCGGAAATGCTGTGAATCACATGTATCATCAGGGAATTCGTGATGTTGATTTTATGGTCTGCAATACCGATGCACAGGCTTTAATTAATAGTCCTGTCCCTTATAAGGTGCAATTAGGTTCTTCGCTCACTGAAGGCCGTGGAGCCGGAAATAAACCGGAAACAGGTCGTGATGCGGCTATCGAAAACATTGAAGATGTCAAGAAACTGCTGAGCAACAATACCAAAATGGTATTTATTACGGCCGGAATGGGTGGTGGTACTGGTACCGGTGGTGCTCCTGTAATTGCACAGGCTGCCAGAGAACTTGGAATTCTGACTGTAGGGATTGTTACCATCCCTTTCCGGAATGAAGGTCGCCGCCGTATCAAACAGGCTGTTGATGGAATCACAGCGATGGAGACTCATGTTGATTCGCTTTTGATCATCAATAATGAGCGAATCCGTGAAATGTACGGCGATTCAAAAATATCGGATGCTTTTGCAAAGGCCGATAATATTTTAACCACAGCCGCGAAGGGTATCGCTGAAATTATTACTGTACCCGGTTATATAAACGTCGATTTTGCTGATGTTGAAACCGTGATGAGAAACAGTGGTGTTGCACTGATGGGAACAGGTATTGCTTCCGGAGAAAACAGGGCTCTGATTGCTGTTGAAGATGCCTTGAATTCACCTTTACTGAATAATAACGATATACTGGGAGCCCAAAACATCCTGCTGAATATTACTTCCGGACTTGAAGAAATAACGATGGACGAAATCGGTGACATTACCGACTATGTGCAGAAAAAGGCAGGGAACTCGGCCGACTTAATCTGGGGTAATGGTGTGGATGAGGAATTGGGTGATAAGATTTCGGTGACAATCATTGCTACAGGATTTAGTACAAGCAGTATTCCTGAAATGGTAATTAACCAAAATCAGGAAAAGACCTATCATACTTTGCGGGACGAATCTGCTGAAGCTATTCCCAAAGCCAAACCTGAAGTGAAGACTTCGGTTGAAAATGAATTGTACGGGTCGAAAAATGTAAAACAAAAAACATTTGAATTCGAAATCAATGCGGGCGGGTACGATGAATTTGAAGAGTTATATGGAAATAATCATTCGAAAAATGAGTCGAACGGAGAATTAGCCGAACCTGTTGACTTTACGCAAACATCTGACGAAACGGTTGATGAACTTGAAAATATTCCAGCTTATCGTCGGAGAAATTCAAAATTTTTCGGGCTAAAAAAAAAAATAGATGAGAAGTTTTCTCGTTTTTCCATATCTCCGGATGAAAATAATAATGTAATTTTACGAGACAATAATTCGTATTTACACGATAACGTTGATTAATTCTTGAATGATGAGTTTATTTGATCAGATTAGCAAAGACATATTGATCGCGATGAAAGCACGGGAAAAAGAAAAACTCGAAGCTTTACGCGGAATTAAAAAAGTAATGATTGAAGCCAAATCAGTGGCAGGCGCAAGCGGTGAATTAACCGATCAGGAATCCCTGAAAATAATTCAGAAATTAGCCAAACAGGGAAACGATTCTGCTGCGATTTACAAAGAGCAGAATCGCGACGATCTGTATGAACAGGAAATGTTTCAGGTAAAAATATTCGAGACCTATCTTCCGGTAAAAATGTCGGACGCTGAATTGTCAGAAACAGTAAAGTCAATTATTGCTGAAGTGGGTGCCACAGGCATGAAAGATATGGGAAAAGTAATGGGACTGGCTTCCAAAAAGCTGGCAGGTCTGGCTGATGGGAAAGATATCTCAGATAAAGTGAAAGCGCTGCTGAGCTAAATATACAGTGCCAGAACCTGAATTCTCAGGTTTTGCGCATTTGGGGTGGAAAAGGGAAGCGGGTAGAGGCCCGCTTTCTGTTATTTTAAAAGTGTCATTGTTTGTGGATTCGTTGGCTAAAGCTAAAGTCAAACCTATACCTAAGCGAATACCGGATCTATTCAATTTTTTTTTGGGAAGCCCAAATATCACAATCACACTACTTTCGTTTCTGTTCTCAGGCCGGACTGGCTTCCGGTTCGCTATTCTTCCGGAGACAAGTTATACCCGGAGCTAAATTCCTATATCTGTCAATATTGTATTCATACCCTGGCCGAAACCGACGAAGGATGGACAATTTCCTAAGCTACAGCTAGAGTATCCGTAGAGCTTACCGAACTTATTCCGGTTACCAAATACTGGTTCAGGCTTGCTTCAGTAACTTCAAAAGGTACTACCAGCTATAATGATCCGGTCATGCACATTGTAACCTGAAAAACTTATACCGAAAGTCTGTATAACAGAAGGCCGTCTCAAAACTAAATTTGGGACGGCCTTCTATTTGAATTTATTGTGCTTTAAATCGCTGTTTCTTTTAAAATCACATCATGGGCTCCACCTTCGATAATGCTGGTAGAGGAAACAAGGGTGATTTTTGCATTTTGTTCCAGTTCAGGAATGCTCAGAGCACCGCAACTGCACATGGTCGAAATGATTTTTCCAAGCGTAATTTCCAGATTGTCTTTTAATTTTCCGGCATAAGGAACATAACTGTCAACACCTTCTTCAAATTTAAGACTTTCGTTGCCGCCCATATCGTAACGCTGCCAGTTGCGTGCACGGTTCGATCCTTCTCCCCAGTATTCCTTCACGTAATTGCTACCGACTTTAAGCCTCTTGGTAGGGCTTTCGTCGAAGCGGGCGAAGTATCGGCCCATCATAATAAAGTCGGCTCCCATAGCAAGCGCAAGAACCATGTGGTAATCCTGAACAATACCGCCATCCGAACAAATCGGAACGTAGATTCCTGTTTTTTCATAGTATTCCTGGCGGGCTTCCGCAACTTCAATGAGTGAAGTCGCCTGACCGCGTCCAATTCCTTTTTGTTCGCGGGTAATGCAGATGGAACCACCGCCAATTCCGACTTTTACAAAATCAGCACCAGCTTCCACCAAATATAAAAATCCCTCTTTATCAACCACATTCCCTGCGCCAATCTTAACTTTCCCGTTGTATTTGTTCTTGACAAATTCGATGGTTTCTTTTTGCCATTCTGAAAAACCGTCAGATGAATCGATGCACAACACATCAGCACCGGCTTCAACCAGCAGTGGAACACGTTCGGTATAATCACGGGTGTTGATACCTGCACCAACGAGTAGCTTTTTATTGTTATCAAGCATTTCGTTTGGATTTTCCCTGTGTTCGTCATAGTCTTTCCTGAATACAAAATATTGCAGGTTCTGGTTCTTATCGATAATCGGGAGTGTGTTGAGCTTGTGTTCCCAGATAATGTCGTTGGCCTCAGTTAGCGAAATGCCGAGTTCTCCGGTAACCACTTTGGAGAATGGAGTCATGAATTCACTGATCTTTGTATCCGGATTATCTTTATTTTCGCGGTAATCACGGCTGGTCACGAGCCCCACCAGTTTGCCGTTTGAAGTTCCGTCATCAGTAATACCAAGAGTTGAATGTCCCGTATTTGCTTTCATGGCAATAACGTCTTCCAGTGTATTTTCAGGAGTTAGGTTCGCATCACTAACCACAAATCCAGCCTTGAATTTTTTTACTTTCCGGACCATTTCGATTTGAGATTCAATCGGTTGTGATCCAAAAATAAAAGATAATCCGCCGTTCTTGGCCAATGCAATGGCCATTTTATGGTCAGAGACTGACTGCATGATCGCTGAAACAAATGGAATATTTAGTTCCAATTCGGGTGTCGTACCTTTCTTATACTTGACTAGCGGTGTTTTTAATGAAACATTCTGCGGAAAACATTCTTTGGTTGTTAATCCGGGAATCAATAAATACTCATTAAAAGTTCTGGAAACATCGTTGGAATACCGGGCCATAATATCTTCTTTAAATTGAGATTTTGCGCAAATTTAAATAAAAATCGCTCATTTGTTCAACAATTGAGCGATTTACACTGGATGTTAATATTCGCCTTTAAGGAATGCTGTTGCACTGAAAAAGGCAATTTTTGTGTTTTGATCATCGACAATATCAACCGTGTAGCTTGCCAGTGTTTTTCCGGAGTTTAGCTCTTTGGCTACAGCTGTTAGCTTTCCGGAAGAGACACCCTTGAAAAAGTGAATGCTTGCATTGGCCGCAACGGCCATTCTTCCATGCGAATTGGAAGCTGCTGCAAAAGCAAAATCGGCTAATGTAAACAATGCTCCTCCCTGAATAATGTTTACACCATTCAGGTGTTTTTCGGCTACAGTCATTTCGGCTACAGCTTCACCTTTACCTATTGAAATAAGGCGAATGTCATTGTGGCTGGCAAATCGATCATTCTTTAATAGTTGCTCAAGCTTTTTAATTCTGCTTTCCATTTCTGAATTTTTGTTCGCTTAACGGTAAAAAAAAAGCGGGCTATTAACCCGCTTTTTTCCTGTCTTATTCGATTAATAAAATTTTGCTCTTTTATCTTCTATATCAACAGTCTTCTTAAGGGTTTCAAAAACCTGAGCACCGGCTCTGTAACTGAGCGATTGTGCCAGTCTGGTCTTTTCACCTTTCATGTCATTATCCGGATTGATGGTGAATGAAGTGACCTTAGCCAGATAAACACCATTGTTGCCCTGGATAGGGGCTGAAATTTTTCCTTCAGTGAGGCTGCATACCGTTCCGATCACTGCAGGCTCGAAGCCGATACCAGGGATTGAAAAACTGGTGAAGTTTATTCCTGAAGCTTCTTTGACATTGGTTGATAGTTTGGCGGCTACGCTTCCAAGATCAGACGACTGACCTGAAGCAGCATCTTTTAATTTTGAGGCCAGCATCTGAGCTTTTTTCTCTTTGCGGACAGCAAGATCAACACGTATTTTAGCTTCTTCAAATGTAGAAATACCTTCTTCTGTTGCATTGGTCAAAACTCCAATCACAAATTTATTTCCGAATTCAAAGATGGTTGATCCTTCGTTGTTAACCAAAAGATCTCCTTTGTCTGCAGTAAATGCTGCGCGAACCAAAGGCCTTGAGGTTTCTAGTCCGGCAACTTCACGGTCGGTTTCTTTCAGGTTAGCTATTTTTTTATTCAGCTTTTGATCGATAACCGATTTGGTGAACGCTTCATATGTTTGGTTCTCGCCGGCAAATTTGCTGGTTTCGGAGTAGATCTTCTGATAGGTTTCAGTACTTGGCTCAATTTTTCTGGCTAATATGGCGAGACGAACCTGTTTTGTTTCTTTTCCTTTTTTTGTTGGTTTAATCAGGTGGAAACCGAAGCGTGTGCGTGCAACGTAGACTTTGTTGACCTCTCCGGAGAAAGCGACTTCTTCGAACTCAGGAACCATTTGTTTGCGATTGAACCAGCCGAGGTCGCCTCCTTTTGAAGCAGATCCGGGATCTTCAGAATATTTCAGGGCAAGTTCTGAAAAACTTGCACCGTTATCAATGAGTTTTTTAATGCTGTCAACCAGAGCCTGTGTTTTTTCAACACTGCCAACTGTTTGTGGGTTAATCAGGATATGGCTTGCCTGAACCGAATCGGGCAACATCTTAAACTGATCAACTTTAGCCAGTTTGTATTCGTTGTTTTCCTTGTATGGTCCGTAGAAATCGCCTGGCTGCGCGTTAAATGCCCATTCAGCAATTTCAGGTGAAAGATCTTCTTTTTTTGAGAATCCCGGATCAAAAGGAGTTTCAGAATTTACATTTATGTATTGTGCGTTGTCGGTAATTTTGGCAAATTCCTCTTTGCTGTCGTTTAACCATTTCTCAGTTGCTAATATATCAAGGTCCGAAGGAAGTACATCAAAAGTGATGTATTCAATTTTGCGGGTTTTCTCCTGTTTGTACTGATCTTTGTGTTTGCTGTAATAGTCGTTTAAATCGCTTTCAGATACTTTGACAGCACTGTCAGATACGGTTGAGTAGTTTAGTGCAAGATACTGGAAATCAGCGTTTTTATCTTTTGATTCCAGACTTTGTTTGGCTTCATCCGAAGTTACATACAAACCTTTTGAAACCAGGCTGGTGTATTTTGTGCGAAGTCTGTCTAATCTGATCTGGCTTTCAATATACAACCAATATGATTTTTGCTGAGCAGTAGCATTGGTCTCCAGCGATTTCAAAAACTGAAGAATACTTGATTTGTCAACTTGTCCGGTTTCTTGATTTTTGAAAAGCTGTTGAATAATTGGATGTGGATTATTTCCCTGTACCAAATCGAAGAGTTCGTCGGAGCTAACGGAAATACCTAGATTTTCGGTTGCTTTACCAATAATATTTTCCTGAAGATAAGCTTGCCAAACTTGTTCTCGGATTTGTTCCCAGGTAGCTTCGTCGATCTGAGTTTTCCGGGTATTCATTTTGTAAATCTCCGAAAGTTCTTCCGTCTTCTTCTGAAAATCAGGATATTGTACAGATTCACCATCAATTTCCGCAATTTCCATCTGGCTGGGTTTCATTAAATTGCTTCCTGATTTAAGCATGTCACCCAGAATAAATGCACCTAAGGCAAGACCGATAACGATCGCTACCATTAAGCCTCCCTGATTCCTTATTTTCTGTAAAGTAGCCATTAACTATTAGTTATTTTATTATAATTATTTTATAAAAAATTTCGTGGGACGAAGATAATAATTTTCAATATTAATCCTTTGAATTCGATTTTTATTTTAGTTGTCGTCCAATATCTTAAGGTGTACCAATTCAATTTTGGTATGAGTGGCTTTCAAAATTTTGAATCGGTATTTATCGATTGTAATTATTGTATTTATTTTAGGGATGCTTTCATGGTTGAAAAGAATAAATCCGGCCAGTGTCTCAAAGTTTTCGGTTTCAGGGAAATCCAGATTGAAGGATTCATTCAATTCATCGAGTTCCAGACGGCCGGAGAAAACAAATTCGTCGGGGGCAAGCTGTTTTTTGATGAAATCAACGGTATCGTGTTCATCTTCAATTTCGCCAAATATTTCTTCCAGAATATCTTCGCTGGTAATCATTCCTGAAGTCCCGCCAAATTCGTCAACAACGATTGCGATACTTAGGCGTAGCTGAATAAATCTGCTTAATAGTCTGCTGGCCGACATTGTTTCCGGTACGATTATAACCTTCCGAAGGTTGGATTTGATCGAATCAGGGTTTGTAAATATAACTGAATGATGAATATACCCAATAATATTGTCAACGTTTCCTGAATAGAATAAAATGCGTGAATAGCCGGTTTCAATGAATTTGTGGTGGAGTTCTTCTACAGTTGATTCAATGTCAAGGGCAACCATTTCTGTTCGTGGAACCATTACTTCCCGGAGTTTGACTTTCGAGAAATCAAGTGCATTCCGAAACAGTTTCACCTCATTATCGATCTCCTGGCTGGATTGAGAATCACTGTTTTTTTCTTGTTCATTGACAAAATGATCCAGGTCGATACGACTAAAAACGATTTTTTCATCCACATTTTGAATTGGTTCATCCATGAAAACTTTCAAAATAAATTTTGAAATCCCCATCGTGACTCTGGTTACCGGATAGAACAAAAAATAAAAAAAAGCTACCGGAATGGTGAAGAATTTCAGCACCGCATTTGGATTAATCCGAAAAAGCATTTTGGGCAGATATTCTGCCGTACTCAGAATAATTAAGGTTGAAATGATTGTCTGTGTCAGTAGAACCAGTGAATCGGAATGAAGGTAACTCGTCAGGAATGGTTCGAGCAAATCGGAAAATGCGATACCATAGATAACAAGAGCCAGATTATTGCCAACCAGCATGGTTGCTATAAATTGTGCGGGTTTTTTGGTGTAAAGAGAAATCAGACTTGAGAACACGATGTTTTGCTTTTTGTCGAGTTCCAGTCTCATTTTATTGGCCGAAACAAAAGCAATTTCCATTCCGGAGAAAAAGGCTGAAAATAAGATTGTACTAAAAATGACCAAAAGCAGATTCATATACAGTTTATTTATTTGTCGATATCGACATAAATTTGGCCTTTTATATTTTTTATTTCGTAGTTTGAAAAGTCTTGATTGGATTCAAAACCAATGCCGGTAATAATCTGATCTTTTCGGATGATTTTCACAAACTGATCGGAGTAGATTTTCTCTTTTCGTTTGTCCCAAACCAGGTATTCAGTTTTTAGCGTGTCACCATTTAAATTTACTGCAACTACATTGTTTTTTGCTTCCCAACGGTCGTCCGCATCAAAGTTCTTGGCATACAGTGAAGTTATGCTCGATACAATGTTCATGTCGGCATCATATTTTGTGATTTTTACGCCTTGAGGAAATTCAGTGTAAGGCTCTTTTTCGTTGTCGTGCCTGATTAGTTCCGGTGTTTGCATTTTAAACCGGATAACTGCGGAGTCTGAAAAAAGCATTTCAAATCCTTCAGCAGTTAAGGTAGGTAAGTCTTCAGTCCTGGTTAAACTTTTGATTTTAGCGATTTCATTTTCGCAGGATACGAATAGGAGCAATGGCAAAGCAATCAGCAAAATCAAACTGATTTTAGGAGTCGAATAGGATCTGATTTTTCCTGATAGCAAGTATATAATTGCGCTAACGCTCATTTTTGGTAAAATATAGAATAGGTTTTTGGGTCGGTCACGTTATTAATGAATTTCACTAATTGAAGGGATAAAGCTATGAATAAAACGGGATTAAAAGAAAAGCATTGCATTTCAGTTGAAGAAATGCAATGCTTTCAATATTCAGAAAAAATTCAGTTCATTATCTTTTTTCGCGAAGTGTTGTCGATTCTCCGATCCAGCCTCCTACATTAACTGACTGGCCAACCGTAAGCCCATTAAAAAAGATGTCTTCTTTTGTTGGGTAATACTTTGAATATGTTGAGATCTTTTCATTGGCATCAGCTTCAACTGAAGGGTCAACTCTTTTAGCTTTGTTATAATAATCGATAGCTACCATGAATACGAATGAGCGTTCAAAGTCATTTTCGCCGTAAGTTTTGCTGTTGTATGCATAAATATTACCAAGCAACATGTAAGCATTACCCGAATTTGGATTATTCTCAATAGCCTTCTTTGCATAACGTCTTGCATCCTGAGGGTTGGCGATGTTGATTTTTGCAAGCTCAAGATAGTATTTCGAAAGATTCAAAGGATCTTTTTCTAAATCGATTGCTTGCTTGTAGTAAGTTTCTGCTTTATCAAGCTTATCTGCTTTAACAAACCTGCGGGCCATGTTATAAGCAGCTTCGGCTGATGGTTCAAGTTCATACAGTTTCTCTGATGCTTTGGCATACAGCGGGCTTGAATCACAATTTTGACGGTCAAGCATTCGGATCATTTTTTTCAAATCATCAATATTCGCTGCAATCTCGTTAAATTTTGGTCCGTAAATGCTGATTAATGCTTCGCAATCAGCTGCACCACTTCCCTGAAAAATCAGCTCAATTTGATCACGTGCAGTTATATAGTTCTGGGAAGTAGCGTCTTTGGCAAGGAAATCAGCTGCAATCTTTGATGTTAAATCATAGTTCTCAATAACTTTCTCTTTGCCTAATTCTCCGAGCCCAAATAATCTGCTGGTTGATTGCATGAGAAGAATCAATACCGGTGCTTCTGTCTCGTTGCCTTGTAATTTCGTTGATTCTTCAAGGTAGTTGTACCCTTTTTTCATGATGGGTTTCAACTCAGCGTCAGTTAAATTTTCATTATCGAGTTTGTTTTTCAGATAATCGGTTCCTTGTCTTCCAAGGTTATATCCTTTTTGATCGAAATATTTGATTCGTTTATCATAGACGCGCATCAAGGTATCGATGTAAAGATCTTTCACTTTCCGGTCACTTGCACCTTCAACCATGCTCTGGTACATATTCAATCCGTGAATGTAAATGTTCAGGGTTGATTTAGGATAAATTTTATATAATTTTCTCCATGAAGTCAGTGCCGATTTGTAATCTTTCTGATCGTAGAATTGCTTTTCAAGCGTATAAAGACTCATGAAATCCTTGTCGCGGGCAGCAATCAGTTCTGCTGATGTTTTCAGTATAGCACCAGTTTCGCTCTCTTCAGCTGCAACAGGTATTTCCCCGTCAAAACTAAAATCTATTGTATTACTCGTGTTGTTCTCGATATCCAGTTTTCTGGAGTCATCAATGAACGTGAATTTGAGGTATTTAGATTTCTCAGGAACCGTGATTTCATATTTACCATCGAAACTGGTTCTGAACGTTTCATTCGATCGGTGAGCCTCAACAGTTACACCTGCAGCAATTTCCCCTTTACGGTATACTGTTCCTTTTACAACACGTTGCGCGACCGCCGAATATGTTACCATTAAGGCAAGGGCCAGTGCAAGAAAAATGGGTTTGAATATTAGAGCTTTCATATATTTGATTTTATTTAATTTTGTATGGTCTAATCAAATTTGCGTTTCGTGAACCAACGATCGTAAAGATTTAGGTACAGACTTATTTTTGTGTAATTGTTCTTAACCAAATCATAGTTGGTTGTTCCTTGTTTTCCGAACTCAACTGCAAAATTGGCTGTCGATTTTGATTTCGGCAATGGTAATCCAACTCCAAAACTTATGCCAAACTCTTTAATCTGGTGGTTGTTTAATTCCAGATATGAATTTTCCTGATGAATTCCAGCCCTGTATTTGACTCTTTTAAAGTAACTTCGGATGGATGTCGCATCAGGAATATACTCAAATCCGGCTGATATCCGGCTCTGATTGGTAATTAAGTCGTTTTTCGTTCCGAAGAAAGTTGCCTTGCTCCATCCTGCGTAATAATAATCGGCATTGATTTCGAGTTTGTTCAGCTTATTGTATGATAATCCAATACCAATCGTTGCAGGCAGTTTAATAGTGCCTTTACTTTCCGGAATAAATTTCAGGGTGTCGGAGATCGAACTGGTCCCGACAGTGATTGCATCGTAATAATATAAACGGTGCAAGGCAGTAAGATCAGACTTCTTTTCGAAAGTTACACCAAGAGTTAAGAACTGATTTTTTTTGAGTTCATAGTCGTACTGAAGGCCATACGTGAGGGTGAAATCTCGGAGACGGGTTCCTTCGTTTTCAAACATGTTGGAAATAGTGGGATCGTCAAAGTAAACCCCTGAATTCTGATTCAGGCGGCCAAAGATGTAATTTAGGTTGGCGCCTACCGATAAGCCTTTAACCGGACTAACTGAAGCTCCAAAGTATGCTTTTGAAGTGGTTCCTTCACCTTGATAAGTGTGATAAACATTACCAACAACTCCTGATACTTCTTCGGTATAAGCAACTTCGTAACCCATGTCCGAAAATGGCTGAACCCCCATTGCAGCGCCTAACCATCGGGTAACCGGCCAGCTTAGTGAAAAATACCTGAAATTAACATCATTGGTTTCCAAACTACCCGAATTGCTTTTGTAATTGGATAATGTACCGTCGATACCGAAGTCGAAAATAAAAGATAAACTGTCGTTGGCATTGTAGGAAGCTGGATTGGCTGAATTTATCTGAACTGCGTGCCGGCTACCCAGTGATGCTCCTCCCATGGCTGCAGTTCGGCCATACCCGTAATGATTTAAATCCCCTATTCCATATCTGGAGAAGGGAGAAGTTGTGTTGTTATTTTGCGCAAAGCCCGAGAATCCGCAGATAATCAAAACTATCACGACTGATAGTGCATTATTTCTTTTTCGCATTGTATTCCAGGATCCGGTTTAAACCAATTAGGGTTAAATTAAAGTTTACAAATATGGAATAATTTAATTTTTTATCAAAAAAAATTGAATCACCCCCGGTCATAATGATGTGTAATTTTTGGTAATTTCTGTTAAAGTAATCAATGGTTTGCTCTATTTCATAGATAATTCCATTTTGAACTCCTGCACGGATTGCATCCGTTGTGTTTCTTCCAATCGGCTGAAATTCATCAGAATAGCTGATGAATGGAAGCTTTCCGGTGAAATGATTCAGTGCTTTGAACCGCATTTCCAGACCGGGAGAAATATTTCCGCCAACAAACTGATTTTTTTCTGAAACCAGGTCGTAAGTTATTGCCGTACCAGCATCAATAATCAGTAAATTCTGATCAGGAAACAGCTCATTTGCACCAACTGCTGCTGCAAGCCGGTCTTTACCAAGTGTTTCCGGCGTTTCGTATGTGTTTTCAATCGGAAGTGCTGTCTGATGATCAAGTTCAAGGAAAAAATCAAAATTTTCTGATAAAAAACGGTTTAATTCTTCGTCAGCGGGTTTCACAGTCGAAAGAATCGCCTTATTCAATTGTGGATGTTCGTCTTTCAACATCTTCACATGATCTACTGTCAAATGCTTGATTGGAACATTAAACATCAAGTCGTATTGATTGAACAAAGCTATCTTTGTACGGCTGTTACCTATATCGATGACGAGGTTTATCAATGGCTAATCTTCTATACGTTGACTGATATCCATAGCACGAACTGAGTGGGTGAGTGCACCTATCGAAATGAAATCGACCCCGGTTGCTGCTACTTCGCGTAAGCGTTCGAGAGTAATATTCCCCGATGCTTCTGTTTTTGCCCGGCCTGCAATAAGTTGAACACCCTGACGCATGGTTTCATTGTCCATATTGTCGAGCATAATAATGTCTGCTCCTGCATCAATGGCCTCCTGAATCTGAGCAAGTGTGGTGGTTTCAACTTCGATCTTAATTCCGTGGTCAATTTTGCTTCGTACTGCTTTAACTGCGTTGGAAATTCCTCCAGCTACTTCAATATGGTTGTCTTTGATCATGGCCATGTCATGCAGTCCTTGTCGGTGATTGTTGGCTCCCCCGAGTTTAACAGCATATTTATCAAGCTTATTAAAGCCCGGCAGGGTTTTTCTGGTGTCCAGGATAACGGTTTGAAAATCTTTAACCGCATCGGCATATTTTGCTGACATCGTTGCAATTCCTGACATACGTTGCAGAAAGTTCAAAGCTGTACGTTCTCCGGTCAGCAGGGCTCGGTAACTTCCTTCAAACTCTACCAGTACATCGCCACTCTTTACTCTGTCGCCATTATGAACCACTTCATTCCAAACCACACTGGGATCGAGTTTTGTGAAAACCATTTGTGCAACGATAAGTCCTGCAACAACACCGTCTTCTTTCGCAATCATCCGAGCTTTTCTTCTTACTTCTGACGGAACTATATTGTTGGTGGTGATGTCTCCATCTCCTACATCTTCTTTTAAAGCCAGCCGAATAAGTTTTTTAGCTGCTTTTTGTGTTTTTTTGTTCATATTCTAATTCCTGATTTCCTGAAATTTAAATTCACTATCTTTTTGCTGAATCAGGTGGGCGCAAAGGCTTGGATCTTCAATTGAATAATCTTCCCGAATGTGTCCTCCGCGGCTTTCTTCCCGAATTAAGGCCGATTCGCAAATGAGCGTGCAAATATCAGTAATGTGTTTGATTTTTAAAAGATTGTATTCATAAATTTTTTCAGGAAGTTGATTTTTTATTGTATTCAGTTCTGCTATTGCTTCGTTGAGCTTTTTTGCCGAACGCACAATTCCTGCTTTTTTACTCATGAGGGCGGCAAACTGGTTTTTTATTTCCAGAAAATGGTCTTCGTTTTTCGGATCAACAGTAATGATATTTATTTCCGGCATTTCAATCGTGATCTCTTTTTTCTGTGTGGCTTTCTCTGCGGCACGTTTACCGAAAACCAGACATTCGAGCAATGAGTTACTTGCCAGACGGTTTGCGCCCATTACGCCTGTTGAGGCAACTTCGCCACAGGCAAAAAGTCCTTCAATATTTGTTTCGCCGTGCAGATCAGTTTGAATACCTCCGACCATATAATGTGCTGCCGGTGAAACGGGCAGTAAATCGCGGGTAAAGTCGATGTTGTATTTTAATAAAGTCTGGCATATGTTTGAGAATCTCTTTTTGATTAATTTCGGATCGAGGTGTTTTAAACTCAGGTAAACGAAATCAGAATGATGTAATTGCAACTGATTATAAATCGCATAGGCAACCACATCGCGCGGAGCAAGCTCTGCAAGTGGATGGATCTTCAGCATAAAGCGTTCACCTTCCGTATTTAGAAGCCAGGCACCTTCTCCCCGTACGGCTTCGCTGATCAGGAATGCCTCTTCTCCGGGAATGTATAATGCTGATGGGTGGAATTGAATAAATTCGATGTCAGAAAGTTTGGCACCTGCATGCCAGGCCAGTGCGATTCCGTCGCCGGTGGCAGTGTGTGGGTTGGTCGAACGGTCGTAGATGCGTGACAGTCCTCCGGTGGCAATGATCGTTGCTTTTGATCTGAATAGAATGTTGTTGCCGGAAACAAAATCGAAAGCCTGAACTCCGGTGCAAACCTGGTTCTCAACCAAAAGTTCGACCACCGTGGTATATTCGAAAGCTATGATGTTTTTTTGCTCCTGAACTTTTTTCAGCATAAAGCAAGTGAGCCCCTTCCCGGTAGCATCGCCACCTGCATGAAGGATACGACGAAAGCTGTGTCCACCCTCAAGTCCCTGGAAATATTTCCCGTTTTCCTGATCGAACTGCATTCCAAGGTCGATCAGTTCCAATACACGATCATGTCCTTCGCTGACCAAAATCTGAACGGCATCGAGGTCGCACAGACCACGGCCAGCGACCAGTGTGTCCTGAATGTGCGATTCAAACGAATCATTTTCGTCAGTCACCACAGCAATCCCGCCCTGAGCGTAATACGAATTGCTGATATCGAGCTGCGATTTGGTAATGATGGCAACACTCCCGTTTTGTGAAGCATAATAGGCCGCAGTCAGGCCTGCCAACCCGCTGCCAACGACAATGGTGCTGAATTCTTTAATTACAACGGAATTAGATTGTGCCATTTTGCGAAATTTCTCCCAAGAGGGCGCAAAGGTATAAAAACTCAACAACCGAAGTCTGTCAATCAGTATTTTGTTTGCTTCGGGTAGTTTTTTTTAACTCAAACTGCAGATTTGTATATCCGGACTGATTATTGGGTTTGATTTTACGTTGTTTGATCTCTTTTTGCCGGTTCAATTTCGAACCTGATCAGAAAGCTAAAATCTCGTTCCATACAGATGCATTGACCAAAATCCCTTCCTGAAGATTTTTGGTTCTTATTTCGATAATCCGTTCGCCCGGATATCTGATGTTTGTTTTCTCATCAACCGGGACCGAATTTTTATAGTCGGAGATGATTTCAGAAATTGTATGCTGGATGGCCGGAAAGTTACCAAGTTTATGAATGTCAAAAGCGATAAAAACCTGTGAAACGCTTATCTCGTCCTGCTTTTGGCTAATCTGACTGCAGGAAAGTCCTCCTGAAAGAATGGCCGATAAAATATCGAGCAGTAGTGAAAGTCCGGCACCCTTCCAGTAGCCGATCGGGAGTGGGCGCTTCGATTCCAGAATCTCAGCCGGATCGTAACTCAGCTCATTGGATGAATTGTATCCGCCGGGGAAATCGAGCATTGAACCTTCAATCGTTTTATTTTCCATTTGCCCATACGAATACTGGCTCATGGCCATATCCAGAACGATGGCTTCGTTGCCGAAAGGCACAGCAATTACCAGTGGATTATTCCCCAGTTTGTTGTCGACAGCTCCCCATGTTGGCATATTCCCGATGGTATTGGTCCAGCCGATAAAAACAAAACCTGCCCTTGCAGCCTGCCAACCGTAAGTTCCGCCACGCATCCAGTGGTTGGTGTTTGCTAAAGCCACGCATCCGATTCCTGAAGTCTGGGCCAGCTCCATGGCACGTTCGGTGCATTTGATGGCATTGAGTGGCCCGGGACCCGATTTTCCATCCCATTGCTCAATAGCTCCGGCCGAATGAATCCGTTCCGGTTCTGCATCAATATCAATTAAGTCATTCAGAATGTAGTTTACAAACCTTGGAAACCGGTTCACTCCATGAGATGAAACACCTTCGATACTATTGTTGGTGAAAACAGAAGCGCAAGTTTTTGCTTTTTCTTCCTGAAAGCCAAGTTTGAGTAAGATGCGCAAAAATTCAGCTTCCATTTGAAAAACCGAAATTTTAATCGTAGAGGAATCATTCATTTTTTACATTGATTTTCCGGTAAAGCCGGGAATTGGTTATTCATTGTTCAGAAGACCCGGATCGTTAACCGGTCTGATTTTAGATTCCAAAGTAAGCTCATTTCAGGAAACAGCGAATGCTGATATTCCGTTTTATTCTTTCTCATTCTTTAACGCCAACTTCCTTCCTGTTTTTCCGGAAAATAATGTTTAGGAATTATGCCTTTTAATCATCAGAATGGCGATGGTCATCAGATAAATATAGGAATTTAAAATTAACAAACGCTGCCATAAACCTTTGTATAGGGTGAAGAAGTTAGTTTTATCCGTTGAATATCTGAATAAAAAAAGGAAAAGAAAAATCAGGCCGGATGCAAAAACTATTTTAGACATGAGGTAGAATGCAGGCTTTTCATTTTTAGGAATCACTTTTTGCATAATCAGGGGGAACACTAAAATGGCGATTATACCTATGGTTCCGTGTATCTCATGAATAATGCCAGAAGTTGTCAGTACATCAGCAACACGATCGGCCTTAAAAGCACCGGAACCAATGCCTTCTCCATAGCCGTAAAGCAGAAGTAATCCTGAAGCAATTTTGGCATATTTGCCTTTTTCCCAGAAGGCTTTATAAAAACCGGTACTAAAGAAAATAATCAAGATTCCCACCACTATCCATAGTGTAGACATTTGGACAGATACCGGACTAATTGACGATCCCAACTTACTCACGGTATCTGTCAACTGGTCGTAGCCGGGATAAAATGTTCCGAAAACGAACTGGGAGACTAAATCACAGATACATGCAAGAATGCCAGCAAGTGCAGAAATAACGATATAATTTGATTGGTTTTTCAATAAGTAATTCTATTTGACAGTCAATAAGTTTTTCAGGATAATTTCTGAAATGGCATTATAATCATTGTTATAGTGATGATTTCCCGGGAGCGTTTCAACCTGTATTCCGGATGAAGAAAATTTTTTCAATAAATTGGGGTCTTCTTCATTCCCAAAAACACATATAGGATTCAGATATTTTATTTGTTTCAATTCATCAGTAACGAAATATTTGTCTCTGGTTTTAATATTCAACATGTCATAAATATGAATTTCAAAGTCGCCGGTTACATTCGGAGAGAAACAGTAAACTCCTTTTAAAGATTCTTTTACCTGATCCGGAAAATTATTTGCAATAAAAGGAGCGACGCAGGCTCCGAATGAATATCCAAGCAATACAAACGAATTTTTATTCCACAGTTGCATATAGTGTTTAATCGCGACTGAGATTTCTTCCGCAGTTTTTTTTGGTTCTTTTTCGTTCCAGAAATATTTTTGAGCATCAAGCCCAACTACTGGTATTCCCTTATCGGAAAGTTTTTCACATACGCCCTGGTCAAAACTGGTCCATCCGCCATCTCCCGAGATGAAAAATGCCAGTGGTAAATTCCCTTTATCTGATGTTGGAATCAGGGTTAATGGTAAGTCCGTTTTTAAAAGAGAGGACGCCTGCGATTGAAGTAACTGATTTTTTGAGGCTATTTTCTCAGCATAGCCCGGCTCTTTCAGAACTTTTTGATACGCTAAAAGAAATTGTGGAACCCAGTTTCTGATGACCGAAAAACCATGGCCAACGTTTGGTAAAGCCATTAATTCGCTCATTGGCATACTTTCCACAAATTTCTTTGTGTCAGTAAAGTTGCATATCTGATCTATTGTTCCGTTCAGTGCAATGAAAGGTGCAGTAAGTTGCATAAAAGGTTCAAGGTAATATGACTGGCCGACTTTCAGAATATGTGAATTTAGACCGGCACCTTTGCAAAGCGGTCTGTCTGTTTCGATATCCGGACAAAATCCGATAGCGATTGCACCCTTAAATGTGTTGGCTGGAGCCTGGGCAAGCATTCCGTATGCTAAAGTTGCTCCGGAAGAATATCCAACCAATATGGGTTTAAGGTATTGGTTGAGTTTGTATTTTTTTTGAATCGTCAGACTCATTTCCTCAAAATCTCCGGCAGGATAATAACAGTTTGATTTTAAAGATTTAATACTTTTCAGATAATGCCGGATATCTATTCCGGCGACTAATGCCCCTTTTGCTATAATTTGGTTCGCCATATTCACAACACCGCTATTCCAGCCACCATCGCCTGAAATAAAGAGTACAAAAGATTCAGGAACAGTAGATGGCTGGTAGATAGCCACTTTCCCGAATGCACCATAAACCAGTGTGTCAACCTGGCTTGCTTCTGACTTTTGTACCAGGAGTAAAAACAGGATTGAGATTAATGCTATTTGTTTCATAATGCTATGGTTTAATCACATTGGCCAAAACAGAAGGTACCTGGAGCAAATCGTAATCGTGCTGATAAATCAGGTATTGATTGTGCCACTCCGGATCGAATTTTTCTTTGTATTCGCGCAATCCTCTGTAATGTGCAAATGACCGAATTTTTTCGTAGGCAAATTTCATCGACTTTTCCGGGAAAGTATGCGGATCATTCAGTCCGCTCAAAGGGGCAAATCCTAAATTGACGTATGTGATGTTTTGTGATTTCAAATAATTAAAAAGCTCAATGATGATGAAATCCATCACACCATTGGGAGCATCTTTAGTTTTCCGGATTAAATCATAAGTGGCCTCGAATTTGGCAAAATCGGGTATGATATTCAGGAAGGCAACTATTTTTTCTTCCGCATTTTCAACGGTGATGATGGTTTGCTGTTTCAGCTCGTCCCAATCAAACATCCCCTGTGAAAAGATGATTTCGGACCGACCCATATCAGACAGCCACTCATCGCTAACCGATTTTATTTTCTGAAGTATCCCGTCTTTAACTGGTGGCAGATGTATTGAAGCTTTATATCCGCGGTCCGTCACTTTATTAATCGCATTGCGTATTGGCTTTTTTGTGCTTCCCACAAGGCTAAAGGTCGAAATATTTACGACTCCTTCCTGCCCCAGAAACAGATCTTTTTTACGTAACTGGTGATAGATTTTAAGACTTTCTTCCGGAACCCTGTAATAGATGCTTTTCATCCCGCTTTGGTAACAATACAAATCAAATTCCGAAATGCATTTTTTCATCTCTTCCGGATTTTCAGCAACCGGATTTTCAAGAACGACAGCAAAATTTCCGGAGATACCATAGGAAATAAATGCCCTTTTATTTTCGGAGAAGAAAATCATTTTGTCGCTTGAAGTCTTAAAATAATCGAGTGGCGAATTTCCATGTGATTTAAGGATTTGATTGGACAAGGCCAATTCTTCGTCAGTCACATTTTGCTGAGGAACATGCGAACGGACAAAGGTGTAGACCAGAAACGCGAAGGAAAGAAATCCACTGATATTGATGGAAAGCAAAAATTTTGCGGCAAACTTACTGGCCGGAACTAATTCATCGCTTCCAACCAGAAAATAATTTTGAATGGTATAACGAAATGACTCAATCAGACTGAAGTCGATATTGAAATGCTTTTTATCCAGAAAATAGAAACCCACAATTCCATAAATCAGAGTAGCTGCAGCTGTGAGCAAAGATGTTTGTAGCCCCACATTGCGTAACCTCGGATTCGTTTTTATGTAATATTCTTTGCGGGTGCCAACTAAAACTGCAACAACCAACAATGCAAGGGTAGCTTCTTCAAAATCAATCGCTTTGGTGAGATGACCAACAAGCGAAATCAAACTTAAAATCAGGGCAAACCACCATGCTGACTTTAAGCCTTTCAGCAAAAAAGCTGCAGTTACAAGCAACAATAAGCCGGCTGTCATCACCAGATAGTTTGACACATGAATTGCCTGAACCGGTAAAAAATCTTTTAAAAGGGTTATCCGTTCATGAATGGCCGGCGTTAGAACGGAAATGATATTTATGACTCCCAATATGAGCAGAAAAAAGGCAGGAAGGACACGCATCAGCAATTTATTCAGTTTCGAAAGGAAAGCCAGAATGCCCGCAAACAAAGGCGTCCAAAACTCAAAGAAGCGATAGAGGAACGTGATGGCAATGGCCTCTACATTTCCAAAACCAAATCGAATGAGAATATAGGTCATTGAAACTTCGATGGCACCAAGTCCGCGCAAAAAAGGTGAAATGATCAGGAAAATGACCGAAATAATATAGCCCATTACTGCAGCCAGAATGGAAGGATTAAAATTGAGCGCCATCATCGCTACATAAAGGTGAGCGATCCCGATAAATTCAATAAGGATGGATACCAAAACGGTATAAATAAATTGTTTCTTATCAATTTTATTGCTTTGCAAATCGTTCATAAAAACCTCTGTTGCTGGAATCAATCTGACCAGTATGGAGTAGATAATACCTTTTTTCAGGATGGAACGGTAGAGGAAAAGTAAGGCAAATTTCAAAAGGATCACAGCAGCTAAAGCATACCATTCTCCGGAGCCAATTGTTCCCTCCACAATTGCATATATAAACGCGGGTATTGCAACAATTACGACTGAAAGTATTCCAATAAATCCATAGATCGAGGAGGCAAAATGAATTTGAGAATTCTTTATTCCTTTACTTTCTATTGTTCCTGTGAAAAATGCAAGAGATGAAATTCCTCCGGCAGGTAAAAAAACACTGATTAAGTTTCGTTTAATGAATAGCAGTGTTGAATCAAGTAGTGAAACTTTGCTGCGGGTCGATGCAAATGCAAAGACATACATTTGCCCCTGAAGTAAAATATAAATTGCAGTTAACACGATTCCAATCATCACCCATGCTGCACTTGCTGTTTTCAGGACATCTTTCACCTGAAATAATTCAGAACGTTCGTGCTGAATAAACCAGATACCGATAGCAATAAAGAAAAGGGTGAAAATGAACTGAATAATAATCTTCTTGTTTTCACGCAGGAACGGATTGGCATGTTCCTTAAATATGGCCGATATAGAGCCAACAGAAATCTTTCTTTTCATGGAGGAAAAGGTAAAGATAATTTTGATGATCTGGTTATTTTTTGAAACACTTTTGAATCATTTCAATCAATTTATCTTTCCTGATGGGTTTGGGAATGTAATCGTTGCATCCGGCCCTAATTGCCTTTTCTCTGTCGCCAGCTAATGCATAAGCAGTTTGAGCAATGATGACCACCTCTGTATTGAATTGCCTGATTTGTCTGGTGGCTTCATAACCGTCCATCCCCGGCATGTGAATATCCATTAATACGAGATCAATGTCGGGATTATTCCGGCAAGTTTGAACGGCTTCAACTCCTGTTTTCGCTGTTGAAATTTCTTTACTAAGCTTTTTTAGGGTTAGAGACAGGAGCTTTTCTGACCCTTCGTCGTCTTCTGTAATTAATATTTTCAACTTGTTTAATTGATTTTCTTCAATCCCAGGCAAAACTACTTTTTTACTGAGGGTTTCTTTTGCAGGATCAGGCTTGTAAGGAAGGGTGAAATAAAATACTGAACCTTTCTGAAGTTCGCTTTCTACCCAGATTTTTCCACCCAGCATTTCCACGTAAGCTTTCGATATGGATAAGCCCAAACCTGCTCCTTCATAATTTCTATTCAGCAAAACACTGCCTTGCCTGAATCTGTCAAAAATGTATTCCTTCTGTTCCTGAGGAATACCAATTCCGGTATCTTTCACGAAAAACAGAAGTTCAATCGGTTCGATAAACTCACCAGCCACACCTGCTGCTTTTTCTCCGGAAGGGGTTAGCTTATACCCAAATTCGATGGATCCTTTCGATGTGAATTTAATCGCATTTTTAACCAGATTGATAAGAATCGCATCAAGCTTTTGCTTATCCGTATTAATGATGATGTCTTTTCCCGGTAAGCCTTTTTTAACGAAAAGCTTTATCCCTTTCTCTTCAACCTCGGGCTTAAAAAAGGTATAAATATATTCGATCTGTTTATTTACATTGGTTTCTGAAAGAGATATTTTCATTTGTGCCGATTCTATTTTCGAAATATCAACAATGTCGTTGATGATATTAAGCATTCGTGCTCCGCTTTTTTCTATGATGGAAATATACTCTTGCTGCTGTTCGCCTGTCAGGTCAGGTTCTTTCAGCAGATCGGCAAAACCCAGGATTCCATTCATCGGAGTCCTGATTTCATGCGACATATTAGCAAGAAATGCTGACTTTAAACGGTCGCTTTCTTCTGCTTTTTCTTTGGATTTGGTTAATTCCTGCTCGGCCTTTTTCTGTTCTGTAATATCCCGAATGGTCCCGAACATCGATATGGGTTGATTCTGTTCATTAAAGTTAAGTTTTCCCTGCCCGTGCACCCAACGCTCGGATTGATCATTTTGCCGAATTATTTTATATTCTTTATCAAATTTAATTTTGTTACCGATTACTTCCTGAATAAAATAATGGTTCATAGTATTTTGCCATTCAGGATGTAAAATCGAAACCCATCCTTCAAATGATTTATTAAAATCAGATTCAATTCCGAAAATGGAATCAAGTATTTCCGAACTTTCCCATCTTCCGTAGTCAATATCCAGAATGTATGTTCCAAGATTGGCAATAATCTGAGTTTCTTTTAAAAAGCGTTCGCTTTCTTTTAGTGCTTCTTCTGCCTTTTTGCGGTGGGTGATATCTCGCCCGATACCCAATACTCCGATTAGACTTCCACTGGCATTGTACATGGGTGTTTTAATGGTTTCTACTAAATCCCGGTGGCCATCATCAGCGAAGGTAAGCCATTCTTCATTGCTGGTGGGTTTGCCCGCCGCCATAGCCTTACGATCATGCTCGCGGAAAGAGTCGGCAATTTCCCGGTCAACAAAATCGTAATCAGTTTTCCCGACGATGTCGGCCTCTTTGGCTCCGAAAAGGCGTTCGAACATGATGTTGCACGAGAGATACACACCTTCGGTATCTTTAAGCCAGATCAGGTCAGGTATTGTTTGTAAAAGTGTGTGCAGGCTGGCCTCACTATTCCGCAGCTGCTCTTCCGTTCGTTTCTGCTCATCAATCATGTTCAATAGTCTCAGCCTCGATTCTTCTGTTTCGGCCAACAGGCTGAGTGTTTTGGTTTCAGCCAGGTTTCGCTCGGTTATGTCATGTGCTATTCCAAAAACATGATTTTTGCTCAGTGGTAAAATATGGAGTAAAGCAATTCGTGTGGTTCCATCTGGCCTGATATACTCCACTTCTCCAATTTCGAGCGAATCATTTTTGTCTAATAATTGTTCCAGGCGTTTCTGTGTTCCTTTGGATGTGATTTCGTGAATATCCAGTTTTTTCAGTTCATCACGGGTTTTACCCATCATGATTTCAGCAGCTCCGTTGGCATCTGAATATTTTCCGGTCGACATATTAATTATAAATATGGCATCACTGGATCGTTCAAACAACGTTCGGTATCGCTCTTCTCTTTCTGCCAGCAATCTGGTCGTTTTTTCACGCTCCGTAATTTGAGTTTTGAGCTGCAGGTTGTTGTAAGCTTTTTCTGAAATTTCGTTGGCAAATGCAAAAAGCATGTCCGATACTTTGCGAAACTGCTCTGCTGACATGACAGGGACTTCATTCAGGGCTATCATGAAATCTTCTTTGTTGGCTCCAATTTCTTCAGCATACTTCAACATCTGCAGTTCGTCTATTTCTTCATCGCGTACCTGCCCTATAATCCAGCTGGCAATGTGTTTTCCATCAACAGTAATACTTGCACCGGCATCCCATAACCCACTGTTAAAACAATGTTGAATAATTGGTCCTGAAGAATTGCTGCGGCTATACATCGAATCTGATTTAATACCGTCTTTACTTCCTTTTTCTGTTTTACGGATGATCTCATTACATAACCTGCAGAAATTACTCGGACTGGTGATAGGAGTGCCATCAGGAGATGTGATTATGGAAGCTACACCGGAAGCGTTTGAAAACAAATCCTGTAAACGCTGGAGCTCATCAATGTTGAAGATGTCGCTGAACTGAATGTTGTTCAATGCATCGCTTGTCGAATCAAACACGTCAGGATTGGCTTTCATTAGTATTCTTTTTTTTTAATGAAAATTTTTATGGGTTATTCATTCTCCATTTTATTTCATTGGTTTTCAGAAGAATCTCTTTCGGCAGCTTTTGCTTTCTTTTTGAAAAAACCTCGTAGTAAGAAATTGTGTTGGGCAGCCTCAAGGTCTTCATCTAATTTAACTGAGCTGCTTTCTAAGTTTTTAATCGTTTCTTTTAAACGGGCTCCTGATTCTTCATCGTGGAGCAACACTCCAATTGACGTATTCGGATTATTTCCTGCTTCTTTTAGATTTGTTATAAATACGGAAGCTGTGTCAGCAATTTGCTGCAATTCCAAAACAGATGCTTTTACCGAATTGAAAACTACGGTATCTGTTGTGAATTGATTAGCAAGCGTACCTTTTTTGTTCAGCCCCGAGCTGAAATCGGCCAGTGAACTTATCATTTGTTGTGCTTTGGCTGATGCTTTTTGAAGTGATAGAATTGTTGCATTGATGTTATCATACATTAAACTGTCGTTCAATAATTTCCCAACAGTTCCTTCACCGTTAGCTAACTTTTTAGTAATGGTTTTTATATCGCTGGTAATCGACAGCAGGTTCTTATTGTTTTCCTGAGCGGTGTTTATCATATCTTCCGAAGAAAAAGTTGTTTCCACCTCCAACGTGTCTCCTTGCTGCACTTCCGGATAATTATCAGTTCCTCCGTATATAACCAGTATCTTATTTCCAATAATTCCATCACTGCTTATTTTGACCTTGGCATCTTTACGAATATACTTCTGTGCTTGTGTTTTGATCTGAATCCGAACTTCCACCTGCGATTTTCCATAAAAATTCATATCACTTACTGTACCTATTTTTACTCCTGAATACCAGACATTATTACCTGTCTGCAGGCCGTTAACATCATCGAAACGTGAAATCACTTCCATTTTTCTGTTGAATGTTTCTCTCAGGTTGCCTACGATAAGAATTCCTGCCAACAGAAATGTCAATCCTAAAATGACAAAAATTCCTACGATTACTGCACGTTTATTGGGCGATTCATTCATGATTTATTGTATAAAATTGTAATTAAAGAAGCCTTTTACCTGTTCATTCTTCGTAGCCGTATTGAATACATCGTCAAATGTTCCGACTTTTAAAAACTTTCCTTTATGTAACATGGCTATTCGGTTACCTGTGTTTTTTGCGCAGGTAAGGTCGTGTGTAATTATCACCGAGCTGGTATTGTATTTTTCCTGAACTTCATTGATGAGTTTGATGATTTCAGCACATGTAATCGGGTCCAGACCCGAGGTTGGTTCATCATACAGCATGATTTCGGGTTTCAGAATTAATGTGCGTGCAATGCCAATTCTTTTTCGTTGTCCTCCGGAAAGGTCAGAAGGCATTTGTTTGATTTTATTGCTTAATCCCACTGCATCCAACACATCATTTACTGCATTATCCACTTCTTTTTTGCTCAGGTTTTTCACATTCATGGTTAGCGGAAATGCAAGGTTCTGGTATACATTCATGCTGTCGTACAATGCACTGTTCTGAAATGAAAATCCGATACGTAATCGAAGTGCATCTAATTCTTTCCCGGAGAGTTTGTCGATATGATTCCCCAACACCAGCACTTCCCCTTTATCGGGCTTAAGCAAACCAACAATGATTTTTATTAAAACAGATTTACCTGTTCCGGATTTACCGAGCACGGCAATATTTTCGCCTTTAAAAAGATTAAAATCAATTCCTTTAAGTACCTCCAGGTCATCAAATGACTTATATAATCCGGTAATAGAGATAACTGATTCCTCTTTACTTATAATATGTTTGGGTTGTTTTTCCATCGCTTTAAAAAAATCGTATCCAGTTTGACATCTGAACAATAATAACTTCTTCAATAAATATCAGGAACATAGCAAGCACTACTGCCTGGTTTGCGGCTCTGCCAACGCCACGGGTTCCCTGAGTAGCATGAAATCCTTTGTAAGTCCCAACAATCCCAATCGTAAAGCCGTAAGCAATTGATTTTGTAACAGCAGTAAATATATCGAGGAAAGTAATGGAACTAAAAGCGCTTTGATAATAGCTAATCATACTGCTCGTTTCTTCGGCATGAACATTTAAATAAGAGCCATAGAGTGCAACAAAGCTACAATACAATGTCAGTACGGGAATTGTAATGGTGGTGGCTAACACCCGGGTAACGACCAAATATTTATACGGATTGATGGCAGATACTTCCATGGCATCTATTTGCTCGGTCACTTTCATGGAACCAAGTTCAGCACCAATGCTTGAACCTACTTTGCCTGCACAAATGAGCGCAGTAACCAAAGGACCTAAGGCTTTCACAATGGCTATGCCAATCAGGGAAGGCAGCCACGATGTTGCTCCAAAGTCCTCCAGTGAAGGACGCGATTGTTTGGTGAATACAATTCCGACAATGAACCCTGTGAGCGATATTAATGCCAGCGATTTTAAGCCCACCTCGAAACATTGATTAATTACTTCACGAAGGTGAAAAGGTCTTTTAAATGCTTCTCTAAAAAAAAGACCAGTAAATTTCCATGCTTTGTGAACGCCTAAAAAGTACTCATCAAGTCCTTTCGATAAGGTGTATTTTTTTGAAGTAGATATGGCCATATATTATAAATCTAATATACCGTAAAGGTAAGTCTAATCTAAAACAAAGGTTTAAACATCCTGAAAAAAAAGTCTTACATAGTTATTAAATTTATTTACATGATTCACACATTTAATTTGGAGATTTTAGTCCCATCGATGCAAACCTTAAATCAACAAAACAGACCATCCCACTGAAGGAACGGTCTGTCTTTTATTACTACCTTTTCTCTTAAAACCTGATTCTCTTAAAACCTATATCCAAGTGACAAACCGAAACCTGTATTTTTTTCTGATGTCTTACTATCAGGAAATTCTTTGTATTCAGGATTGATATTGAGCATACCAAATTGGGTATCCAATTGTAAAAACATACCGCTTGCCATTTCATATCCTACGAAAATGTTAGCTCCCGCATCAAATGCTTTGTAATAAGGAACGAGCAATGGATCCCCGGATTCGACAGTGCTCTTGAATTTAATATCTCCTTCAATTGACCCAGAGTTACCTTCAGTTTTAACGGTTCCGCTGATTCCATAAGCAAGGTATGGTCCAAATCCAAGCATAACAAATCCGTTTCCCAAGGCACCTTTGTAAACTAAATTCAACGGCACTTCAATATAATTGAGCTTTGTGGTGCTTGTTGATAAGTCACTCTTATTTTTATCTCCTTTGATTGAAAATAGAACTCCGGGTTGAAAATAGAATTCAGGAGCAACGGGAATCTGAACATTAACACCGCCATGGAAACCCATTAGCATATCATTATTCAGTTTGTCGCCATTAAATGCTTTCCCGTTTATATTCTGGAAATTTATACCACCTAGAATGCCAAATGAGATTTTTGCACGATCTGTTGTTTGCGCCATTGCGAATGACGAAGAAAGCACAAGGATTAATAAAATAGAAAATATTCTGTTTTTCATGTTGTCGTTTTTAATGATTTTTGAACTAAGAACTTAATGATTTACTTATTGTAATATTGTTTACATTCGGATGATTTTTGCTGAATACAGGATTAATTACCTGCTTCTTTTTCAGCTTCAGCTTTCATCTTTTCATTTGCAGTGATCAGGAACTCAACCCTGCGATTTTGAGCAAGACCACTGGCTGTATTGTTGTCATATTTTGGCATCGTTTCTCCAAATCCTCTTGTTGATACACGGCTGTAGCTGATACCACCATGACTGGTCAGATAACCGGATACTGCACCGGCACGTCTTTCAGATAATCTCTGGTTATACGATTCACTTCCTTTACTGTCGGTATGACCCTGTACTTCAATATCCGTATCAGGATAAGCATTAAGGATTTTCACCAACTTATCAAGGTTGATTTTTGCATCACCCGACAGATTAGAGCTGTCGAATCCAAACAGTACATTACTACTGAATTCCACAACGATTCCTTCGCCTACACGTTCCACTTTTGCGTCAGGAACAGTTTTTTCTATCTCTTTAGCCTGTTTGTCCATCTTATGACCAATCACAGCGCCTGTCGTACCTCCAACTGCAGCGCCGACAATTGCTCCAAGACCAGTATTCCCTGCGACTTTGCCAATTACTGCACCCATCGCACCACCTGCTACGGCTCCAATGGCTCCTCCTTTTTGCGTTTTGTTCAATGATGCGCAGCTGGTAAATAATAATGCAGCACTTAGAATCATTATCATGCTAATTCGTAATTGTTTCATAATAGAATGTATTTAATTGTTTATAAATTTTTGAATTAGAATTGCACTGTCAGCGGACAGGCTGTTTTCTATCAATTAATATTTTGTAAAAATAGGCTCCCTTCAGGCACTAAATGTTACATAAATTTCAATTAATCTTACAACATTCACATATTTTACTCTCAGTGAGTAATAATTGTGTTTCAGACAACTATACCTATTCTTCTGCCCGTAACTTTAATCGTATTCTGCTGATTTAGAGGGATTAATTCTCCGGATGGTAAGTTCATTGGATCTCCTGATTTCGCTATTTCTAAAATGTGTGAATCATGTAACTTTAAAAAATAAACATGTAACTTTTTTGGTCGGCACTGTAGTATATTTGTTTGGTATATTGATTTATCCATATCCGATATGGTAATACTTTATTTCAAATTGATGGAAAATGAACGCTACAAAGAACGAATTGAATAAACGTGGACTTCACTCTAATTCAGTAAAATTAAACGAGAGAATTTCAGCCGGGGAAATACAATCAGTAAATATCGTTCCGGAAAATGCCGGAGCCGAATTGACTAAATACAAAGAGAACCTTCACGCAGAAAGAATTAAATTTACTGTTTTTCAGTTCATTTATCTGGAGGTAGAGATTCCGGCAAAGGAATTTTCTGATTACATTAGCCTTAAATTCAATTGTATTACACTAGCCTGAACAAGCTGTTTATCAGAAGTACAGGCATTTCCATTCTTAAATATATCGGGATGCAGAAAATTGAACACGTTAAAGAATTGCTGATCTATACCGAACTCAGCCTTGAGGATATTGCCTGCAAACTGCAATACAGCAGTGAGGTTCAATTGACAAACCAGTTTGTGAAGGTGACGGGAGTAACGCCTGCTTTTTTCAGGCTACTTCGGGATTCCGGTCGTAGTAAATCCAAAAATGTGTGAATAATGTAAAAATTTTCAAAAATTATATAACATCTCTTCTTTCTGATGAGCTTATATTTAGTCAGAATTTTTTTTTATTATAAATTCAAAAATGATGAAAACAGCCATAGGAATTACGGACCATAACATCAACGAAGTTGTAACATTTCTCAATATATTATTGGCTGATGAATATGTGCTTTATACCAAAACCCGGAATGCAAATTGGAATGCCGATGGTTCGAAATTTTACGAACAGCATGTTTTTTTTGAGAACCAATATAATGTATTAGATGAAGTGATCGATGACCTGGCCGAAAGGATACGTTCACTTGGTTGTTTCGCCATAGGTTCCCTCAAATACTTTCAGAATACTTCACAAAGTAGCGACGAAAATTATAATTATAATAATTTAGACGAAATTATTCAATCACTGGCAAGCGACCACGAAGCTATTATCCGGAATATCCGGAATGAAATTATTCCGATTTCTGATAGACATAACGACACTGATACGGTGGCTTTTGTGACGAATTTATTGGAGAAGCACGAAAAAATGGTGTGGATGCATCGATTATACATCGCTCAAACTGATGCAAGTGCTATTGAAGAATATTAATTAACAAACTATCCTTTAAATAGACCAGGCTTAAGTTCAAAAAATGAAAAGACCTTCAGAAAAAAATTGATAGAAGGCCTGAAGACAGGAAATACAAAACCTGAGCAGACAATCTATTCGATTATAAACAAGATTAAAATCAAAAAAATCAATTTTCATCGTTTCATACTTAATCAGATAAGGGGAAGAATATGAGCAAAAGACCATCAAGCAATACATTACTTTATTTAGTGGCAATATTGGCTATTGTAGTGGCCTTTCTATTATTGGGGGGCGGCCCCTGGACAAAGGGAATGATGCATGGACACAGGTCGATGAGCGTGGACAGTTTGAATTGGGTACAGATTCTGATCAGTTTAGGTATAGGGTTCGTTTTGGGTTTGTTATATTCCCGAAGAAGCAGATGGTGATCGATTACTGTCAACAAAAAAGCAGCACGTTATTCTGAAATGGTGATTCGGAATAGATTAGTTGACAGCCTAAAACGGATACAATATTTTCCGGTGAAAGATGGACTGAAAATTAAATTGGTTCTTTCTCAGAAAGATAGATGTGAGGCAAAAACGAGTAGGCAGACTTTTTGATTATTATATTATTTCGTTTAATTTGTATTGTACATGATTGGATATTGAGTAATTTCGATATTTAAAGTTAATTAGAAGCATTGCTCATGAATCCCAGGGAACAAAAATCGATGGTATCATCAAAAGAAAAAATTTCAGGGGCAGATCCCAGCCGATTCCCAATAGTTGGTATTGGCGCATCAGCCGGTGGGCTGGAAGCTTTTGAACAGTTCCTGGCTCCTGTTCCTCCAAACAGCGGAATGGCCTATGTTATTATTCAGCATTTGGATCCTACACAAAAAGGCATGCTGCCTGAATTGCTGCAGCGAACTTCCAAGATGAAGGTTTATCAGGTAAAAGACCGCATGACTGTCAAGCCCAACTGTGTATATGTCATTCCTCCCAATACGAGCATGTCGATATTGAAAGGGGTGCTTCACCTGTTTGAACCAATCGAATCACGAGGCTTGCGGCTTCCTGTCGATTTTTTCTTTCGCTCGCTTGCCGACGATCTGCAGGAACGAAGTGTAGGAGTCATCCTGTCGGGAATGGGTTCCGACGGCAGTGTAGGACTTCGTGCCATCAAAGAAAAAAATGGAATTGTTATGGTACAGGATCCTGCTACTGCAAAATACAGCAGCATGCCCAGCAATGCCATCGATTCCGTACAGGTCGATATTGTGGCTCCGGCCGGTGAGTTGGCTGCAAAGCTTATTGATTTTCATAAATGGACTCCTGTCATCAAATCAGAGGTGACGAGTGATCTCAAAGACAAAAGCTCTCTCGAGAAAATTATAATTCTACTTCGAATCCATACGGGCAACGATTTTTCGTTGTATAAAAAAAATACAGTGTACCGCCGTATTGAAAGGCGTATGGGCATCCACAAAATTGAAAAAATAGTATCATACGTTCGTTTTTTGCAGGAAAATCCAAATGAGATTGATATTCTTTTTAAAGAATTACTGATTGGTGTAACTAATTTTTTTCGCGATCCGGACGTTTGGAAAATACTGAACGAGACTGTTATTCCCGGAATAATTGATAATCAGCATCCCAATTCCGTATTGCGTGCCTGGATACCGGGTTGTTCGACAGGAGAAGAGGCCTATTCATTAGCTATCGTGTTTAAAGAAGCACTTGAAAATATCAAATCACTCAAAGGTATTTCGTTACAGATATTTGCAACCGATCTCGATAATGAAGCCATAGAGAAAGCAAGGAAAGGCACATTCCCTGCCAATATTGTTGCCGATGTATCACCGGTTCGACTCAGTCGGTTTTTCATTAAAACAGACGAAGGCTATCGCGTTATAACTGAAATAAGGGAAATGGTAGTGTTTGCCCAACATAATATTATTATGCATCCGCCTTTTACAAAGCTCGATTTTATTTCGTGCCGTAATCTGCTGATATATATGGACCCTGAGTTGCAAAAGAAAATACTCGGGCTGTTTTATTATAGCATTAATCCTGAAGGAATCCTGCTACTTGGCAGTTCCGAATCGTTGGGAACTCAAAGTCACTTTTTCAAACCCGTTGATGCCAAATTGAAAATTTACGAACGCACCGGTACTATTGTTAAACCTGAACTGTTTGATTTTCCCGCCTCATTTTCCCGAACCAGTCCGAAAAGTGTTGAAAAACAAATTCCAGACAAGTCAATTCCAAATATTCAAACACTTGCCGATCAGCTGTTGTTGCAGCAATTTTCACCTGCCGGTGTTCTTGTGAACGAAAATGGCGACATCATTTACATCAGCGGACGTACGGGGAAATATCTGGAGCCGGCTGTTGGTAAAGCAAACATGAATATTTATGCCATGTTACGTGAAGGTATAAGTAAGGAATTCCCGGCAGCCTTTCGTATTGCGCTTTTGAAGAAAGAGGCCGTTATTCTGCACAATTTGAAAGTTGGCACAAATGGTGGTACTCAATTCTTAGATATTAAAATTAAATGGATTGATAAACCAGATCCTTTACACGGGTTGGTAATGATCATTTTTACTGATATGCCGGAGATCACTGACACCAAACTACCCGAAAAAAAAGGGAAAAGGGCTTCAGTCAATATCAGGCAATTGGAGTTGGAAGAAGAGTTGAAGCGTACACGTGCAGAGGTACAGAGTACCTTCGAAGAAATGCAGACTTCGCAGGAAGAATTGAAATCGACCAATGAGGAATTGCAATCGACCAATGAAGAACTACAATCAACGAATGAAGAACTTACAAGTTCAAAGGAAGAAATGCAAAGTCTGAACGAAGAACTTCAAACAGTGAACGCTGAATTGCAGTCGAAGGTCGATGCATTTTCAAGGGTAAACAATGATATGAAAAACCTGCTCAACAGTACGGATATCGCTACGCTGTTTCTCGATAAAGAATTGAATATCCGTCGCTTTACTGATGAGGCAACCAAAATCTTTAAATTAATTAAAAGTGATATAGGGCGACCATTTACCGACCAGGTTTCTGACCTTGTTTATCCCGGATTGGCTGCTGATGCCCTTGAAGTATTAAGGACCCTCGTATTTATAGAAAAACAGATTCCAACCAAAGATGGACGATGGTTCAAGATTCGCACGATGCCTTACCGCACTTTCGACGATCGGATTGACGGTCTGGTTATCACATTTATAAATATATCCGATCACAAGACTTTGGAGTCGGAATTATATCAAACGGAACGGATGTCTCAGTTGATCTTAAATTCGTCTTCCGATGTAATCATTAAATTATCGTCTGACTGGAAGATTCTGGCGTTTAATCCACAGGCAGAAACGTTCTTCGGGATAAAGGAAAAGGATGTAATCGGTCAAAGTTACTTTCATCTGTTTGTTCCTGAACAGACACAAAAAAAGACCGAAAAAGAATTAAAAAAGATTATGAATGAAGGCTTGGAAGGACAGCTTAAAATGCAGGTAATAGCGGCATCAAACGATATGCCCGTTGTCGAATGGTCAGTAAATGTGCTGCACAGTAAGCTGAACGTGCCTTTGGGGATGATTCTGGTCGCTAAGAAATAAAAGTTTGAGAAATGACAGAAGATAAAAGATAAGGGAGATGCTCCTGTTTTTTACCTTCATTTAACAATAAACTAAAGATAACACCGCTATGATGACAGAAGAATTGGATTTTACAGATGCACAAATGCTACGTAAATATGCAGAAGAAAAACTGACAGCGATAACAGCTGATAAGGATAACTCATTGGCGGAACCTGATGTGAAAAAGCTTTTGCACGAACTGCAGGTTCACCAGATTGAATTGGAAATGCAGAACGATGAGTTGCACCAGGCTTATGAAACAGCAGAAACGGCTCTTAAAAAATACACCATGTTGTACGATTTAGCCCCTATGGGTTATTTTACGCTCAATTCCGATGGTATTATCTGCGAACTGAACTTTACTGGTGCAGACCTGCTTGGAGGCCGACGTTTTAGTTTGATAAACAGTAACTTTAAGTTGTTTGTTTCCGAAGAATCGAAACCTGTATTTAATAAATTCTTTATCGATGTTTATGCTGATGATGGTAAAAAATCGTGTGAAGTATCACTTGGTCGTGATCGTAATTCGTTATTCTTGGTTTACATCGAGGGTGTAGTTACAGGTGATGATCGGGAATGCCTTTTGTCAGTAGTTGATATTTCAGATTTCAAAAAGTAGTACAGTCGGGTGAAACTCTATATCAAAAATATGGTGAGCGATCGGTGCAAACCGATCGTAAAATTCGAACTTGAAAAACTTGAATTACAATTCGTAATCCTGAAGTTTGGGGAAGTGGACATTTTGGAAAACATGACAATGGAGCAGCACGATCGGTTAAGTATCGGCCTGAAGAAATCGGGGCTTGAAATAATAGACGACAAGAAAAACGTGCTGATTGAGAAAATGAAAAATATCATTATTGAGATGGTTCATTATACTAAAGATCCATTGAAGATAAGATTTTCGGAGTACCTGAGCGAAAAATTAAATTACGACTACACTTATTTATCCAACCTTTTTTCACAGAAACAGGGCTATACCATTGAATATTTCGTTCTCTCCCACAAGATTGAACGGGTTAAATAATTGCTGATCTACAATGAACTGAATGTGACCGAAATTGCTAACTTATTACATTACAGTAGTGTCGCCCATCTGTCGAACCAGTTTAAGAAAATGACTGGTCTATCGCCTTCTTATTACAAGCGTCTCAAGGTTAAAGTGTGCAGACCAATCGAAAATGTGTAAAAATGCTATTCCTTTCTTTTTCTCTTGTTTTTCACCAGACTCGTTTTAATTCCCGATTGGATTGATTTGGAGCAATATTGAAAAAGAAACCGTTCAGGATCTCTTTCTGTATCGATAATTCCCTCTCTCGCTACTTGCCCCGGCATCGGGTTTGAATTCATTAACTTCAGATTGGCAATTACTGATTTAAATCTCTCTTTGATGGCGGTGGTATCGTCCGTCCGTTTATTTTTAACGGCGACGTCCATTCCGTGATAGAGAAAGCTCATTTTCCCGCTGGCTTTCGTGTTATTTGCTGTAAAGCCGAAATTCATAGCATCTATTCGGCCGGATGTAACATATATAAAAGCATTTTCTGCCAGCATTGGGTTCATTTCACTGGCGTCCATGCCTGAAAGTGTTCCCCTTACTGAAAACGTATTATCCTTGTCGAATAATCTTCCTTTTAAGCTAATGGTCATTTTGCTTTTGCCCATTAGCATCGCCTCGCATTTAATTTTAAAAAAAGCACTTTCTGTTTTGTAAATCGTGTCGTTCGTAAGGTTGTAAATTTTAGCATTGATTTCATTAAAACTGATCCGTCCCGGCTCGTTTGCTTCAAAAGCGTGTTCAATGTATGTCACATTTCCGCTGATAAGATCAATTGAATCAATGTCTAGATGACCCGGATAGTTGTAAATCATATCCTGAAAGGCCGGTTTATTCACATGTCGGAATTTTTTTCGTTTGTCCCGAAAAGCGTTTAGATCTAATTGACCGATCCTGATCGATGAACTTACAATGCTCCTGGATTTGAAATAGTCTGCAGCGGAAAAATCATGAAAGGAAATCGCATTGAGCGTGGCTTCGATGCGATCAGTCTCGAACTGATGTCGTGATGTAAAATCATAATCTTTGTAATTCGGATGAATGGAAAAGCTGTCAACTGCTAAGGTCTTTGTCGTTACGGAATATATTATTCCACTTGCTTTATACGAATACATGCTGTCATTCGAAACCGAAAGGAGTTCCTCTGCTTCGAAATCAAACTGTTTAAAGATGCGCCGGGATAAGGTGTCTTGTTTCTCAACCTGAAGGTTGTATACTTTCAAAACACCTTCTTTTACTGAAAACGCCTTGGCGTTTAAGGTGTTTTCGATCTGCATGTTGATTCGGTTGAAAAGCAGTGTTCCGATTTTGATATTTAAAGTCGAAAGTTTTGGTGTTCTGGGTTTCTTCTTAAATGGAACCTTTCTCTTCATACTTAGGTTGGAAATAATGACTTCCCGGATGTCAATGTCTTTTTTGAAGATAGCCTTTGCAATCCTGATGCCTTTGACCTGGATGGACGCTATTTTTTCATTCATAGACAGTAGACTATCAGACTCTGAATTTGAGACCAATTTAATGTTTTTCAGTTCAATTCCTGATGCGAAAAGCAAAAGATGAACCTTGTCTATTTCGAGCTTGTATTCAGGATGCTTTTCATTAAATTCAGTACTGATTTTTTTCCCAATCCAAGGCTCAATGACGACATTCGTTAAGAATATCAGCAATAGCAAAAGAGTAACTATCCCAAGAAAGATTTTCAGAAATAATTTCATCCAGAAATAAATGATATTAATGAATTGATTAGTTGAGCGTTCGTCTGTAATTTTCATGCAAGGAGACTCTCCCTTCGAACGCTGTTTTATTCTCTTTTGTGCCACCACCTAAGAAATGAATTACAGGCCAGTTCGTTTCTTCTTCGGGATTGGAATCTGTTTGATAACTGAAACAAATCTTTCCGAATTTAGTTTTAGCCGCGGATAACACGAAGAATGATTGCAATGATTGCAATGACCAGCAAGACGTGAATAATTCCACCGACCTGAAAAGCGAAGAATCCAATTGCCCAGCCGATGATTAAAATGATTGCGATAAGATAAAGTAGAAATCCCATGATATTAAGTTTTAAATTATTTAGAAATTTTGACGATGTAAAGATGCCGTCATTGGACTGAAAAAATATTACATAATTCAGGGAAAGAGTTACAAGATTCACACATTAGGCCGTTTATCTAACTAATTCAGGGAAATGGTAGTACGGATTCCTTCTTACAGCTCGCGATTCAATTCTGAAATGACGCAATCCATTCCAAAATGTGTGAATGATGTAATTCTTTTCGAAAGTTATGTAACAAATGTCTTTATTCAGAAACATAACTTAGTATTTTCAAAATTCATACAAATGAAACCAAAAAACGAGGAGTTGAAACGGTCTGATCAGCAGACAGGCAACAAGGAGGAAAACGATTTTCAGGGATATCCATTATATCCTGACAGCGAAGATATTTACAATAACAGTCAGGAAGAAAAAGATATCAATCCTGAAGATACCTCAAATATGAAAGAGTCAGACAAAAGATATAAAGTTGGAACAACCAACGAGAAATATTTAACTGACGATGCATCAGGCAACAACCTGGATATTCCAGGAGCTGAATTGGATGATGAACAGGAAGATATTGGAGGTGAAGATGAAGAAAATAACTATTACAGTTTAGGAGGAGAGGATCATGACGATTTGGAAGAGGATAAAGGTGAATGAAACACAACAGCAGTTTACCAGACCTGCTTTAGTTCCTGATTCACATTTGTCTCGTAATTCGTCTTTTGTGTAACTGCATTTTTAAGGTTGTTTCTGTTTCGCCCGATTAGAATGAATTAGTGCCTAACGAAATATTTATAGAACAACTGTATCACCCAGTTATTCGTTTATGGGCTTCATTTTTCATGCTGAAGGACTCTCATTCATCAAATAGATACACATATAAAACAAATAAAATGAAAAAAGTATTGATAGCGTTGGATTACGATCCGACCGCACAAAAAGTAGCAGAAGAGGGTTTTTCAATGGCAAAAGCTATGAATGCGGGTGTTCTGTTGCTGCATGTAATAACAGATCCTGTATATTATGCTTCAACGGAATTTTCTCCGGTAATGGGGCTTGCCGGTTACATGGATCCAGCTTTATTACCAATAGCGGATGTTACCGGACTAAAAAAAGCAGCTCAATTTTTCCTTGATAAATCGAAACTTCACCTTGGAGATAAGGCCATTCAAACTGTGGTCGAAGAGGGCGATTTTTCAGATGCTATATTAAAGGTTGCAACAGACTCGCATGCAGATATTATCGTCATGGGCTCCCACAGCCGGAAATGGCTGGAGAATATCGTCATGGGAAGTGTTACCGAAGAAGTTTTGCGTCAAACAACGATCCCGCTGTTCATCATTCCAACTAAAAAACGCAGCTAATCTAAAAATTGAAACATGGGTTTTTTATTGTCTGTTTATCAAACAAAATGGCTGACTCATTGATATAACTGTGAATGATGTAACTTTTTGATAGAATTGTGTAACATGTTGATATCGCATATCCATTACCTTTATTTTCGTAAATTAATTTAAAAGACGCAAGATGAAAAAGACTATTTTTTATGTATTTGTATTGATTTTTACAATGACAACATCAATGTCATTTGCAAGTAAAACTGACATGAAATCGGCTTCAGATAAGTCTGCAGTTCCGGTTGAAAATAAAATGTCAAATGAAGAGGTCACACGCTTAACAAATCGTGTTGAAGAAATACGTAGCATGGATAAATCAGACATGTCCGTTTCGGAAAAACGCGAACTCAGAAAAGAAAAGAAGGCGATTAAAGAAAATGTTCGTAAACGCGATGGTGTTATTTACATTGGTGGCGGAACACTTTTGCTGATCATCATCATTATCCTTTTAGTCTGATAAATACGGTTGGTTTATTATCCTGAGAGAATTGTTGCTGATCTCTAATAAACAGAATTTTATTTCAGGATAATTATTCGCATTCTTACTCTAAAATGAGGCTGTCTCAAAAGTCAAAACACACGTGAATCTCGTCACCCCGAATTTATTTCGGGGTCTGATATACCTTTCATTGAGATTTTGAAACCCCGCCTGTCAGGTTAGCGGGCAGGAAGTTCAGGATGACTGGATAATGACTTTTGATACAGGCTCATTCTTTTCTTTTCAAACAAGTGGCTGCCAGCAGCCTGCAAAAGACTGGGGCTTGCCGGCTTTCAGATTATTTATGATCAGAAATAAACAGATACACTCAGGTGTAACGAATCGTAGAATACTTCTCCGCGCTCCTGAAACCTGGCAATTGTTGTTCATCTCACTGATCATCCTGGGATCTTTTTCGGAGGCCTCATCGCAGGACTATTTTCAGCAAAAAGTCAATTACAAGATACAGGTTAGCTTGAACGATCAGGTTCATGAGTTATCTGCCTTCGAAACAATAGAGTACATTAACAACTCTCCCGACTCCCTTCATTTTATCTATTTCCATCTGTGGCCAAATGGGTACTCCGGCAATAACACTCCATTAGCCAAACAACTCTCTGGCTTTAACGGGAAAACGAAATTATTCGACGATCCGGAACTGCGAGGATATATCGATTCATTGGATTTTAAGGTTGCTGACCGGCTTGTTCAATGGAATTTGTTGCCCGGTCAACCCGATATTTGCCAAATCTTCCTGAATGAACCACTTCTTTCCGGCGACACAATATTCATAAACACTCCATTCCATGTGAAAATTCCCAAAGGAGTGACTTCCAGGTTGGGGCACATCGGGGAATCCTATCAAATTACTCAATGGTATCCTAAACCAGCTGTTTATGACCGGATGGGCTGGCACGAAATGTCCTATCTCGATCAGGGAGAATACTATTCAGAATTTGGAAGTTTTGATGTCAGTATTACGCTGCCCGCCAATTACATCGTTGGTGCTACCGGAAATCTGCAAAATGAGCAGGAATCCAAAATGCTTGACCGGCTTGCTGCCGATACGGCCTGGGTTTCATCCATTGGTTCCGGCGGAGCTGACTTTCCGCCCTCCTCACCGCAGATGAAAACGCTCCGTTATACCCAAAGTCAGTCACATGATTTTGCCTGGTTTGCCGACAAACGGTTTCATGTTTTGAAAGGAAAAGTGAAACTTCCGGACTCCGGAAGGGAAGTTACGACCTGGACGATGTTTACCAATGAACAGGCTGATCTTTGGAAAAATTCCATTCCGTATGTCAATCATGCGATCTGGTATTTCTCCAAATGGAACGGAGATTATCCGTATCAGAATTACACCGCTGTGCAAAGCGCACTGACAGCCGGTGATGGAATGGAATACCCAGGAATGACCGTGATTGGCCGTACAAAGAATGCCTACACACTCGATGAAGTCATTGCACATGAAATCGGTCATACCTGGTTTTACGGAGCACTTGGATCGGACGAGCGGCGATACCCGTTTATGGACGAAGGTATTACCAGCATGAATGAAGTACGCTACATCAGCGAAAGGTATCCCGGGAAAAAGCTGTGGGAGGTCTATGTTGATAAGTTTAAAGTGGCCAGATTCTTTCATCTCGACAAAATGCCGCTGGCACGGATGCAGGAATTCGAATGGCTGGCCCAGGCACGTGCGAACCTCGAACAACCAGTGAATCTGCCGGCCGCAGACTACAATGCGCTGGACTACAACATCTTTGTTTACACCAAAGCGACCATGGGCTTTAATTATCTGAAGGCTTATTTGGGCGATTCGCTTTTTGATTCGGTTATGCATGATTATTACCTGAAATGGAAATTCAGGCATCCTCAGCCTGATGATCTTCGTAATTTATTCGAAGCCCATTCAGGAAAAGACTTAAGCTGGTTCTTTAGTGATTTTATTGGCACCACCAAACGACTCGATTATAAACTGGTTCGTTCGGAGAACCGGAAGCTGCTCGTAAAGAACAATGGAGAACTGGTTTCTCCACTGCTTATTGCTGGCATGACTGGCGATTCAATCTGTTTTGAGAAGTGGGTCGATGGTTTTGAGGGAGAGAAATGGATCGAACTTCCGGAGGGGAATTATTCTGAACTGAAAATCGATCCCGGTCATGTGATGCCCGAACTCTTCCGGCTCAATAATAACCTCCGGAGATCCGGAATTTTCCGCAAGGCTGATCCTATCCGGACCCAACTCTACTTTTCAGTTGCCGAACCCGATGTGCGTGCGGTTAATTATATGCCTGCCATGAATTGGACCAAAGAAAACGGCTTCATGATTGGTTTGGCGTTACATAACGGATTCCTGATACCCAAACTGCTTGAATATTTTGTGATGCCATTTTACTCCTTCGGTAATTCGAGCCTTGCAGGATTCGGGAAAGTCTCCTACAACATTATTCCCTATGATCGGACTGTCCGGTTGGCCAAAATTTCTCTGGAGGGAACTCAGTTTGGCGCACCTGGCAACCAAAATTATCACAAAGTAAAAGCCGGATTAGACCTTTTCTTCCGGACCAGTAAAAAAATAAACCCGCTCACACAGAAGATCTCCGGAAGCTACACCTCAGCATCTGACCTTTTCCGGATTGAACTGGAGGAAAAGGCAAAGATGCGTTCATACCTGCAATTCGGCTACCAGCTGGAAAAGAGCTGCATCATCAATCCGTTCAGGTTGTTAACTTCGTTCGAATCCGGTCCGTCATTTCTGAAAACATCGCTGGATTTCAGGTACCGACTAAGTTATTCCGGAAAGAACAATGGTTTGGATATCCGGCTTTTTGCCGGTACAATGCTGATGGACAATCCCAATGTTCCGTTTTATTCGCTTGCGGCAAGTGGACGGAGTGGTCGCGAGCAATACCTTTTTCAGGGAACTTACCCCGATCGTTTTGGCTCTTTCCCATCGTCCTTCTGGTCAAGGCAAATGACTTTGTCCGAAGGAGGTCTGGTATCGCCGGTTAACGACATCCTCGGATACAGTAACTGGCTGGTTTCTTTATCGCTCACCAGCAATTTGCCGGGACCAGTCCGGCGCTTCCCGGTCAAACCCTTTGTGAACTTACTACTGAACGATCATGGTATCGGAACCGGCAAGAATTCACCTATTTTTTGCGAAGCAGGCCTGAAGGCCGGAATATGGAACTTTTTCGAGATATACATTCCATTGGTTGTTACCGGAAACATTGAATCCGCCACCGGATCGTTCAAGGACCGGATACGACTGGTTTTTAACCTGGAATCGTTTAACCAGATCCAATTGAATACGGGTATCGGTACTCAATTGCGGTAATTTCATTCTACAAACATTTCAATTCGTTGGTCCCGGACGTAAAGACGCACGGCGGTGCGTCTCCACCACAATTACCGATGCCGAGGTGTTCGTAGAAGACGCACGCCGTGCGTCTCTACCTCGAATAAGATCACACCGATTTCGTCCTTCTGAGCATCCATTTGCGCCCTATCATTGCCATGATGTTGCAGTAATCGTTTAAGAACTTTGTTGGGAATGAACTGAAAATTCAACAATTAGATCAGTGACTGTTATGAATACATTAGGAAAGTACATCCTCCTGAAAAAATAGGAAATTATGACGAAGAAACATATATTATCTTCACAAGCAGGTAGATAGCTTACTTTATTAAATTAGTCCTTTCTCTTTTAATAACTTTTTCATTTTTTTCTGTTTATCCCAAAAACGGTCTTTGATCTTTTGCATGATTCCGTCAAACTCCGGATGGCTTTTCAAGGGTTTAATCAGCGGATCTGTTTTCATGAATATTAATATCCAGTACTGGTAATTATCTTGTGTTGCGAAAACTTTGAGTTGCTCAATCGCTTTGTCGTTTTTTCCTTCATACGCGTACTTTACAGCCATGCTGGCACTTTTGTAAATTGATTGGTCTTTTTCGCAATATCCGGCATAGGCATTGAAAAATTTTGAGGCCTGAGCCTTCAGGCCTTTCTTTTGATACACCATGGCAATTTTCACGTCTTCCTGAGGATAAATATCCAGATCGTATCGCTCCCTCGCATTGACAAATTTTTCATAATAATAAAAGGCACTGTCATATTTTTCCTGATAATAATAGAATTTCGCTACTTCCTGCAAGATGTCCAAGCGCGTAGTATCCTTCTTCCATTCCTTCATCAATAGTTTTTGGGTTTGCTCTATATTGCTTTCTTTGGCGTACAGGATAAATGCTTTCAGTAAGGGCGAATAATAATTCTCAGGATCGTAGTCCAGCGACTTGTTGATATAGGTGGTCGCCTCTTCCACAAAACCGGTTTGGATGAGTGCGTTACTCAGAGTCAAATAGATATAGCTTTTGCCGATGGAATCATTGGCGGCAATATCGAGTTGAATGCCTTTCAAAGCGTACTCCAGGTATTTGCCGGTATTAGGAATGGCGCTGGCATATAAACCCGCAAGCATTTGAACTACTGATGATGAATTAGGGTTGTATTCCAGGGCCTTCTCAAGATGGGGCAAGGCAAATTGATAGTTTTCGGTTTGCATATAGTAAAGTGCCTTGGCCATGAGGCTTTCAGCAGATTTGGGATCGTAAAGCAGAGCCTTGTCAGCAAAGTTGTTGATAAGTTCGGTATATTGTTTTTGTTTCTGGTTTTCATCGAGAAAGTAGTACGATATGGCAATATGGGCATAGGCCAGGGCAAACTGTTCATCATTTTCTATCGCCTTCTCAAATAACGGAATAGCCTTTTCCAAACCTTCCCTGGTTCTTGTGTAATATGGATCCAGTGCCTGGAGGTAATAATCATAGGCCAACAAATTTTCAGTAGGTATTTTCTCAATTTGTTTTAATTCAGCAGATGTCACAATTGCCTTTATAGCAGCAGCGATTTTCCTGGCCACTTCATTCTGAAGTGCAAATACATCTCCCACTTCACGACTATATTGCTCACTCCAAATCGGTCTGTCGCTTGATGCTTCAATTAATTGGATATTGAGCAAAACCTGATTTTCAACCCGCTGGCCACTACCTTCTACCAGGTATTTCACATCGAGTTCTTCGGCAATCTCAGAAATACTCTTATTCGTATGTCTGTATTTCTCTACAGAAGTTCTACTAATTACCCGTAAATCTTCGATTTTCTGAAGGTTGTTTAACGCGGATTCCATAAGTCCATTAACAAAGTAGAGGTTTGAAGAATCACTACTCTCATTTTTGAAGGGTAAGACAGCAATAGATTTTTCAATTTCAAAAGTAACAGTACTTTTTTTACTGAGAAGTAAGATTGATAGAACGATTACTATTAGAGACACCGCTGTTAACAGGTGCCACCTGTATTTATTCAGAACATTAACCCGAATATCAACAACTTCATCTGCCGGTATTCCTTTTCTTATTTCACCGGGTGAATACCCATAATATTCCCGAAAACATTTTATGAAATAGGAAGTGTTTCCAAAACCTACCTGGTATGAAATCTCGGAAACAGTCAATGTATCCTGCTTCAGCATCTCCATTCCTTTTATTAGACGAACCTTACGAATAAATTGACTCGCAGAAAGCTGAGTTTGCGTTTTGATTTTCCGGAGTAAACTCGAACGGCTCATATTCATAGCATCTGCCAATTCAGAAACTCCAAATTGTTCATTCGAGATGTTCTCTAAAATAACCGCTTCTGCCTTATCAATGAAGTCTGATCTAATAATGGATGTGTTCGACATGCTTATTCTTATTCAAACGAAAGTAGGAAAATTTATGCAAATGCATACAATGAGGCTATTCTCAGAATTAGCTAACATGCTCTAATTGCTTCAAAAATGTTATTTCTGCGTCATAATTTTTATGCCTTATTCAAACTTGACACATTTGGCTGCATAGTTCATTGGCTTTGCTTTTACGATTATCTCAACTTTGTAAAACAATTTTCAAAGTCAAATATTTAAAAATTAAAATCATGAAAGCACTAAAAATTAATTCGTTTAAAATGGCAGTAAACTTTTCGTTCATTATCCTATTACTATTAAGTGCATGCGCTCAACCAGGCAGCAGCAATAACACGAAGTCGGAAAATAATTCTAAAGCAAAGGTTGTTGTGGATAAACCAGAAATTGACATTCAGGCAGCAATATTATCCGGCAACCTCGAAGTCGTTAAACAACATATAGAAGCAGGAACCGATATCAATATGAAAGAACAAATGAGTGGTTCAACACCTTTAATTACAGCTGCGACCTTCGGACAAACAGCTATTGTTAAAGCATTAATTGATGCCAATGCCGATCTGGACCTTAAAAACAACGAAGGATCGACCGCCTTACACTCTGCCGCATTCTTTTGCCGTATTGATATTGTGCAGATGCTCCTTGATGCCGGTGCTGACAAAAACATAAAAAACAACTATGAAGCAACTCCCAGAGAATCTGTTCTTGTGCCGTTTTCTGAGATGAAACCCGTCTACGAAATGATCCGGAAGCAACTAGAGCCACTTGGTTTAAAACTTGATTTAAAGGAACTGGAAATGACCCGCCCTATCATTGCTATGATGTTGCAATAATCGTTTAAGACCTTGTTTGGATTGAAATGAAAATTCAACAAATTAGACTAGTGACTGTTATGAATATATATTGAAAGTGTATGGTTCTAAAAAATATGATATTATGACGAAAAAACAAACAAAACGAATACTCAGAATAGTATTTATTATTGCAACCATAAGCTCTTTATTCTTCGTTCCCTGGGTAATCGTAAGAGCGTGGATAACACCACTGCCTGATACGGTTCAGGAACAAGTAAATGAAGCAATTGGTTATGGATTAGATGGAATGATTGTTTATGTAGATCAAGGAGGAAAGGAACCAGCCTTTTACGCTGCTGGTTGGAAAGACAGGGAGAAAAAGATACCCGCCGATCCTCATTCATTGTTCAAAATTGCCAGTATCAGCAAGTTATATGTCGCGGTTGCTGTCGCAAAATTGGTAAATGACAAACAGTTGTCTTTGGATAAAACGCTCGCTGATTACCTTCCGGAACTTGTGGGAAGAATTGAAAATGCGGATAAAATTACCTTGAGAATGATTGTGCAGCATCGGAGTGGCATTCCCAATTTTACTGACACACCTGGATATTGGGAAAACCCACCGAAAACCAATAGAGAAAATCTTGAGTTGGTGCTGGATAAGCCTGCTGACTTTGAACCTGATAAAAAATATAGTTATTCAAATACGAATTATTTGTTGATAGGCGAAATTCTTGATAAAACATTGGGGTATAGCCATCACCAATATATCAAAAGTGAGATTTTGGCACCTCTTGGGTTAACTCATACTTTTAGCCTACTGAGTGAAGTAGGTTTAGACGATGTTATGAGTGGGTATTACGTAGGTTATGATGGCGATTTAAAGTATAATGATTTTATAAACCCTGCCGGCTCAATGGTTGCTACAGCGCAGGATGTGGGAATATTCCTGAGGGCATTGAACGATGGCTCTTTGCTAAATGATAATGAACAGGCTATTTATTCGTCTATTTATGAATATGGACATACCGGATTATTGCCAGGATATTCCAGTATTGCCAGGTATCACAAAGATATTGATGCGGTTGTTATTCAGTTTGTAAATACAAGTGGTGGATACACCTGGAATGTAACGGAGGTCGTATATAATCGGATTGTAAAAATACTGAGAAGTAATTAAGCTGATCGTTCTGAAAAAATATAACATGATGAAAAAGAAACAAATAAAACGAATACTCAGAATAGTATTTATTATAGTAAGCATATCTTCCTTGTATTTCGTACCATGGATTTTGGTAAAGGCATGGATATTACCACTACCAGATACCGTTCAAGAGCAATTAGAGGAAGGTATCGGTCATGGATTTGATGGCATGATAGTTTACGTGGACCAAGCTGGGAAGCCACCGGAGTTTTATGCGGCAGGCTGGCATGATCGAAAAAATAAAATACCTGCCTACCCGCAAGCTTTATTCAAGATTGCCAGTATTAGCAAGTTATATGATGCTGTAGCTATCACCAAATTAGCCAAAGCAGGACGTTTGTCTTTGGATGAAACGCTCGCTGATTACTTTCCGGAACTTGTGGAACGAATTGAAAATGCAGAAAAAATCACCTTGAGAATGATGGTGCAACACCGGAGCGGCATTCCCAATCTTACATCCAATCCTGATTATTGGGAAAATCCACCGAATAGCGGTAAAGACGAGCTTGAATTTGCACTTGATTTGCCAGCTGACTTTGAACCAGATGAAGATTATGGTTATTCAAATACGAATTATTTGTTGCTTTCCAGAATCATTGAGAAAGTGGTGGGTTATAGCAATTTTCAATATTACAAGGAGGAAATTTTGACCCCACTTGGGCTGAACAATACTTTCGGTTCGCTTAGTGAAGTGAACATAGACGATGTTATGAGTGGCTATTATGTTGGAGTTGAAACCGATTTCAAGAGTGAGGAACATGGAATGTTAGCTACAGCAGAGGATGTGGGTAAATTCCTGAGAGCATTAAACGATGGTTCCGTATTTAAGGAAGGGGAACAGGAAATCTATTCCTCCATTTATAAGTATGAACATACGGGTCTGCTTGTTGGCTATCAGAGCATTGCAAAATACTTCAAAGACATTGATACGGTTGTTATTCAATTTAATAATACAACCAACTTTAATGGATATGACTGGAATTTAGCGGAAATCATATACAATCGTATTGTAAAAATAGTGAGAAGGGGAAAAAGCTCATGAAAATGTATATACAAAATAGTCGTGATAGTGGTAAATTAGAGTACTGTAGCCAGCTTCAATTCACTAATATCTTGATAGGAATGAAGCCCGCAATCGGCTACTTTTCTTATACTAAACGTTGTGTTTAATTTTAAAAAATGAAACTACTCCTTACGGGTGCTTCTGGATATATTGGAAAACGTCTTCTACCTGTTTTGGTAGACAATGGTCATGAAGTGATTTGCTGTGTTAGAGATATTAAAAGATTTGCTCCCCCGGAATCGCTAAAATCAAGAATAAAAATAATTGAAGTTGACCTGCTGGATAAAGCTTCGTTAGAACGTATCCCCAAAGATATTGATGGGGCTTTTTATTTAGTCCATTCAATGTCTGCAGCTTCCGATTATCAATCACTGGAACAGGAATCAGCTATTAATTTCAGAAATGCGATTAATCAAACCAATATACAGCACCTTGTATATTTAAGTGGTATTGTAAACGAATCGACATTGTCGAAGCACCTGACATCCCGTAAAAATGTTGAAATTGAACTGGGCAAGGGGAACTATAACTTTACAACATTAAGAGCTGGCGTTATTATTGGCTCGGGAAGTGCTTCTTTTGAAATAATGAGGGATTTAGTAGAAAAACTACCAATAATGGTCACTCCTAAATGGCTAAATACCAAATGTCAGCCTATAGGAATAGCCGATGTTATCAAATTTCTTTCCAAAACCATCTTTAACCCAGATACCTTTAACAAAGATTTTGATATTGGTGGTCCCGATATATTAACTTATAAGGAAATGCTTTTAAAACTAGGGCGACTAAGAAATTTAAAACGCCATATTTTCATCGTTCCTGTTATGACCCCCAAACTTTCTTCTTACTGGTTATATTTTGTAACGTCAACCTCCTATAAACTGGCTATTGCACTGGTGAATAGCATGAAAATAGAAGTGATATGCCGAAATGATGAGATAAACAAAATATTGGGAATCGAACCAATAAGCTACCAAATGTCAATAGAAAGAGCTTTTAGTAAAATTGAAAGAAATGAAGTGGTTTCCAGTTGGAAGGATGCCTTTATAAGCAGTAATTTCAATTTTAATATCTCAGATTTTATTCAGGTGCCATCTTTTGGGTGTTTTATCGATGTTAGCGAACGAAATGTTATCAATCGGGATGATTGTATTGACAAAATTTGGAGTATTGGAGGTGAAAATGGCTGGTATTACTGCAATTGGCTTTGGCGATTGAGAGGATTCCTGGATAAGTTGGTCGGTGGAGTTGGATTAAGAAGAGGACGCACTTCAGAGAATTCTTTAAATGCAGGGGATGCATTAGATTTTTGGAGAGTATTGTACGCCAATAAAAGTGAGGGGCGTTTACTGCTATTTGCTGAAATGAAATTACCGGGAGAAGCCTGGCTCGAATTTAGAATTGTTGATGACAAATTGATTCAAAAAGCCACTTTCAGACCATTGGGATTAATTGGAAGATTATATTGGTATCCAGTTCTTCCATTTCATGGATTTATTTTCAAAGGAATGATTCAGGAAATAACTAAACCCTATAATGTAGGAAAGGAATAGCCCTGGCAGTGGTCAATTCAAGGGTGGTCGCTCGTTCAACTTTCTTGTGTAGTAATAGAAAAGAGCTACGAAGCCGGCTGCTATTCTTATACGAAGCGAAGGCCAAACGACCGCTCAGCCCGATATGGCACAAAACCAATTTCAAGACCGGGTATACAAATTAAACGAACACATTATGACAATGGAAAATGAAAAGGAGTTGTCACCTGAACAACGTGAAGAATTACTCGGAGCGTTAAAAAGTCGTTTTGAGAAAAACAGGAACCGTCATAAAGGTCTTGAATGGACGAAAGTACAGGCAAAGCTGGAAGCGAATGCTGAAAAACTGTGGTCGCTCAATGAAATGGAAAGAACTGGCGGTGAGCCGGATGTTGTTGGTCATGATAAACCGACGGGCGAATACATTTTTTATGATTGTTCAGCGGAAAGTCCGAAAGTCCGCAGAAGTGTTTGTTACGACCGTGAAGGGCTGGAATCAAGGAAAGAACATAAACCGGAAAATAACGCTATGGATATGGCTGCTGCTATGGGCATTGAACTTTTAACTGAAGAACAATATCGGGAGTTGCAGAAATTGGGAAATTTCGATACGAAAACATCGGACTGGGTAAAGACACCTGCAGAGATTAGAAAACTCGGAGGTGCACTCTTTTGTGATCTTCGCTACGACCAGGTCTTCGTGTATCACAACGGCGCCGAATCTTACTATGCAGCCAGGGGATTCCGCGGCTCGCTTGTGGTTTGAATTTTCAACGGCCAGCTAAATTTGAATTTGAGGACGGATCACCTGATAAAGAAATTCCTGAAAGGATTGGAAGGTATGCCGAATCAATAAACAAAGGATAGTTGCAAATAAATTGAGATGCAACTCTTCGCAGAAAGTTCATCGGGAAACTCCCGCCATGCGTGTATTTGCGGAACGAGTGTGTCTTGAATCTCCTCCGGTAAAACGTAGGAGAATGCTGTACAAATGAAGGAAGCACTTTGAAGGTCGTAAAACGAAAGCCGGAGCCGAGCGAACTGGCAATGGAAGCAGTCATTTTGGGATAGCATGAGGTGTCGGTGGCGCCTGCCTGCGAGGTAGGAACTAAGTCGTAGTAGTGATGAAATCCCGGAATTAACCGAGTAAAAAAAATCCTGACAGCCCTTACTGAAACTTGTTCGACTAAGGCTGTCAGGTATTTCAAAATAAGTGTCCTATGCTGTAATCTCTATCACTTCAAGGTCAAAAATAAGGTCTTGACCAGCTAAAGGATGATTTGCGTCTATGACAATACTTTCCTCTTTAACTTCAACCACAACTAAATTTATTTCTTGTCCATCAGGAGTTTTAGAAACAAGTCCCATACCGACTTCGGGTGTAACATCCTGGGGAAGTTCGCTTCTTTTAACCTCTTGTCTTAAATCAGCATTGATCTCTCCATATGCTTCCTCTTTAGCAATTGTAATGGTTTTTTTTTCATTTAATTTCATGTCGATTAACCCTTTTTCGAAACCAGGGATTATCTGTCCTTTTCCTAAAGTAAATTCTAACGGTTCTTTTCCTTCAGAACTGTCAAAAACTTTTCCGTCAGCTAATTTACCTGTGTAATGTACTTTTACCGTGTTGTTCTCTTTAACTTGATTCATACTTTATATTTCAATTTTTAAAAAATACTCTTTGCATAATTCTTACGCAGCAAACATTTTAGTTTAAACTTACTCGACCGGTAGCCGCCAAAATCAAGCCAAAGAACTAAAAAATTGGAGTTTATATTAATTAGCCTACAAATTGATCAGCTTAAAATGTAAAAATAGTGATGTAGCCCTTTAATGATGGTAAAACCCAGTATTTGAACCTTTTTCAAAATAATCTCAAAAATATATATTTATAACCGGCTAATCTGTCAGTTAAAGCAAAAGGCTCTATGACGTTTGGAGCGAATTTCTACCCAACCCAAACGTTATGGAGCCAAAAAAAAGAGGCCTTTATGGCCTCTTTTAGATTTGCATTAAAATTTTTGATTCTGAAACTTAGTTCGCGGGAACAATATCAATCGTAACCGATCGGTTATAAGAGCGTTCTTCCGGGAATTTATTTTCGAACGGTGCTGATTTTTCATCTTCACCAAATCCGTCTACTTCAAATTTAACATCGTTTCTTCCTGCTTTCGTCAAAGCTTTTTCAATAATTCCCCTGGTATCGTTTGCACGTGCCAATGACAATTTCAGGTTATAATCTTCACCTCCGATAATATCGGTATGACCTTTTATAATAACCGTTCCGTTTTCAGGAATCTTAGGGGTTACAACTTCAGTCAGATACTTTTCGTAAATCTTGATGGCTTTCGAGTTGTTAAACTCATAAATAATACTGAATCTGGTCACTTCTGTAGTTACAGGCGGCGTCCAGAGTACCAGGTGTGCTGAAGTTTCCTTCCTGATCACCTTGCCGCTTTTTGTCTGGCCGATCATCATGATTTTATAGTCACCTTCGGGACGTGTACCTAAAATTGATTCTCCAGGTATACTCACCGACTCCTCGGTATAGGGTCCAAAGTTCTGCACTGTTCTTTGTTCATCTGCGATTTCCAACGACCATGAAGAGAATGCTTCATCTGCTCCATGGGCATTAAAGGTCACATAACTTTCAACTGGTGCTTCCTGTATGGTAACAATTTCCACTGGTTTCAGCGGAGCATCAGGACCACTCTGGAATTCCATCAGCAAGGCTGACGAATTACTCTCGATAGAAACTCTGCGGTCTCCCTCGCGACGCAATACAAGATCGGGTTTCTCTCCTGATCGTTCTTCCTTGATTTTAGGGCTCTTCCTACCTTCGGTAGTAATTCTCGAAGCATCAATTCCAAATATATCTACCAGGTATGTTTTGACTGACTCTGCCATTACCTGGCCATCTTCCGGACCTTTCTCTGAAGATCCGATCAAGGTGATGGATGTTGAAGGATCTTTTACCATGCGATCGCCAAGGATATTGAGAACATTATAATAGACAATCATTTGCCGTGCTGAACGTCCCGACAGATTTTCAGGGGTGAATAATTCCACCTGTTCTTCTTTGAAATCCTTTACCTGATCTTTCCGAAGCTTCACATAACGATTCGGAATCTCAGTTGAGCCTAAATCAAAATACACGTAGTTACGAAGTGGAAATACTTCAACGACCGCACGCACTGCTTGAATGTTCTCCGGAGAATTAACCACAAAGGTAACTTCAGGTTCAGGAACAACTACAACAGGTTCAGGAGCAATCTCTTTTTCCGGAACATCAACAACCTTAACCTTACGCATACTTCCGAATTTAAGCGCAAGACCTGCTCTCAAAGCAGTCAGATTCCATGATTCTACTGAACGTGGATCCTGTCCGAAATAGGGATGAAAAGCAACAAAAGGAGCGAGTACAACTTGTGTCTGGTTGTTCTCCTTAGAGAGTGGAATATCGTATCCGGCTCCGACTTGCATCGAGATCAGCGACTTTTTCACATCGCTGAAGTTCCCTTGTACCATTGCCGGGTCGACCTGTGTCGGGATGGCAGGGTTGATTCCCTGATCGTAATAGAATCGTTTATCCACATTATAAGCCAAACGCGGACCTGCATACACATAAAAATTTGAATTGAATGGGTTTAAACGCAAACTTGGCTCTATGGTAATATAGGCAAGTTCCGTTCTTAAATCTGCCGGGCAGTTACAGGGAGTTGTTACCTGATCCCATTTGCTTTTACGGCTTTCGTATCCTGCCTGCAGCATGAATCCCCATTTTGAATCAGCGGGATGAAATTCCATAATTGGAAATGCAAAGAGGCTAATGCCACTACCATCATGAAAAGCTGAAGGTGTCATTAAATTTGAATTCAACTGCTGAGTAGTACCGCGGTAGAAATTAAAATTTACCCCGGCTGCTGCACCAAACCACCATGATGGTTGCGTGTATTGTACTTTCTGAACCTCAGGAGTATCCTGTGCCTCCTGTGCCTGAGCAGTTTGAATACCTGTACAAATTAAAGCACTTATAAAAAGGTTTTTGATGGCCAGGCTATAAGGGAACCGCGCCAGGCGCGATCCCTTGTTAATGTTTGAAATAGATTTCATATTTTTTATAATTTACGGTTTAGTGATGATATTCGACTCTAAGGTAATGGCACCGATACGAGTCAAGGCTCTTCCTGTCAGTGTTGCTCCGGTTGTTAAAGTGATCGACTGATCAGCCAGGATATTTCCAAAAAAGACAGAGTTCGTTCCAAGCGTTGCTGAAGAACCTACTGACCAAAAGATGTTATCAGCATTTGCATTTCCGGCCAGAACAATACTGGTCCCGGCATCAGTAACGAGTGTAGAACCCATTTTAAATATCCATACCGCATTGGGGTCTCCTCCTGCATCAAGTGTTAAAATCCCGTTAGGGCCTGTTCCTGATATTCCACTTGTGGATGAATTAACATAGAGCCCGGGAGTAAGTGTTAGTCCGCCAAGCTGTCCTGGCAATGAGATGGCATTTAATGACCTGGCCTGTGCATCGTTATAAGCCGTAGTCAAATCGGTTTTTGCCTGCCCAACAATAGGATCAGCCGTTGTATAAAGCGTACCTCCATCAATCACATTTAGTGCAAGTAATCCATTAATTGTAGCTGAAGGAAACGAACCAGCATCACCTGAAATCCGGGTGTCGGTACCAATATTAGAGATTCCTGAGCCTGCAAGTACAACAAAATTCCCTGCTGAATTAAGATTAACGATTATTGGATTAACAATTGCATCGCCGGCAGTTGTAAACTTCCAGACATAGTCCACATCCAACGATTCACCTGCTACATTCTCTGCTCCAACAGTAATTGTAGCGGTATAGGTTGTTCCGGGGAACAGATCATATACCGGATTAAAGGATGCAGTTGATCCGATGCAGCTAACATTTCCTCCAATTGAATTTATTCCATTCTTTAAGGTAAAGCTTGAGGTCGTGATAGTCAGTGGATTCATAGGCACACTGAAAATGGCTTCAATCGTTTGATTCAAGGCCACATTTGTTGCATTATTGATTGGGTCAGTAGAAATTACCGTAGGAGCAATAGCTAATCCGGAGGCAGTGGTAAATGTCCATACATAATTATTTTCCAGTGCCATGCCTGCTACGTTCGTAGCTCCGGTTGTAATTGTAGCCGTATAGAGGGTATTGGGCAAAAGATAATTGGGAGGGTTAAACGAAGCCATCGTTCCGCTATAGGTGATCACTCCGGTTGTTGTTGAAGTTCCTTGAATCAAGGTAAACGTTGCTGAAGAAATTGTCGATGGATCCATTGGAACACTAAAGGTAGCGGTTACTGTTTTGTCCAGACTAACACCCGTTGCATTATTTTGCGGGCTGGTTGATATCACTGTGGGAGCAATGGCAGTGGTAAATGTCCATATATAGTCACTTGCCAGGGATGTGCCTGCAAGATCCTTTGCTCCGGCTTTAATCGTAGCTGTATAGACTGTATTTGGCAGAAGATTGGCCGTAGGATTATAGGATGCCGTCGATCCGCTGTAGGTAACCGTTCCTGCAACTGTTGTTACTCCCTGAGTTAAGGTAAATGTTGATGAAGAAATTGTCAACGGATCCATTGGAACACTAAAGGTTGCAGTAACTGTTTTATCGAGAACTACATCAATAGCAAGATTTGGCGGGTCGGTAGATATTACCGTAGGTATGACAGCAGCAGCCGTTGTAAATGTCCACACATAGTTACTTACCAGTGATATTCCCGATTCATTTTTAGTGCCTGTTGTAATGGTTACAGTATAAAGAGTACTCGGCAACAGGTTACTGGCTGGAATAAAAGTTGCTATTAATTCGCTGTATGAGACAGTTCCCTCAACTGCGACAGCCCCATGTGTAAGTGAAACCGTTGTTCCGTTGATGGTCAAAGGATCCATAGGCATGCTAAAGGTTGCAGTTACTGACTGATCAAGTGCAACGTTCGTAGCATTGTTTGTCGGGATTGTAGCAGTCACTGAAGGCAACAAACCTGTAGTAAACGTCCATACGTAGTTCGTTGTCATCGGTAGTCCCGCCACATTCTTTGCTGCAGTGGTAATCGTCCCGGTGTAAATGGTATTGGGTAGCAAATTACTTGTCGGTGTAAAGGAGGCCGTTAAATCGGTATACGATACTGTTCCTTCGAGTAAGGTTGTCCCCTGGCTTATCGTATAAGTAAGCGAAGTAATCGATGTCGGATCCATTGCTTCACTGAATGATGCCGTAATGATTTTATCCAGAGGTACTCCGGAAGCTTGAGTTGCCGGACTGGTAGAAACCATAGTTGGCGAGGCATCGGTAGTGAATGTCCATACGTAATCTTGCTGTAAAAAATTGCCATTCAAATCTTTAATTGATGTTTTAATTGTGCCGATATAGGTTGCATCGGGCAGGAGAGGGCTGGATGGTGAAAACATTGCCGTTTCACCACTGTAGGTAACTGTTCCTGAAACAGGTGTTGCAACCATCGCAGACTTTAATCCCAGGGTTGAAGTCGGTGTACTTTGCAAGGTAAAAGAGGCCTCGTTTATTGTTACAGGATTCATTTTCTCATTGAAGGTTGCCGAAATCATCTGGTCGAAAGGTACGCCAACGGCCTTATCAATAGGGGTTGTTGATTCCACAAGCGGGCATACTCCAATGGTGGCAATGTAATCGTCTTTTTTACAAGTGTTCAAAAAGACAAACGACACGGTGGCGAAAAATGCTAGTAGTTTTAGTTTTTTCATTTTCATCGTTTTAAAATTGAATAATTACGAGATTAAGTAATGAGAACTATTAAATGTCGTATTCTGGTTTTGACAATGTGTCCTTTCAAGCGAGATACCTGTAATTGATTTTACCACAGATTACTCAGATAACCATAGATTTAAAAGCAATTTTATATCTTAATCTGTGAGAATCTGTGTAATCTATGGTGTTATTTTTTACTCGTGGAAGCAGCAGAGCTGCAAAACGAGTATTTATAAGTCTGTTTGAAAAACACGACATTATCTCATTCCTATTTTCTAGGTATAAAAGGTGTCACTATTCTTCACCGAAAAGCTTATCCGTTTTCAGTAAAGAGTTACATCAATCACATATTTGATAAGCCTCATAAATCAGGATAGGTGGCGTTTATTAATCACCGAAGCTTTTTTGTTTCCATTATTTCAGACACCTGGCTTCAGAAACAGATGTTGCGAAACTGCAATTTGCATGCTGCTTTGGCCCAAAACTCCCCTGATAACACTGACCATTCCTTAATTTATGCTATTCTCAATTTTCAAAGAACTATCTTAAACTTATATAAAGCTAAAGGTCAACCGAATGCTTTTACTTTCTGAACAAATTATTGTTTCAAAACTATCACTAAATTATCAGTGTCCTCAACATAAGCAGTCATTTTGCTTTTTGCAATCCTGATCTAATACAAAAAAAAGAGGCCATAAAGGCCTCTTTTTTTTGTATTAAATTTTTTGATGCTGAAACTTAATTCGCGGGAACAATATCAATGATAACCGACCGGTTATAAGAGCGTTCTTCCGGAAATTTATTTTCGAACGGTGCTGATTTCTCATCTTCACCAAATCCTTCTACTTCAAATTTAACATCGTTTCTTCCTGCTTTCGTCAATGCTTTTTCAATAATTCCCCTGGTATCGTTTGCACGTGCCAATGACAATTTCAGGTTATAATCTTCACCTCCGACAATATCGGTATGACCTTTGATAATAACCGTTGCGTTTTCAGGAATCTTAGGAGTTACGACTTCAGTCAGATACTTTTCGTAAATATTGATGGCTTTCGAGTTGTTAAACTCATAAACAATGCTGAATCTCGACACTTCTTCAGTTGCTGGTGGAGTCCATAGTACAAGGTGTGCTGAAGTTTCCTTCCTAATTACCTTGCCGCTTTTCGTTTGGCCGATCATCGTGATTTTATAGTCACCTTCGGTACTTGTACCTAAAATTGATTCTCCAGGTATACTCACCGATTCCTCGGTATATGGTCCAAAGTTCTGCACTGTTCCTTGTTCATCTGCGATTTCCAATGACCATGAAGAATATGCTTCATCTGCTCCATCAGCATTGAAAGTTACATAACTTTCAACTGGCGCTTCCTGTATGGTAGTGATTTCTACCGATTTCAGCGGAGCATCAGGACCACTCTGGAATTCCATCAGTAAGGCTGGCGAATTACTCTCGATAGAAACTCTGCGGTCTCCCTCACGAAGTAATACAAGATCGATTTTACCTCCTGGTTGTTCTTCCTTGATTTTAGGTTTCTTCCGTCCTTCGGTAGTAATTCTCGAAGCATCAATTCCAAATACATCTACCAGGTAAGTTTTGACTGACTCAGCCATTACTCGGCCGTCTTTCGGACCTTCCTCTGATGACCCGACCAACGTGATGGTCGTTGAAGGATTTTTCACCATACGGTCGCCAAGAATATTGAGAACATTATAATAGACAATCATTTGTCGTTTTGAACTGCCTGACAGATTTTCAGGTGTGGTTAATTCCACCTGGTCTTCTCTGAAATCCTTTACCTGATCTTTCCGAAGCTTCACATAACGATTCGGAATCTCAGTTGAGCCTAAATCGAAATAGACGTAGTTACGAAGAGGAAATACTTCAACAACCGCACGCTCTGTTTGAATATTCTTTGGAGAATTAACTACAAAGGCAACTTCAGGCTCAACAACTACCGGAACCGGGACTACTACTTCTTCTGGCATTTCAACTTTATGACCACGTCCGAATTTAAGTGCAATACCTGCTCTCAAAGTAGTCAGATTCCATGATTCTACTGAACGTGGATCCTGTCCGAAATAGGGATGAAAAGCAACAAAAGGAGCGAGTACAACTTGTGTCTGGTTGTTCTCCTTAGACAGTGGAATATCGTATCCGGCACCGACCTGCATTGAGATGAGTGGTTGTCTCATATCACTGAAGGTTCCTTGTACCATTGCCGGGTCTTCCTGTGCGGGGATATCAGGATTGATTCCCTGATCGTAATTGAATCGTTTATCCACATTAAAGGCCAAACGCGGACCTGCGTACACATAAAAATTAGAGTTAAATGGGTTTAAACGAATACTTGGCTCTACAGTAATATACGCAAGTTCAGTTTTTAAATCTGCCGGGCAGTTACAGGGAGTTGTTACCTGATCCCAGTTCCCTTTGCGGCTGTCATATCCTGCCTGCAGCATGAATCCCCATTTTGAATCAGCTGGATGATACTCTATAGCGGGAAATGCAAAAAGGCCAATTCCACTACCATCATGAAAAGCTGAAGGTGTCATTAAGTTTGAATTTAACTGCTGAGTTGTACCGCGGTAGAAGTTGAAATTTAACCCGCCGGCTGCTCCAAACCACCACGATGGCTGTGTGTATTGTACTTTCTGAACCTCAGGAGTATCCTGAGCTTCCTGAGCATGAGTCGTTTGAATACCTGTGCAAATTAAAGCGCTTATAAAAAGGCTCTTGATGGCCAGACTGTAAGGGAACCGCGCCAGGCGCGAGCCCTTGTTAATGTTTGAAATATATTTCATATTTTTTATAATTTACGGTTTAGTGATTGTATTCGTGTTTGTCATTACTACAGAACCATTTTGAGCAAGCATTCTTCCTACCACTGTTGCATTTGAATTCATGGTAATGGATTGCAATGCCAGTACGTTTCCATAAAATACAGTATTGTCTCCAATAACGGCTGAACTACCGGTCTGCCAGAATATATTCTCTGCATTGGCACCACCTGTAAGTATAATACTACCACCAGCTCCTCCGACTGTCGTGAAAGCAGAAGCAATCTGAAAGATCCAGGTAGCATTCGGATCACCCTGACCATCAAGTGTAAGATTACCGGCCTGTATGAGCAAAGTGGAAGTTGATTTATAAATACCCGGAGCAAGAGTCTTTCCTCCCTGATCGCCTTCTACTGTGGCAGGTGCAGGAGCAGTCGCTCCTTCAGCAGCAAGGTATGCCTCTACAAGATCCAGTTTAGCCTGATTCAGCATGGCTGCTGTTCCCGGAGGTGCAATATCATCGGCAGCATAAATTGCTCCTCCAACAATAGTAGCAGGCGGAAAACCCGTAACCGAAGAACGCGATCCAGGATAGATCCCAACGTCCAAATCATTTATCACACTAAAGCCTGCATTATTACTGACTCCCACGCCGGCAAGAATTCCAAATCGAAGAGCCGATTTAAGATCAATAATTGGTTCTAGTGCTATAGCTTCAGCTGTTGTAAATTCCCAGATATAATCATTCTCCAATGGAGTCCCGGCTACATTCTCTGCTCCGGTAGTAATCGTAGCGGTATAGGTTTTTCCTGGTAACAAATCGCTGGTTGGATTAAACGATGCCGTTGATCCACTATAGCTAACTAATCCAGCAACTGAGTTTGTGCCTTCCATTAAGGAAAAGCTATTTGTAGTAATGCTCAGCGAATTCATTGGCACATCAAAGGTTGCTTTAACAGTTTTATTCAGGGCAACATTTGTGGCAATATCCATCGGATCGGTAGAAATGACCTCAGGAGCAACAAGAATAGTTGCAGCAGTAGTGAATGTCCATTCAACGTCCACTGCAAGAGGTGTTCCTGCTACGTTCTTAGTTCCCGTTGTAATCATAGCCGTATAGAGTGTATTAGGCAAAAGATTAGCTGTGGGGTTATAAGATGCGGTTGATCCGCTATAGCTTACCGCTCCTGGAACTGTTGTTATACCTTGTTTTAAGGTAAATGTTAAGGAAGAAATTGTCAATGCGTCCATTGGCACATCAAAGGTTGCTTCAACAGTTTTATTCAGGGCAACATTTGTGGCAAGATCCATCGGATCGGTAGAAATGACCTCAGGAGCAACAAGAATAGTTGCAGCAGTAGTGAATGTCCATTCAACGTCCACTGCAAGAGGTGTACCTGCTACGTTCTTAGCTCCCGTTGTAATCGTAGCCGTATAGAGTGTATTAGGCAAAAGATTAGCTGTGGGGTTATAAGATGCGGTTGATCCGCTGTAGCTTACCGCTCCCGGAACTATTGTTATACCTTGTTTTAAGGTAAATGTTGAGGAAGAAATTGTCAGTGCATCCATTGGCACGCTAAAGGTTGCCGAAACGGTTTTATTAAGAACTACGCCTGTTGCAAGATTTAACGGATCGGTAGATAGTACTGTTGGTACAACAACATCTGCTGTGGTAAATGTCCATACGTAGTCACTTGCCAGTGATATTCCTGCTTCATTTTCAGTTCCTGTAGTAATGGTCGCAGTATAAAGAGTACCAGGTAACAGGTCGCTGGCTGGATTAAAGGTTACCGTCGTTTCTGTAGATGTAATTGTTCCTTCAACTGCAATTGTTCCATGTTTTAACGAAACGTTTGTTCCGGTAAGGGTCTGCATATCCATAGGCATACTAAAGGTTGCAGTTACTGTGATATCCAGAGGTACATCAATAGCATTGTTTGCCGGAATAGAAGTAGTCACTGTGGGCAGCAACCCTGTTGTAAATGTCCATACATAGTTAGCAGCAAGTGGTGTTCCCGTTTCGTTTTTTGCTCCGGTTGTAATTGTCCCGGTATAAATGGTATTGGGTAAAAGGTTACTGGCTGGTGTAAACGATGCAGTGATACCATTAAAGGCAACTGTTCCTTCGAGTAAGCTTGTACCTTGACTTACCGTATACGTAAGTGCTGTAATCGAAGCCGGATCCATTGGTACACTGAAAGATGCAGTGATGATTTTATTCAATGGTACGCCGGAAGCTTCAGTCGCCGGGCTGGTTGAAACTACAGAAGGCGACGCATCGGTTTTGAATGTCCACACAAAATCTCCCTGTAATGAATTACCCATCATATCTTTGACCGATGAGTTAATCGTACCGGTATAGGTTGTGTTGGGAATAAGTTGGCTGGCTGGCGTAAAGGAAGCCGTTGAGTCGGTGTACGAAATTGTTCCTGAAATTGTCACCATTGCGGCTTTTAATCCCGCAATTACAGTTTCACCTTGCTGTATTGTAAAAGATGACTGGGTAATAGTCTCAGGGTTCATGTTTTCATTAAAAGTTGCCGTAATTACCTGGTTGACGGGCACATCCAGAGCAGTATTCTCAGGGTTTGTTGATTCAACAACCGGGCATACCCCCACGGTTGCAACGTAATCATCATGTTTGCAACCGGTGCTTAAGACAACCGATACTATGGCAAAAAATGCTAATAGTTTGAGTTTTTTCATTTTCATTGTTTTTAATTTAAATAATGGAAGAGATATTTATACAAAGGTGTCACCTTTCATGCCCGAAAGTGTTACATAAATACAGTGAAGAGTTACATCTTTCACAGATGTGCGAGTTCTTAATTAAACTTGCACAGAAATGTTATCGCATTGATTTTAAATACTATGACGACCAAGATTCCAACCTCAGTTCATTCTGTAATCTTCCAATACTAGAAAGTAAGACCTCAAATTAGAATAAATGGGAACCAATCGCGATACACGCCTGGAGAAATAAAGGCGGCTAGTTTTTTGTCATCAAATGAAAAAAAACTGACTACAGTAAGGATGAATAGTAAGCGGTATATTGATAGACCGGATCTGGCATAGAGCCTTAGTTGATTTTAAACAAGCTGTCCGCTAAAATTTCCAGTTTTACCCATGGCAACTTTCGGGTGTTGCAACTCAAAGTTGGAATTAAAACTGTTTAAGGAAAATACCGGGAAATAAAAGAGGCGAACCTTCCGGTCGCCTCTTTTGATATTTTAATTCCCTGGTATTAATCAGGGCATGGTAACAATATTCTTATCCAAAACGACAGAAGTCTGAGCCAGAGCTCTCCCATTCATTGAGGCACCCGTCTGAAGAGTAACGTTAGTTTTCGATAAAATGATTCCTTCAAAGTGAGAAGTTGACTCTAAAATCACCGTACCAGCAACCTGCCAGAAAATATTCTTGGCCTGAACTCCATCGTTCAATATCATTTTTATACTGGAACTCAGGGTCAGGTCTCCGGCAATCTGGAAGATAAACACATCGTTTGTATCACCTTTTATGGTCACCTTCGCAGGTATTGTTACGGAGTTTGTCCATTTGTAAAGTCCTGGTTCGAGCGTTTTCCCACCGATATTTCCAGTACCCAGTTCTGTGAAATCCGGATTTGGACGACCTGAAGCATCATTATAGCCGGTAATCATATCGTTTACTGCAGTTGTCAGGTTAATTGGGGTAGGATCTGCCATATCAGCAGCATATACTCTCCCGATAACTTGAGGTGTCTCAGCATACCCGGTTGCATCTGTCAGTGATAATCCGGTGATGTATGATGTAGCGGCAGGACTCAGACCCAAATCACCGGTAATAACAGAAGTTGAGCTGTTATTGATTGCTGATTTAGCCAGAATCACATAATTACCAGCTGAACCAATATTTACAGCTTCCAGTTCAGAAGTTGAACCTACCGTTGTAAAACTCCATTTAGTATCGCTTGCAAGTGAATTGCCGGCTAAATTCTTTGCGCCTGTAGTTACAGTGGCATCATAAGTTGTGCCCGCTTCCAGATATTCTGTCGGCGTAAATGTTGCCGTTGTTCCGGAATAAGTTACTGCGCCGTCAACTGCGATTTCCCCTTGCATTAAGGTAAACGTAGAAGTGTTTATCGTTGTGGGATCCATGGACTCCTTGAAGGTAAATGAAACAGCCTTGTTGCGTGAAACTCCTTCTGCATTGCTCGTCGGTTCGGATGAAGTCCCTTCCGGATAATTTAATGAATTATCGTCTTTTTCACAACCCGATATTAATCCGACCAATAGCAATGCTACGATTGGAATTACCTTTATTAATTTCATGTTCAGTATCTTTAATTGTGAATTCGTTTTCACAGAACAAAGTTGAGCTTATTACCTGCGGAAAGTCTTACATATTTCCGGGGGAAAGTTACATATATCCAAGATCCATGAGGTGATCAGTGTTAGGTGTATTTGATTTTAATGATCAATAAGTTGATGAATATCAACCTGATGTCAAACTATCGATACAGATTATATTAAACAACTTCAGAAATAAATTAATATGAGAGTCCGGTAACCTACCTAATTTTCAAATGAGGTCATTAAATGGTCATTAATTGTATCTCAAATGACTACAAGTGACGATAAGTGACCATCTTCTTCAGAACGAAAATCTCATTGGGTAAGGATGCGGATATTCATTTAAATTAAATCATTGCTGCAATAAATTCAGAGAATACCACAAACACAAAGCCCATCACCCCGATAGATATCAGGACGATGGGCTTTGTGCTTTCGGATGATTTATCTATTCGAAACCAGTTTACCTGATTGAATGGTTTTGCCATCACGACTCACTTTGTAAAAATAGATTCCTCTCTGCAGTTTACTTGTTTCAAGAGTGTTTAGCTGTTTGACGAGAAGTCTGTGAATCACCTCTACACCTAAAATATTGTATATCCCCAATTCTGAGTTGTTCATTTGCGATGCATCATTTAACCGGATACTCAGTGAACTTGTAAAAGGATTAGGGTAAATGGATGCCCCTGTATTTTCAGATCCGGCAGGAGCAAGTCCAGTTGTTGCGCAATGCGAAGTCATCGTTGTCGTAATCGCATTCGTTGTCAGGGACCCGGAAGTTGTTAGCGCCCGGCCATCCAGCTCAACGCCGGTATTGAATACTCCCAAAGCTCCATTGTGGCAGATTATCGTTCCCCGAAAGATGGAGTAGTTGTTTATATTCACCGCTCCTTCAATCTTCCAGTACACATTTTTCGACTGTGTTCCGTTCATCAAATGGACATTCGCATAAACTCCTGTTGTAAGGGCACCATTGATCTGGATAACAAAAACGGCATCCGCATTCCCCTGTGCATTAAGATAAACTGAACCGGTAAGTGCTGTGGCAGCATCCAGAAGGTAAGTATGAGGGGTCAGAACCAGATCATTTCCAAAGTCTGCCGGATATAACAGTTCAATGTCAACAGGCAATGTATTCAGATAGGTATAGACATCCAGCAAATCGGCAGCACATTGTGCAGTTGAAGCATCAGGAATAGAATGTATAGTACCTGTAACTAAGAGTGGGTCAAAACCAGAGGCCAGACCGACATTGGTCCCAACATCCCCTGTAACGGTTGTCAGTCCGGTGTTTGTAACCGCCCCGTCAGCCGAAAACAATACATAACATTCTGTTGAGCCGGGTTCAGGAGCCACAGGCCCGGTAAGTTCAGGACTACCGCAACCTACAGGAGTATAGGCAAGCACACCGTTTACAGTAACCGCCCCGGCAGTAGTAAGTGCCCTGCCTTCAAGCGTAGAGCCTGTTCCCATAATAATTGCAGCATTATTTGCAATAACGGTTCCTCTCATAATTGTTCCTGAAGCCATTTCAACCAAACCTTCAACTTGCCAGAATACATTACAAGCCATTGCGCCGTTAATTAATTTGATTTCGGAGGAAGCATTTGTTGAAAAAGCTCCCCCAATCTTAAAAATAAATACAGCATTTGCATCTCCTTTTGCATCCAGGGTAAGATCTAAGTTCAACGAGGCAGTACTGGAAATGGAATATACCCCTGCTTCAAGAATAGCACCATTCCCCAGTAAAGCTGACGGGAAAAAATCCGGAATGGTACTGCTAAGCTGGTTAAAAGCAATCAGCAAATCTGCAGCAGCCTGTGCGCTTGCACCATCACCATCGTGCATAACACCATTCACATTACCGAACGCAGTACTCGAACCATTATTGGTGCCTACATTCCCGGTTAGCTGTGAAAGACCGGTATTGCTGACTGCCCCATCGGTCGAAAATAAAACAAAATCTGCAGCTGTTCCCAGCGTCGGTGCCTGTCCGTAATTGCTCTTTGGGAAAGTCAAAAAAGCAACTACAGTAATAAATAAAAGTAGAGTATTTTTCATATGCATATGGTATTAGATTTTAAAATTAACTGTCAACTAAAATTAACTCTATTAACTCCTGAAAATGTTACACAATATGAGAGAAAAGTTACATCATTCACACATTCCGTCTTCATCTTTTTTTAACACAAAAAAGGCGGTTCCTAAAGGTCCGCCTCTTTTGTAATATTTATTCATTTGTAATATTTATGGTACTACAACAGTATTCATTTGTAAGGTTACTGCAGTTTGTGCCAACATTCTTCCGTTTATTGACGCGCCGGTTTTCAAATTAATACCAGTCTGGCACAATATATTTCCTTCAAAATGACTCGTCGTTCCTAAGGTAACGGCATCAGATACCTGCCAGAAAATATTTTTTGCCTGTGCACCACCAGCTAAGGTAATTCTCACAGCAGAACTCATTTTAAGAGTTCCGGCAATCTGAAAGATCCAGACATCGGTTGAACTACCCGAAATGGTAATATCCGTTGGAATAACAACTTCACTTGTGAATTTATACAGTCCGGGAGTAAGCGTTTTGCCTCCAATATTTCCAGCACCCAGGTTCAGGAAATCTACTTTTGAGCGTCCTGCTGCGTCAGTGTATGCTGTTTGCATGTCACTTACTGCTGTTGTTAGCCTGCTGGCGTTGGTCACCCTGCATGGAAGTGGACCGGCAGCATCAACTGTGTATATTGTCCCTGTTACTTCTGAGCATTCCAGATCAATAGCTGCACCTGTGATTGGGCTTGTTCCAATATCGCCGGTAACATCAGATTTATAGACATCAGTAATTCCGGTTTTTGACAGAATTACAAAATCGCCTGCAAGTCCAAGATTTACCGCGTTAATTGCTTTCGTATCAGACTCAATTTTAGCTGATTTTTCAACTAAAGCTGAACTGGAAGATAAAACAGCTGAGTTATCTACTGAATAAGCACCGGATACATTGTTGTCCATCGGTTTCTCACATCCGAACATTAAGCCAATCGCTAGAATGGCTAAGACTGGTAATACTTTTTTTAGATTCATCTTAAAGTTTTTTTCATATATTTAATTAACAATACAAAGATGCAGTCTATTAGGCTTGTAATTGTTATATGTTTTGGGCAAATAGTTATATACTTCACAGATTATAGGTCCTTATGTATATTGGATAATTATGTTTTTGATAAGCCATCGTCTGGTAAAGAAGGAAGATTTGTCGCAGAGTTAAAAATCCGACAAGGTCGTAAGCCTTACTGTACAAGGATACGACATCAAAATAAACTCCGATCCAGAAATAGAGTCGCTGTTATGGTAATTAAATTCAGATTGAAAGGCAGTTAAGGACAGCAACCTATCCCAATGAACTATTTCCCTTGATGATCTGAACGGAATATTTGCAGAGAATTTTTTTGTCTGAGAGAGTGTGCATGTACTTTGGCGAATTCAGCACCAAGATAGAGTATGATGGCCGAATAATAAACCCAAACAAGCACCAGAATAATCGATCCGGCAGCTCCATACACCGATGCAATTTAAGAAGTTCCGAGGTAAGCGCCAATGGCAAATTTACCAAACATAAACAGGACGGCAGTGAAGGAGGCAAAGAGAAAATGGTGTAGTAGGATAATGCTGCACTTAATTTAACCGCATTATCGTCAATAAATGCTTTAAAAGTTTCTTTCAGGAAATAAATATTTTTTTTGCCGTGTTTTTAAATCGCATAACATGAATATAAAAATCAGTCTTCTTCATCGAAATATAACGGTTGCCGGTTTCCCGATTTCAAAATCCCGAAAGCCGAAATCAGTTGTCCTAAATGAGTTTATTTTAATCACATTTTGTCCTTTGCCCGGAATTGACGGATAAAATGCAATAGAGAGTTGAAATGTATTTAGAACCAGATTTTCGTTCCGGATTAAAACACCTAAGCCTAATTGTGAATACAATTTACTAGATCTAAAGCCGCTTGCTTCATCGCCCAGCATACCAACAGAATAGGTCAGATAAGGACCAAAATGGAATCCCAGAAAATTAAACGGAGCATACGATTGCGTTTGTACACTCAACAGCATCCTGCTGGTTCCAAACAATGTCGGACTCTTAAATCCATCCAACCCATAGCCATCATTTATCGTTAAGCTATCTGAGTCAAATCGGTTTATGCCAATCATAATCTGCGGTTTGACAAATTGTCTGAATTTCCATTTCCCGATTTCAAACAAACTCGTAAAATAATTTACGCCCGCCGAAATGACTCCCTGTTCAGCATAAGTTGAATTAAAAAAAGATCCATATTCAAAATTAGAACTGAGGTATCCCCACGGATGATACTTACCAAAAGAAATACGTGCGCCTAAATAGAGACGGCTGTTATAACTTTTATCCTGATACCCTCCTGTCAGGCAGAAAACCTTACCCACAGGAACATCTTCTGTAATTCCAAATTTGAAAATGTATTTATCCTGAACATATTTTCGTGTTGAGATACCAATACTTGCCAGATAAAAATTCTCATCGGTAAAAACATGCTGTGTATCAAGTGCTGCAATTGGTCTTTCGAGATAGCGAATCCGAAGAAAACGTAAAGTAGAAATGAAATTGGTTGTTCGATCATATTCTGAGCTGCCTTTATAGATACGTATGGCGCTGCCTGCCCAATAATCCTGAGCATTAAATTTGAATCGTTGTGGCACAAATACTGAATTGCCCGTATAAATGGAATCGTTGCGAAATTGCTGCGATAAATTTACACCTGCCGCCCATTTCGCCAGGGGCGAAAAAAACGGACGGTCAAAGCCTAAACTTTTGGAGAAATTTTTGTGCCCGTCAATCCCGTAATGTATTGTTGTACTGATGTATGTGTTCTTAATGTTTGGAATGGTATAATCTGTCCGAAAAGCATTTGTTCCTTCCTTATAATTTCGGGTATAAACATGTTGAAATTCATGGCCCAGACCTAAAAAGTTTTTATCGGTTAAATTAATAGTAGTTCCTGAAGTGGAAGTTGAACCTTTTGGAATTATGCTCCAGATATCCAATACACGAATAAAAACATCAACGGAGTCGGAGTTTTTTGCGGTAGCTTTAACGAAAAATGAAACATCGCGCACAAAATCCTTGCTACGCACCAAGCGTTCAGATTCCTTAACACGCAATGCATCAAGAGGTTGGTTTTGCCTGATAAGTAAAAGGTTTCGAATGGTTATGTTCTGTGACTTCACATGCAGATTATTCCCGGTTCTTGCTATGAAATTACGCGCTACAGCAGAAGTATCGTCAATAGAAAAGCCAAATGGATCCAGTGTCTCAATCTGAATGTGCCTGATTGTTTTCCCTTCAAAGGTACTGTATGATTTCTGGATTAGTTCCTTCTGTACTTTTCTTATTGGCGTGCCAGGTTTAGTTGCTTTAAAAATCAAATGATACATAAACTTAGTAAACTTGCTTCGTCCGGAATAGGATTCAATATTCTTATACAGATGGGTTGAATCTTTTTTTTCAGGTTCTTGTTGCGCAAACGCAAAATCACTGATCAAGATCGAAATAAAAAAAAGCAAAAAGATATTTTTTGACCAGAGTTGCATTTACCTTTTTTGAAAATTTGAAATTATCATTTGATATTCAGGCAAGAATTATTTCTATTCCTCTTCTGTTTTTTCTTCGGCTGCTTCCTTCTTCTTCTCTGCAACTCTTGCCTTCTTGTTAAAATAACCTCTTAATAGAATATTGTGTTTAGCCGCGTTCATATTTTCATCTAATCCCTTTGAGCTTTTTTTTAGGTTCACGATGGTCTGATCCAGATTTTGTGCAATCGTTGTATCCTGAATTAAGCGGCCAAGAGTTCCGGTTCCGCTATTTATTTTAAGCATAATCTCGGCAAGTTGTTGCGAAATAACTTCGGCATTAACCGCAGTAACCTGCAAACTCGCCATTATGGCATCTGTTTCGACAGGTTCAACAGATGCGAGCTGTTGCCCTTCATCTGCCAAGGGCGCATCCGAACTTCCCTGAGTAATGGACAAAAGTCTGTCGCCAATAAGTCCTTCCGAACCGATCACTACTTCACAATCCGATTTAATAAACTGATGGACATTTTTCCGGATTAACATATCTACCTGTACCGTTGAGTCGTTGATGATCCTGATATTGTCTACTGTACCAACATTTATTCCGGAGAAACGTATATTATTTCCAACCTGCAATCCACTTACATTATAAAACTGTGCCTTGAGTTTAAAAACAGGATTAAATAAATTTTGCTGCTTCCCGATGATGAATATGGCAAGTACAAAAAGTGCCAGGCCTCCAATAACAAAAAGCCCTAACCGTACTTTAAATTGTGGTGTATGCGTATCCATGATATTGAGTATGAATGTTATTTAAAGAATGATTTGATTACATCATCAGTCGATTTTTCAAACTGATCCAGTTTCCCTTCCTGATAAACTGCACCGTCCTGCAACATCAATATCCGGTCGGCTGTATGGCGGGCACATTCGATATCGTGAGTAATTATGATGGAGGAAGTTTTATATCTTTTCCTGACAGCATTGATGAGTACACTTATTTCATCCGATGTCACCGGATCGAGTCCGGTTGTGGGTTCGTCATACAGCATGATCCGTGGATCCACAACAATAGTGCGCGCCAAACTAATTCGTTTACGCATACCGCCTGAAAGTTGTGAGGGCATTTTATTCAATGCATCAGCCAAGCCAACATTTTCCAATGCCTCAGAAATCTTTTCAGTAATTTCTTTTTCAGTAAGGTTCTTTCTTATTCTTCGCAACGGGAATTCCAGATTTTGTTTTACGGTCATGGAATCGTACAAAGCCCCACTTTGAAAAAGGAATCCGATTTTTTTTCTCAACTCACTTAATTCATCACTTTTTAATGCGTTCATATTTTCGCCAAGCACATGAATTGCTCCGGAATCAGGAATTAATAAACGGACAATACATTTAATCAAAACTGATTTGCCAGAGCCTGACTTACCCAGCACAACCAGATTCTCACCATTAAAAAGCTTCAAAGAAACATCTTTCAGTACTTCCTGATTACCAAATGATTTCTTCAGATTATTTATTTCAATTACCGGTTCTTTGCTTTTTGTTTTAAGCGAAGTCTTTTCTAAAATAGCTGTTTCTACTGTGTTCATGACATAAGCATATCAGTAATTTGTACCGCAACCATATCTACAATAATCACCAAAAGGGATGCCAGCACAACAGCAGAATTTGCAGCAACGCCAACACTTTCGGTTCCACGCCCGGCATTATATCCTTTATAGCATCCCACTAATCCGATCACAGCTCCGAAAAAAAATGATTTAACAACAGCAGGCAAAAAATCAATGAAATCTATGTGACTGAATGCCTGAGAGAAAAACAAAACAAAAGCGACATCACCTCTAATATTTGCGGCAGCCCAGCTTCCAAACATGCCTAGTGCATCAGCATATAAAATCAATATTGGAATCATGATCGTCGCTGCCAAAACTCTCGTGACTACTAAAAATTTCATCGGATTGGTGGAAGATACTTCCATGGCATCAATTTGTTCGGATACTTTCATTGAACCTAATTCGGCTCCCATACCTGAACCAATCTTCCCTGCACAAATCAATGCAGTAATAACCGGCCCCATTTCCCTGATCAGCGATACGGCAACCATACCAGGGAGCATAGATACTGCTCCAAAATCAACAAGTACCGGGCGCGACTGAATCGTCAGCACCAGTCCCATAATGGCTCCGGTAATTGAAACAAGTGGTAATGATTTATATCCGATTTGGAAACACTGACGCAAAAACTCTTTAAATTCAAAGTTGCGCGAAAACATTTCTTTTGTCAGGCGCGATAAGAACAAAAAAACATCCGCAACATCAGTCAGAAAACTGCTTATCAGATCAGTCTTTTCAAGTGTTTTTTCACTGAGTTTCCGCATCGATTGCGCCGTTGCATCCCTTACCTTTGGGATTACTTTAATAACAGGAAATCGTTTTTTCATAAAAACAGATAGAATTTAAAAGGCACCTTTCAGCAATCGTTCGATAAATGATAACTTATCAAATTTGATTCGTAATTAAAGATCGTCGATAATCTTGTGTAATTCTTCTTTCGTTTTACCAAGAGTAATTTGAAGTTTTCCAAACATCTCATCTTTCTTCCCTTCATCAAACATTAGGTCATTATCTGTTAATTCTGCGAATTTCTGTTTGAGTTTACCTTTCTGCTCATTCCAATTTCCGTTTAATTCCTTGGTGTTCATTTTTTTAGTTCTAATGGTGAAAGGATTTTCACCCTACAAAGATGAGGCTATCAGTGCTGGAAATTGTTACATAATTCTGGATTAGAATTACAATATTCACACATTCCGGGGTATTGTTGGATCAGTTGATATCGTTGTGGAGAAAGTCGTTGGTATTGTTTGCCGATATGAAATCAAAACACAAATCGTTCATTCGAAATCAATTATACTATCCACAAGCGAAACGCACTTCTACTTTTCTTTTGCAGAAAAAAAATATCACGATAGTTATTGGGCCGCGACCGCAATCAAATGCAAACAATCAGATTAAAATAATGGTCTTTCAATTGGGTTCGTTTTGACAAGATTTTTGCTTCCTTTTCATCCCCGCCTGCCGTCGGGCAGAGATTGGAAAAGGAAGAGCCAGTCCGGCTTGAGGATAAAACAGATTCAATCCCGGTTCGTCATTTTGCTAAGCCCACAAGAATTTGAACGGATCTGTTATCCCTTCTATAATTACAGGATATTATTACATTCGCTGAGACGCACCACCGTGCGTCTTTACTCTAAATCACGCTTTTATCCGCATGACCTTATTGATGGAAATACCATTCCCCGCAACAATATGAAATGATCCGTTTTGTTTGCCAAAGGAATATGGCGGAAGGAGGGCAAAAAAAAAGCCTTACTTACGTAAGGCTTTAGATAATAAATGTCATTTATAATGGATAAACTATGCTAGTTTAACATTTACGGCATTTAATCCTTTTTTCCCGTCCTGCAGGTCAAAAGTTACTTCGTCGTTTTCTCTAACTTCGTCGTTCAAACCAGATACATGTACAAAATATTCTTTGTCTGATGCATCGTCTTTAATAAATCCAAATCCTTTTGAATCGTTGAAAAATTTTACTGTTCCTTTGTTCATTATTCTAATATTAATTTTGTCCAAAGATATGTATTATAAATTAGATACCACATATCATTTCAACTATTTTATAAAAAAACATACTATTCTTGTTATTTCTTTGAATATATGCGATTTGGATTTTTCGAATTTGAATCTATTCCGGGAAATCAGTTCCGGGAAAATGTTATTTCCGGACAACTCATTTCTCCAAATAGATTCAGGTCGAAATACAGATTAACAGTGTGTTAAGCCATCCGTGAGACGATCCTTATATTTATGTAACTCACCCCAATAGGCCACGGTACGCCTTAAAGTAGTCTGATTTATTAACAGAACCCATTTCAATAAATAGTTGACTCCCTGAATGCTAAAAATCAAATAGGGGAGTAGATTCATATTTTAACTTACCTTTGTCGCATGAAAAAAATAATAATTTATGTATTATTCCTTCTAATACCAGCTGTAAACAATGCCGGTATTACCGAATTTAAATCAGAAAAAGTAGTCAATAATGACCTTTACACTTTTGTACACTTAGCTGATTCGGGCTTATCAAGAGACGTATTTAATCTGGCAATCAAAGGTTTGAACAAACTTGACATCAATGGTAAATTACAGAATCCAAATATTGTAACAATCGCCGACTATTCGCAATCGAGCAACAAAAAACGATTGTATGTTATCGATCTGAAAAACAAAAAACTACTATTCAATACCTATGTAGCTCATGGACGAAACACGGGAGAAGAGTATGCCAGGTCTTTCTCGAACGAAGAAGGTTCTCATAAAAGCAGTCTGGGGTTTTACATTACAGAACATTCTATTGTAGGATCACATACCGGTTTTTCGCTGTTAATCAATGGTGTTGAAAAAGGGTTTAATGACCATGCAGTTGAACGTGCAATTATTATGCATGCAGCTGAATATGCCACAGAAAATTTCATTAAAAAATACGGAAGACTCGGCCGAAGTTATGGTTGTCCGTCGGTTCCTCCTGAAATGAATAAACCAATAATTGATGCCATTCAAGGAGGAACCTGTTTGTTTCTGTATAATCCGAATAAGGATTATATAAGCCAATCAGCTTTACTTAACTAAACCGTAAACATCCGGAATGAAATTAACTTGTTGCCCGACAAGCTTAACGGGCATATATATAATAAACAACGGTATTTTTTTGTCCAGCATTATCGTTTGTGTTTCGGTATTTTGCTTTCCGGTTTTTAATGCAGCTGTATCAATCTTATCCCCAGCCAGCAACTGAGCAAGTTCTACAGGCTTTTCCAGACGGATACAACCGTGGCTCAAAAACCGGTAATCTTTTTCAAATGCCCATTTCGAGTTGGTATCGTGTAAGTAGATGCTGTATGGATTTTGCAGGTTAAACTTTAAAACACCCAGTGAATTGTTTGGACCGGTTGACTCCCGAAAGAAATAAGGAAAGGTTTTTTCAGTATAGTCGGCCCATTCTAAATCATAATCGTCAACCACATTGCCATTTGCATCAACCACCTCAAAGTTATTTTGTTCGAGGTAAGTCTCATCCATTTGTACTTTGGGCAACAACTCTTTGGATGCGATTGAGTTAGGTACATGCCAGTATGGAAAGGTTACAATGTCTGTAATAAAAGAGGCAATAGTAGGAGTCTTGTTTTTCTTCTTACCAGCAACTGAACGCATTTTAAGCACGGGTTTGTCGTTTCGGTAATATTCGACTTCAGCCGCAGGAATATTCGCCACAATGTATTCCGAATGACTATTAAGCGAGAGGTACCTCCGGTAATTTATTGCAAGAAGTATTGTTTTGTATTTCAAGGTATTGTCCTCAGTAAGGGAATCATTCAGAAATTTCTTATAAACCACATAATCAGGATCTTTACAATCGAGCCGGTCAATCATATCTGAAACGGATTCGCTGAGTTTTGAATTCAGTAACTGAGAAGCATAAACGGAATCCCTTGGAGTGCTTACTCCATCATAATCTAACTTAATATTGCCTTCCTGAAGTTCTTTGATGAAGTTTAAGACCAAACCGGTTATCTGTTGATCTTTCGCGTCTATCAATACAGTGTCTGCCTGGTTATTCTCTTCCAAAGCAATTCGTGCCTCCTTGATTTGAATTTGATCTGAAACTAAACCAAAATTAGCTGCCGAATCTATGGCATCAAGCCATTCGTTAGCTCTTTTGATATTATTGTTCGAAGAAAACCAAAATTGGTTGTTATTATTGCTGGCATAAAATTTCTGAGCCAGCGGATTTTCAGTGGTGATTTTCATCGGCCTGGGTTGTTGTGCACAACTAAGGGCAAATAAACAGCCCGAAAGGACAGTAAAGAGAATTATTTTTAAGTTGAAAATACCTGTTTTTTTCCCAGTGTGGTGCATATAAAGAGATTTATTACTTATTTAACATGGTCACAAAGATCAATACTTTCAGGCAGAAAAAAATTACACAATTAGAAGAAAGAGTTACATTATTCACACATCAACACCCACAAGCGTCAAAATGAAACTTGTGGGTGGAGTTAGATTAAGTTACTAAAGCAGACTAATTTGAACCTAAGGAACCAATATTGCCATGGCAAATAATCGTACCTGAAGTTGGCGATTGAAGAATATTGATATAACCAAGGTATTCTAACCAATTCGTATAGGTGATACTAATTCCGCTATCAAGTTTCCGGATATTGGTTAAACTTTTACCGGTAGTTCCATCAACATGATTCAGTGTTTTCCGAATAGTACCCTCATCAACTGAAGTGATTGAACCCAGATTAATTGTTGCAGGATAATCACCATTGTCAATAGTGCCTGAAAGTGAAATAGTCACCAGTGTATTCCCATTTACTCTTTTTTCGAATAATGCAGTTCCGGACACACCATACACTCCAGTTGAACTCAAGGTATAACTTTGACTGGTTGTCGTTTTTTCATTTCCGCCGATATCACCCTGCGCAAGAATCACTTCTGGTTCGCTGTTGCTTTGAAGCACCCGGATACAACCGTCGAACGCGATCAAATCGCGATAAGACATTGTCGTTACCAAAGTGGTACTTCTCCCCGATTCATCAACAGGATTCAGTGTTTGAACAACGACACCATCTTCAACTGCCGAATACATGTACAGGTTCGCAGGATGTATACCGGAAGTGGCATTGATCAGCACAATATCAATAGTCGTGGTGGTATTACTCGTCTCGGTGAAAGTGACTCTTCCGTTTACTCCAAGCACATCTGTAACATTAAGGGAATACGTCGTATTTTGAGTAGGATTATCATCTTTACCACATCCATTTACCAGCAAAATCACCCCGGCCAGCATCGTTAACAGGATAATCCCTTTTCTTATTTTATACATTTTTCAGATTTTATTATTTCTCCGCTTCTGACGGGTCAGTTGTGTCGTTGTTTCCACTGAACAAAGGTAAAAATTTTCGCTTCGGAAAGTGTTACACAAGATTTGTGTTGAAAGATATCTTTAACACCTTACTTTTTAAGTAACCGCAATATAAAAAAAGCGATAACTACAAATACTGCAAGAACAATAAAAATACCGAAGCCCATGCCTGCCTTAAATATTTCAGCAACGGCCTGACATGAGCTTAAGAGTATAGACACAAGCAGTAAGGTAGATACAATGATTAATCCCGAATATTTATCCGCTTTATTTCGCGGATCATTCTGATTCCTTCCCATTTGGGGTATTCCTTAATTTCGTGGAGTATAATATTTCAGGGCTTCCGGCATAAATTCCTGCAACTTTCTCATCCTTGTTGCATCGGAAGGATGTGTACTTAAAAATTCCGGCGGTTTTGCTCCACCCACTTCTGACATTCGTTGCCAAAAAGGAATAGCTTCCTGAGGATCGTAACCAGCCATTGCGGCAAATATTAATCCGAACTGATCAGCTTCCGTTTCCTGCTGCCTGGACCAGGGCAACATAGCGCCAATCTGGCTTCCAATACCATAGGATGTCATAAATAAATCCTTTGTTTGCTGTGGCTTTTGGGCTAAAGCCACCTCCAAAACAGAACCTCCCAATTGCTGAACCAATCCCTGACTCATTCTTTCACTGCCATGTTTTGCAACGGCATGCGCAATCTCATGTCCAATGACAATTGCAAGAGCTGTTTCATTTTGAGTTACAGCCAATAAACCAGTATAAACAACCACTTTTCCACCAGGCATACACCAGGCATTAATTTCCTGGCTGTCGACGGTATTAAATTCCCATTTATACCCATCGAGCACCGATCCCTGACCCTTGTTGTTATAATACGTTGTAATTGCATTTGCAATCCGTCCACCGACACGATCGATCATGGCGGCATCACGATTTCCGGAGCTTAACACCTTGTTCTCCGTTAAAAATGTTTGGTACTGACTAATAGCCATTGTCTGCAATTGTGATTCCGGCACCAAACTAAGCTGGTTACGACCAGTTACCATATTTAACGCACATCCTGCTAAAAGACTGGCGATAAGTACTGAAAATAAGATCTTTTTCATGTGTTTATATTTTTTTTTATTTGCCAGATGGAACTAGCCATTATAATCATCCTCCTGTGTGTGAGGCTTTCTCTCATGGCTCGTTTCATGTGTTTCTTTTTTCAAAAAAAGGTTTTTGCAATTTACGTATCAACCTCTATTTATTAATATTAGGTGCTTAACCTGATGTCTTTCGACAAGAGTACAGACTCACAAAACAACAATCTCATATATGAAAAGTTTTCTTTATGATTGTCTCCTGAATTTTTAATTTATGATTGTCCGTTTATTTAACTTTTATATAACTACTTTTTTAAAACCGATGCAATTCCGTCCGAAAAAAAGTCGAAGCGTTGTTCAGCTGCATACCGCGGACGTTTTTCACTTTCTTATTATCTCTTTCTACAAATATTTCGCACCTCTGGTGCTGAAGACCGCCAGTTATTCTTTTATGGGCTGTATGCTAACATACTGATGGACTCTTCTGTAACTGCTTTTTTAAGGTCGTTTCTGTTTCGTCCGAAAGAAGGTTAATTCCCTGAATGTCATTTTCGCACGGACGGCTTTTCCCATTCTTCTTTTCTCCGGGCTAAAGCCCGGAGCTATTCATAACCCGATGAAAAGAACCTAAATCAAATTATACCCACCTGTTGACTTTTATGAATAGCAACGGCATTTATGCCGTTGAAAAATGAATTGTACAATATTGGTTTTAGCCAAAACTATTGTTTCCCCATCATCTCCCGGTTATTCGTTTAGAAACTGCAGTTTTTATGCTGAGGGACTTTTTAGTTGTCAAATACCAAGGGGTTTGCAATATTTTTATATTCAACAAGCTTTAATAAAACTGAGCCAACAACCCGAATATCCATTTTAACCAGAACGGGGAGACAGTTGTCGTCGTCGGTAAACCATACCGATAAATCGTCCTCATTTTTAAACATGCGCCCCACTTCAACCACCGGACAAACTTTATGGCAATTAATTTTCCCGAATTTGGTTCTGATGGTCTCTTTCCCTCTGTAAATAAAACGAAAAGGAAATATTTCGTCGCTAAAATACATATTTACAAAAAGCACATCACCCTCTTTTACATTCGAAAAATCAACTCGCCTGATGTAATAAAAGGCTGAAGATAAATCGAGAATCAATTCCGGAACCTGATGTACGCCGGAGAGTGTTGAATTAACAGTGTTGCTTTCCCGGTTGTAGGTAACTTCATTGTATTTTCGGTAGTGACCTTCGCTGATGTTGCGTATCTGCCTGTAGGGTAGGTTGTTCGATTTGTCGAACCAACTTTCGTAAATATCTTTTACTCCATAAAGCTTGTCAGCTAATCCGGTAGTTTGCGCAAGTGTTCGGGCATGAAAAATCTTTTTATTATTATAAATCTCATCGTTAAGTGAAAGCGTAGTAATACCGGCTACAATAAATCCATAACGGATTTGATAAGTAAGGTTTTCTCCCGCCTTAAAAGCAGTATTTGGTTTGATGGGTGTAGTCATTATCTCCTGAGCGTGAACATGAAAATTCATGAGCAAAAGTATGACGGTAAAATATAGGCAAACTCTCATAGCGGTATTCCTTTTAAACGTATAAATCCTGACTGGCAAACGAGTACAATTCTTCCATTCGTGTAAGAATAATTAGTTTGAAAAATCCGGTGAACAGTGGCAAAAAGGATACCAATCCTTTTTTTGTTGGCCTATTAATAACGGACTTTCAGCGCAATATTTCCTAACGATTTAAATTCTTCCTGATTTGTAAATATTGCACGACCCTTTTTCGATAGTACTTCCCATGCCATATCGCTTGTAATGTCGTCTATTACTTCAGGCTTGGTAACATCAGTAACTAAATCGAACGAATATTCTCCCGTCATTTTTACCGCCTGGTGGTAATCATCATGAACAATCAGCAAATCGCCCCGGCCTTCAATTGCTGCCTGCAAAATAGCCGACAAATCGGTTAAAACCTTGCCGTGACCATTCGCTTCCTTCATTTCCTGAATGGCCCTCGTTCTGCCTTTTTCCTGAATTGCATTTACAATTTGCCAGGCATCAGATGCAATCGAATGCCTTGTTGTATCATTGTTGATCATACTGAAGTTCCCATAATAAATGGAAGGTTTGTCGGCAACCTGCATCAGGCTGCTCCAATTGTCTTCGGTACAAACCACAACAATATTCATCCCTGTTTTATTTTGAATTTTAACCAGTGCTTTGTCTATCTGATTGAAATAATCACGAATCTTATTATCAGCCTGTTTCGCATCGCTTGATTTATCCTGATCGATCTCTAAATATGTGCTTTCGGCAAAGGGGAATTCCTCATCCTTTATTTCTTTAGCAATACTATCATTAATGGCATGCAACAACCGAACCTCTGACTGAGAAAGGACAAGAATAAGATATTCTTCCAGGCGGTTAAACTCTTTAATTAGTGGTTTAATCACAAAGTTTTCAGCAACAGAAACTACATTTCGCAAAGTTGGCCATGATGATTTTACTATTTCTGTGGTTGAATCAGATATAAAAATATGAATACTTTCCAAATTATAATTCAAGATTTTTTTCTCTTCCAGATTATCAATTTTTTCAAGCAATCCACTTACCGGATATTGCCCAAATTCTTTGGCCACATGCTCATATGCTTCTCTAAAAAGTTTTTTGAGTTCAATAACATCTTGCTGGTTATTTGGGAATTTCTGTGGCGTGTTCATTGAAACAGTAATACACGGATTGCTTCTTTCAGAAGCCAACATTTCTAATTTATCTTTTTGCATCTTGTATTTTTTTTATATTTCCCGCATCTGGCGGAACAGGTGTGCCTGATTTTTTAAGAACAGGATAAAGTTAAATGTTTGCTTCCGGGAAGTATTACATAACTTTAGTGATAAGTTACATTTTTTACATATTCGCTTAGGTATCCTGAAGTATTTTCAGAATTTCAATTGGATAAGTTCACACCCAAAATGCAAACTTCTCCGGAAGAGTAAAGCCACAAGTTATCGTCAGCAAATTCAGGAATAAATAATTCATTCCTGAATCCCTTATTCAGACAAATGCTGATTGTCAGTATCGTACCTGACTTTACTGTTCAGAGACCCATCTCCTGGCTTCTTCCAACTCAACATTTTTAAATATACGCAGCTCACAAGTCAACATATAACCAAAGAATTTCGCAAATGTATTGATCATCTCATGATCAGAAACCAATGCAATCCGATCCCAGGCAGATAAGTGTTTCATTCCCATCTTGGCATCATCCAGCATGGCGCTTAATTCAAATCCTGAAAAATCATTTCCAAGCTGATAGATCATCCTGATTTTTTTGTTTGTTCTCAATTTTTCTTCCACTGCAGGAATTAAAACAGTTTCATAATCTGTTCCTGTTATTTTCCCTTCTGCTGAAACACCCAGAACATTGCCGGGTAAATTATTCATTACTTTTAACATGCTTATTATCTTTTAGATAGGATTAAATTATTAATCCAGAGTTGAACGCTAATTTTACAATTCAGTTGTTGTTCCATGATTTAATTTCACTGAAGGATGAACTATTTCTGTTATTCAGGGATATTAAATAATTTGCAAACGTCTTTGTATGGCATATCTCTCAGTTCCTGCTCACTTTTGTTCTTTAATGAGGCTGATTTTAATGCCGGGTCAGTTCCTGGAATGGCAATGAACCGAAAGCTATTACCAGTTGTCAGCGGTACGATATCCATATCAGAAGTAAACTGAATACTTCCATACTCATGAACTAAAAAACTCCAGTTTGCCCCAACGGCATAAGCCGGCAAAGGTCTTACTGTGGTACCTTCATAGATATCGTCGGCCAGCCAAACGTAAGCCAGAATAACTCCATTCTCAACAACATCCGCGGTTAAATCAGGAGCAATGGCATCAAAATACCAATCACCCGAATTACCTGACCAGTCGGAGGGAGAAAACCATTCGGAATAGTATACAGCAGCATTTTGTCCGTCGAGTCCTGCCGGGCCCTGAGTTCCCTCATTTTGACATCCGGTAAAAATCAGGATGGAAAATGCGAAGAACAAATAAATTGTCGTAATTTTTGCTTTCATGTCTTTTGTTTTAATAATTACTGAATTTAATATTTGTTTCCTCCATATCGTCAGAGATAATATTTGGCTTGTGAAGGCCATTTTTACTCTGATTGAAAGAGGCATACACCTAACAAAATGTGGGCCGGGTTTGTTTCTTTCTTCAAAATCCGGTTTTTCTCTATCTCAAATACAGGAGAAAGTGATTACTCTTTTTTTCTGAAAGCCACCAGCCAGATCAGTAAACCAATCAGTAAGCCAAAACCTAACCCAATCATTATCAGCGACCAATTCGAATTATTCATGGTCATCGACCCGTTTTCCCTTATCATTCCATGACCACTGTCACAGGCCATCAGGACAACCATAAACGCGACAAGACAGAATACGGATGTAAGTTTTCTCAGGCTCATAACATTCTCCTTTATTGATTAGTTTATTGGAATCAACCAAAATTAAATTTCAGTTGAGGATGGGTTTCATTTACGATAGCCAAACAAAAATTAGTCGTGATCATGATGACGCTCTTTGCGGGAATGATGAACATGTCGGTAATGACGTTCCCTGCGCTCAGGACGCAACCGGGTATGACTTTCAATAACAATTCCGGTTCTGTGTGGTCGTGGAGTGCGGACACCTACAGCACAAGAGGACAAGCCGATCATGCATGACAACATAAAGAGGACAAGAAATAAATTTAATACCCTGCCAACTCTTACTTTTTGGGGAATTACTTCATTCATGCATCCATCAGTTTCCTGAATATTTTTTAACGTTCCCATAGTATGAATTTGAGTTAAAACTAAATTTTCATAAAACAAAGATGAGCTTGTTTCTTAAGGAAAGTGTTACATTACTTTTGTGAAGAGTTATAACATTCACGCATTCTGACTTCGTTTCAAACGATTATTGAATTTTGATTCGTCAAAATGGTAAGCATTTCATTTAAATCCCGGAGGATTTTCGAAATACTAAAACAGATCTTATTGAATCACATAACATTATTGTGGGAGAACAAAATGATTCATCCCGATAATAATTTTTTGCACTGAAGCCGGATCTTCCTTTTTCAATCCTTGCACGCGGCAGGCGGGGATGAAAGGGAGTGATCCATTTTATTCCTTATTCTCTGTTTTTATGACATTTAGCTCAGCATTAATTTGAGTTACGTCGTGATTCATGGAAGCTTTAAACATTTCCCACTTCACTTTCATTTCTTCATGGTATTCAACCATTTTTATTCTCAGATCATTGTTGTCGTTTTCTAAACTAGTCACTTTCCGAAGCAATCCTGCATTGGCGTGAGCCAGACTATTGATTTCTTTGATTCTGATTTCATTCCGGTGTATTTTCTTTTCCATTTCATTCTGATATCTGGTCCACTCATCCGGATTTTCAGGCTCCTTCAGGGGCTCTGTTTTCATTGACTCCTGAATTATTTCATCACTGATAAAATTGCTGTCATTGGATAACATTCTTACTTTTTTCACCCGGTCAAAAGCATCATCTGCTTTTTGTTCGTGCGATCCACAGGAAGTTAAAAGTAGTGCTGATAAAAGGCCAGTCAGAATAATTGTGATGAAATTTGTGTTCAAAGTCATATGTTTCATATATGGAATAGTTTGTCTTTATTTATTTATTTATTTATTTATTTATTTATTTTGTATTGCTGTTTCTACATGTAGCTCGTTGTTCCACTGCTCTACAGTAAATATCTGTTTATAAGATTCAGGCTTAATCCCCAAGCTACCTGAATAAGGATGATCAAGCAGAATGATAATAAAAAACAGCATTCCGATGAAAATACCCAAGAGTGTATTCAGCCCGACATGCATACGCCGATGCTCAATATCCAGCAAAATAGCACAAATAATGGTAATGATTGCTCCCAATAAGATCGGAAACCACAACGGAAAAGGAATTTCATTTTCCCGTGAGGTAGAACGAAGTTCCCTGTAAGTCGCCAGTTGATTCAAATGATTAAACATTCCGGCTACCAACTGGATTTGAAACTGATTTTTGGGATTGAGGTGCTCCATTTTATAAAAAACACGGTTAAAAGACTCCGTTGTTTTTCGGCTAGGCTTCATACGGCCCATATTGGGGAATTCTTCATCAATAACGTTGTATACAAAATCAAGGTACACAATCATCAGTTGTTTTGATTCAACAGTATCCGGATAAAACTTAATGTCGCGGTATAAACCCATGGCGGAACTGCCTTCTTTACTCACGTTCCCCCGCGTTTCATTCAGCTGCCCCCAAACCATAAACACGATAAAACTGAGCAGGAATGCATAGAAGCTGGCTAATGATAAAAACAGGAAACCTGTTACTTCATTGTGTGACCGCAGAATTTTAACCTTAATAAATTTGCGAAAAAGATATGTACTTAGCCCTGCTATAATTCCTCCAATAGAAATGATCAGAATAAAAAGCAAGAAAGGCGGTAATTGAATGAAATAATACATGATATCCATCGTGGCCTAAATGTTTTAAGAAATGAATTGGAACTGCTGAATCCAATGCAAAGTTGCACTTCCCGATGCATAAAAGTGTTACACAACTTCTGAAATAAGTTATATCATTCACACATTGAGTCCACTTCGAAGAGCATGTTTAGGCACAAAGGCACGAAAAAAAACCTTAATAAAATCGAATTCTTCTTTTCCATTTATCTTTGATTATCAACAATTTAATATGCTTATTTTTTTGTGCCTTAGAGTCTCTGCGAATGTCATCATATCCTGTAATTATTGAGGAGACACTGGATCAAATTAATTTCTTGTGGGCTTAGCAGAATGACGCGCAGGGATTGAGTCTGTTTTGTCCTCAAGCCGGACTGGCTCTTCCTTTTCCAATCCCTGCACGCGACAGGCAGGGATGACCGTCAAAACGAATCCTCAGCCGGGCGTTTTGACGGCCCTCGCACTCGCTCCGATCAAAGAATGAACCAATTGAAAGACCAGTATTTAAATCTGATTATTTGCATTTTATTGCGGCAGCGGTAAGATAACTATCGGAATATTTATTTATTTTTCTGCAGAAGAAAAAGTAAAAGTGCGTCCCGCTTTAGGATAGTATAATTGATTTCGCGTGACCGATTTCTGTTTTCATTTCATATCGGGAAACAATACCAACGACTTCCCCCACAACAATATCAATAGATCCATAAAGACGGCGTTAAAAAATCTTTTCTGTTTGAGCCGTCAGGCAAGTTTAAACGATTTTAGCCGTAGAACGCTGGTTTTTCAAGTGAAGCGGACTCAGCCTTGACTTTTTTTGAATCCTATTTTGTGTTAAGACAAAATAGGATTTAGGGTTTGGGGCAAAGCTCCATTAGTCTGATCAATTAGGCATACAACCGGATATTCATTGGGTAAAATAAAGAATCAAGTCCTGTTAGTGGGTTAATCTGAGTTCGAAATAAGCAAACCTTAAAAAAGAAATATAGGTCTTATGAAAATTTCCTCTTTCAGTTGTAATTCCATATCCAGTGCATCAAATCATGAGAGGCGAAAAATAGTTATTGAATGGAAATAAGCATAATTTTTTTTGAAAAAAATCACATCATTCACACATTGGACTACTGTTTTAACGAAGCCTGGCTTGCTACGGCCTCCTGCATCGCCTGCTCAATTTAGACAGCATCGCCGAGGCAATAATGGCAGATGGGATGAAGATTTTCCTCCAGTTCATAGACAAGCGGAATTCCGGCATAGCCTCATATTTACACCAATTGTTATTTACTTCGTTTTTCTGGTTATTGATCAGGAAAAGGAATGCCGCATTCTCGTTTTAAAGCTTCTTCTCTCTTTCAAATGCAGCCACTTTTTCAAGACGACGGATGAACCGTTCATCCGGATTAAAATCAGCTTTCAGGAATATCTGAACCAATTCCAAGGCCAGGGCAGAACCAGTGATCCGACCTCCCAGACACATGACATTCATGTCATCATCCTCCACTCCCTGATGAGCGGAGAAAGGATCAGTGATTAATGCAGCCCGCACTCCGGCTATTTTATTGGCAGCCACACAAGCACCTACTCCACTGCCGCAAATGGCCAGACCCCGTGTGATCTCTCCTTTGGAAACAGCTCTGGCCAATGGCCCTACATAATCAGGATAATCATCACCTGCAACCAACTCCATGGCTCCGAAATCAGTCACCCGGTAACCGGCAACCGTGAGGGCCAGGGTTAACTGAATCTTCAACTCAAATCCACCATGGTCCGCAGCTATACCAATGTGCATCATTTCTTTATCGTGCACCTGATTTTCTTCTCCAATATTCGGTTTTGATTCCATTTTTATATACGTATTTTCAGCGTTAGAATAAGTAGTGGTCAGTTCATAAAGGCCGAACTATCGCACAGAACGAAAGGGTGAACAATTTGATCAATATTTCCTCTTCGGTGTTAAAATACCCGTTATCACATGATTCCGGCATGAAAGTCCGGGGTGTCATCGTTTCGGCCCGATGGAACCTTTGTAGCTCAGGGGACTTTATTGGTAGACATTACTCTGTCACTGATTCCGTGTGCGCAATTCGTATAATTTCCTGAGCGATATTTTCAGGCGCAAGAACAAAATCTATACTTCCGCTTGCTATCGCGCTTTCGGGCATATCCGGTTGTGTGGCTGTCTCGGGCTTCTGTGCAATGGTTATGCCACCCGCTTCTTTTATATTGTGCAGTGCAGCTGCCCCATCGCCATCATAGCCGGAAACAATTACAGCGATCAGCTTGCCGTCCCAGTTCTCTGCTATTGAACGCATAAAAACCGTAATCACGTCAGGCCATCCCCGAGGCTTTGAGATTGGTTTTAATCGGAACTCTCCATTTAAAACGTGCAAATCCCGCTTTTCAGGGATGATGAACACATGGTTGGGCATGATGTCTAATTTTTCCGTGATCAATTCAACCGGCATCTTTGTGTAGCGCGGAAGAATTTCGTGAAGCAAGGTGGCTACCGTTCTCAGGTGATTAACAATGACGATAGCAACTCCCATATCAGCCGGCAGATTCTTAAGTAGCCGTATATAGGCGTCAAGGCCACCAGCCGAACCGCCCACGCAAACTACAGGAAAGTCCTTTGCAATACTGTTATTTTTCATTTGTGATCGCTCCATTTCCAGTTCAATATTTCAGGCATATCCAAACCGTGCAGGTCGATGTACTTTTTGTGCCTGATCAGCTTGTCTCTCATCAACCGCTTCAGTTTAGTTCCATCGGCGCCTAACTGTGGCAGCCGTTTGATCACGTCCTGCACCAGGTGAAACCGGTCCAGATCGTTTAAAACGGTCATATCGAAGTAGGTGGTGATGGTGCCTTCTTCCTTATAGCCATGAACATGCATGTTTTCGTGGTTGGAACGGCGGTAAGTCAACCGGTGAACCAGAGAGGGATAACCGTGGAACGCGAATACGACAGGTTTGTCTTTCGTAAATAAAGCATCGAAATCAGGATCACTCAATCCGTGAGGATGTTCGGTATCCGGTTGCAGTTTCATCAGATCGACCACATTGATTACCCGGATTTTCAGTTCAGGTAAATGTTCCCGAAGGATTGAAACAGCGGCAAGGGTTTCGAGTGTCGGCACATCGCCACAGCAGGCCATCACCACATCCGGCTCAGCGCCCTGATCGTTGCCGGCCCATTGCCATACACCGATTCCCTGCGTGCAATGCGCTACGGCTTCTTCCATTGTTAACCACTGGGGCGCCTGGTATTTGCCCGCGATGACGACATTGACGTAATTACGGCTCCTCAGGCAATGATCCCAGACTGAAAGCAGACAGTTGGCATCGGGTGGGAGATAGACCCGAACAACAGATGCCTTTTTGTTGACCACATGATCAATGAATCCCGGATCCTGATGGGTAAAACCGTTATGAGCCTGCTGCCAGACATGCGAAGCCAGTAAATAATTTAAGGATGCAATGTCTCTCCGCCACGACAATGCTGAACAAATCTTCAGCCACTTGGCATGTTGATTAAACATCGAATCGATGATGTGAATAAACGCTTCATAGCAATTAAACAATCCATGTCTTCCGGTGAGCAGATACCCCTCGAGCCATCCTTCACATTGATGTTCGCTCAATACTTCCATCACCCGACCTTCGGTAGCCAGAAATTCATCGTTCTTTTTCTTTTCGGCTTCCCACTGTCGGTTGGTTACTTCAAATACGGCGTTCAGACGGTTGGATAGTGTTTCGTCGGGCCCAAATATCCTGAAATTCCGTTGCTCTTTATTCAATGAAATGACTTCGCGAAGGAACTCTCCAAGCTCGTGTGTATCGGCAGCATGAACGGATCCCGGTGACGGAACATCCACCGCAAACTCGCGAAAGTCAGGCATATTGAGGTCCTGAAGCAGCATGCCGCCATTCGCATGCAGATTGGCTCCCATTCGTCGGTTGCTCTCAGGTGCCAGCTCAGCCAGTTCAGGTGTAAGACGACCGTTCTCATCAAAAAGTTCTTCCGGCTTATAGCTTTTCATCCATTTTTCGAGAAGCATCAGATGTTCGGGATGCCCGGAATCCACCAGCAAAGGAATCTGATGGGAGCGAAAGTTACCCTCTATTTTTTGTCCATCGACCACTTTCGGTCCTGTCCAGCCTTTGGGTGAGTTGAGCACAATCATTGGCCATCGAGGGCGGGAGCTGTCGTTTTTAGCCCTTGCGTGCTTTTGTATGTTCCGGATTTCAAGAATGACCTTTTCCATAACAGAAGCCATAAGCCGGTGCATCTTTTTCGGGTCATCTCCTTCTACAAAATAAGGTTCCCACCCGTAACCATGAAACAGCTGTTTCAATTCCTTGTGAGTGATGCGGGCCAGCACGGCCGGATTGGCTATTTTGTACCCATTGAGGTGAAGAATGGGCAGCACGGCACCATCGGTAACCGGATTTAAAAATTTATTGGAGTGCCAGGCAGTTGCCAACGGACCGGTTTCCGCTTCACCGTCACCAACAACGCAGGCAACAACCAGCTCCGGATTATCGAACACCGCTCCAAAAGCATGGCTTAGCGAATAGCCCAACTCTCCACCTTCGTGAATCGATCCCGGACATTCCGGAGAAACGTGGCTGGGAATCCCTCCGGGGAAAGAGAACTGGGTAAATAATTTTTTAAGTCCATCGACATCTTGTGTGATGGCCGGATACACTTCGCTGTAGGTGCCTTCGAGATAGGTGTTGCCCACCAGTGCCGGACCACCGTGACCGGGACCGGAAATATAGATCATATCCAGATCGTACTTTTTGATGATCCGGTTCAAATGCACATAAATAAAATTCTGCCCAGGGGTGGTACCCCAATGACCCAGCAGCATTGACTTCACATCGGTCAGCTTCAGCGGCTCCCGAAGCAGAGGATTGTTGCGGAGATAGAGTTGCCCGACGGAAAGATAGTTGGCAGCACGCCAATACGCGTTCATCTTACTCAGAAGTTTTTTAGAAGCGGGTTTTCCCTTTTGATCTTCCTTCTTGGTTTTGTCAGCCATTTTGGGGTTTGATCCTTTTTTTGTTTTCATCTGAATATCTTTTTTTTTATGAACGAATAAAACAGTTCTTTTTTAAAATTCAGGCCGGGTTTCCACTTCTTCCGGATTCAGGCCGAACATCTTTGTTGCCAGTTGCGGCGACTATTATTTTGTTCCGAAGCGACTTTGAGTGACCAGACGCGAATTATACCGATGACTTTTGGGACAAAGCTTCCATCAGCTTATCAAACGGATCGTTAAATTTCCTCACACCTTCATCTTCCAGCTGCTGAGTCACCTGATCGATGTCGATCCCGAGTGCCGGCAAGTGCTCCAGCACCCATTCGGCCTCTTTGAGATCCTGATCAAGCATGGATTCCGGCTTGCCATGATCACGGAAAGCATCGAGAGTCTGAGTCGGAACAGTATTTACGGTATCCGGACCGATTAGCGGTTCAATATATTTCATATCGCTGTACATTGGATTCTTGTTACTTGTACTCGCCCAGAGCAACCGCTGTACCGAAGCTCCCTGATCAGCCAGTTTCTGAAACCGGGGAGTGTCGAAGATTTCCTTATAAATCTGATAAGCTGCCTTCGCACTTGATACGGCCACTTTCCCCTGAATCTTCCTGGCAGTTGCAGTTTCCTTACTGACCGTATCAATAAATTTCTCAACCATTGGATCAACCATAGAATCGATACGGCTTAAAAAGAAGCTGGCCACCGAAGCTATGTTTTTCAAGGATTTGCCCAGGGCTGCACGCTCTTCGAGACCCGCGACATAAGCTTTCGCAACCTGCCGGTAACGAGGTAATCCAAAGATCAGGGTCACATTCACATTGATCCCGTCGCTAATAAGTTGCCGGATGGCAGGAAGACCCTCGGCGGTTGCCGGCACTTTGATGAAAACATTGGGCCTGTCTAGTGCTTTCCACAGGCGGCGGGCCTCATCAATGGTACCCTGAGTGTCATAGGCCAGATGAGGGTTAACCTCCAGGCTGACATATCCATCTTTAGCATCAGTCTTTTGATACACCGACTTGAATTCGTCGGCAGCGTTCTGTACATCGCCCTGGCTGAGCGTTTCGTAAATGGCAGAAATGTCTTTCCCCTGAAGAGCAATTTTGCGAATATCTTCGTCGTAAAGGTGACTCTCAGCGATAGCCTTCTGGAAGATAGACGGATTCGAGGTCATTCCCCGTAAATCATCATCTTTGATTAAACGCCGAAGCTCTCCGCTGGTGATTAAATCGCGGCGGATGTAGTCGAGCCAGATTGACTGACCAAACATTTCCATTTTTTTTAAAGGATTGTTCTTCATATGATTATTATTTCAAATTGATATTCTGATTCATGTGTTTATATTTTCAATCAAAGGTTTCTTTTGTTTTTGTTACGAGTTTCGGGTTTCGATATCGCGTAACTCGCAACCCGAAACGCTCATATAATTATCCTCTTGTGTGTCAAAATTTTGGTCTTGTCATGGATGTTTCATGATAGCATTTGTATTTCAATCCTGATTACAAAGGATATCCTGCATGAAGGTGGGTATGGAATAGCCATCCGCCAGTCGACGGATCATTTGCGGTTAATACGAATCTCTACTCTTATGGTTATTTCAGAATTGCCTTCTTTATTTTATTCAGCAATAGTTTATCTTGCTGAATACGATATAAATAAAACAGGAACTTACCTAGATTGTTTGATTTAAATTTTCTTAAAATTACATTTTATAGAACTAAATACATTACACAATCCCAGATAAGATTTACATTATTCACGCATTAATTTCAGAACCTGACTTCCGGTTTAAAGCTCAGTTTAATCAACGAAGGAATTGAAACGCCAGGAAATAAGGGGGATTTAATTGGCGATTTACAGATTCCGGAAGGAATAAAATTAAATGGATATCCGTTCATTACCTGAAATGGGGCGATTCGTTTTTCGAGTAAGGCTAACGTAGTCTTGTCTTTTTTTTGATTACTTAAACACTTTGATTACCTGTGATACTTTTTAGTACGAATTTTCAATTTGGTTAATTTCTCTTTGTCCAATTTTCATAAGTCATTTCAAATTTGATTTCTCTATTTCCGTGAGTACCGATTTCTGTCCATCCAGCTTTTCTATAAAAAATTTCAGCTTTCGTTCTTGGTGAAGTTCCTAACCATACATTGGTTTTTGTTTGCTCAAAATACCAGTCAAGCATTATATCGTGAAGTTTTCTTCCAATTCCTTGCTTTTCAAATTCTGGTCTTAAAAATAAAGCTCAAATGTTGTTGTCTTTTAAATCTACGATCGAAAAGCCAATAATTTCATTGTCTATTTCGCAAACCCACCCTTTTCCCCGTTGGGTTATAAAATCCGCACAATCTTCATCTGTTACTAAATTCGGGTTTGACAGCGTATTTTCCATCACTGAATTTGCTTTATGTCGGCAATTTCTGCTTGTCTTATAATCATTTTTCAAAATTCGATTTAGATGTTTTTTTTCGGTATCGCAGGTAACGTTTTCGTAGCTCCGAGCAGGGCGAGATTTAACCGAAGAACTTCCTACGAAGATTTGCATGTCAATTTACTAATTTCCTGTCAACAAAGCACCGAAACCCGCCTTGTGGGTATTTTGCTGTTATAACCTGTTTTCATAGAAATGCTCTTTTTGATTCTGGCAAACTTTTGACTCTACCGTCTTTCTCAAAAGTGCTAACAACCTCAAAAAACAATTTTCTTAATTCTTTTGCATCCTTAGTCTCAGATTCTGTATTTTCTTCCCAATTTATCTTAGAATCAACTCCATTTAATGTAAACTCAAACACATAAGGAGCAGTCGGTAATATTGTCACTGTCGATGTCGGAGCGTAATTCTCGGGATATTTATAAATGTCAATATTTTTTAGAATCTTATAAATTCTTTGTCTCTCATTTAACGGCAATTGGTAGGAAATTGTCGTGTCTAGTTCCCAATCTATAGCCTTAGTCAGTTTGTTGTTATAGGTGTCAAGTACATATGAACTATGTCCGACGTCTAAAACGAAATTGAAATCATTGGGCATTGTGTCAGGATAACTCGTACTTTTCTGCACACAACCCAAAAGTATAGTCAGTCCAATTATTAATACTCCAATTGATTTCGGTATGTCATTTCTCCTCCCAAACTTAAGTTGCTGTCTCATTTTTAAATGGCTTATAACGTAGGAAGCTATACGCAGGGGCGGATTACGGGCGATTTCCTGTCAAGCCGAAAAGCAGCCTGAGTGGAAAGAAGCACATCGAAAACCATTGCTGCCGAGCTTGCGGGTAGCTGCTATGGAAAGTTTATTTTTGAAAATATCTTATGTCCGGAATTGAAAAATCACCATAAACATCATATGTGGTTTTTTCACCACAGCATTCTTGCCATTTAGTGTGGAAAATTCCGTTAATGCGATTAGCTCCAATATATGTTATTTTGAAAAAGTTAGTATTTGAACTTACTCCCAAGTACAAGTAGTAATGATAATTTTCAACCGAGTCACTAACAGGTTTCTTATAAATGATGTTGGCACCAGCAACATTTCTCCATGGATCTGCAAAGAAATAATCCGCATAACATAAATTAAATGTTGTGTCGGACTTTGTATTAAAATAAAAAGATATTTCCAAGCTTTCCTTAGTCTTTTGATCACTGAAATTCACACCCTGAATTGACATGCCAAGACCTGCATCTGAAGGGGTAGGCCATACTGACATGTTTTGATTCTCTTGTGAAAAAGTCAATTCCTGAATTATCGAAGTTCCTGAGTTTTTGAAATTGACATGAATATAATTACTTCTTTCACAAGGTACTTCTGTGTCAGGTAAGATCAAACTTTTTATGTACGGCTCTAAAGCAATATTCTCTGAAATAATTATCTCATCCGTAACCTTGTTACAACCAAAGACAAGGAAAATTAACGGTAGAATAAACATATTTCTTTTCATAACGGCTAATTTAAGTGTTGTTATATTTGTCATTCAGCTTTGAAATTCATTAAGAGTGTTGTTAGTCAAATTTGCCATAACTAATATCTATCACCAAATATATAATACTTTTCTGAATTTCTATTTCTATTAAGCATATTTGTTTAAGCAGGATTTCAGTTCCTTTACTTAGATTGGGACGATACATTTTTAGTCTACCGGACATGTCTTTTTTTGATTCCTTTTTGCTGTTAGGACAAAAAAAATTGGGGCACAGGAGCAAATCATTTAGGTATAGAAACCGATATTCATTAAAAATAAACCTTAATTATTTCCAGAGAATCAAAAACATTACCCACAGTATGCGTTACCGAGCCCAAATAATTTTAACTTAGTAGAAATCATCTTTAAATTCAAACGAAATGAAACACCAATCACATAAGTCCAACGAGACTTTCGAGAACTCCACATTCACGATTTCAGAAATACGAAACTTTGGGAAAGACTTTTCGCCCAACTATAAACTTCCACGCCGGACACTTGGGAAAACCGGTGAAGAACTTTCTGTCATTGGATTTGGTGGAATTATGCTGAACGACAACCCTCAGGATTTTGCGAACGAAATAGTGGCCAAAGCGTACGAGCTGGGAGTTAACTATTTCGATGTGGCGCCCAGATACGGGAATGCCCAGGAAAAACTGGGACCGGCATTAAAACCTTATCGTAAAAACTGTTTTTTGGCTTGCAAAACTCACGAACGAAGTGCGGTGGGAGCTCAAAAGGATTTGGAAGATTCGCTGAAGAAATTGCAAACCGACCATATCGATTTGTACCAAATGCACGAGTTGTGGTCTGTGGCCGAAGTGGAAGAGGCGTTTGCCCCCAACGGTGCGATGGAAACGATTGTTAAAGCCCGTAAAGAGGGGAAAATAAAACACATCGGATTTTCAGCACACTCGGTTGATGCGGCTTTACTGGCGATGAAAAATTTCGATTTCGACTCCATTTTATTCCCCGTCAATTTTGCCTGTTGGAATGCAGGGAATTTTGGGCCGCAGGTTTTCGCCGAAGCAGAAAAAAGGGGAATGGGAATTTTGGCCTTAAAAGCAATGGCCTTAACGACCTTGAACGAGGATGAAAAACTCGTATTCAAAAATGTGTGGTACCGTCCCATCGAAGATGAAGAACTGATGAAAATGGCCCTCAAATACACCTTGTCGAAAAACGTTACCGCAGCAATCCCTCCCGGTCAGTTCACTCTATTTTTAAAAGCACTCGAGTTTATGAATCATTACGAAGCCATTTCAGAAAAAGAAATTCAGGAGTTGATGGTATTGGCCAAAGAGACCAAACCTGTTTTTATGCACGCCTGATTGGATAATCCGGAGACGCGGACATTCTCCGGTTGGCATCCTGATCAGGAAACGACCGGCATCCTTTCTTCGGAAATCAAGGCTTCGGTACCGGTCTGATGAGTATTCCCGGGTGATGAGTGCCTGAGGTCGATATTTTTTCAGGCTGTTCCCAGCGGAACAAACCGTACGACTGACACGACCAATGAGAACATCAGTACACTTAGCTGCTTTTTCGCTAAGCTAAGGCAGCGCAGTTCCGACACATTTCTGCGGGTGAAAGTCAAAATTTAATACCTGTTATATTTAAATTTAACAGGTATTAAAAAAATCAAACGATAACTGTTAAAAACCAAAAACCTAACTGGATATGAGTCTCAAATACACAATCATCAGGCAGGCGGAACCGGGAGTTAAAGGAGGAGGAAACTATAAGTATTATGCACGTGCCTGTGAACGCAGCAGGGCTACAATCGACGATCTGGCCGGGATCCTTCAGCATCGCACCACCCTTTCGCGTGCCGACGTGATGGGTGTAATTGTCGGATTAAGTGATTAAATTCCTGAACTGCTCGCCGGAAACCAAACCGTTAAACTGGGTGAGCTGGGCACTTTCAGCCTGCACCTGACGAGTGAGGGAACTTCCACTCCGGAAGAAACCAGTTACCGGAAAATCAAAGATCTGAAAATTCAGTTCCGGCCCGGAGTGCGCTTCAAAAAAGCGATTGGCCGCGCGAACTTCGTCAAATCGAAACAAAGCTAGTATTGTGTTAATTTAAAATTGACGGATAAAGCCTTTTAAGTTTGATCCGTGCCTTATCGTTGGTAAACTGCCAATTAATTTTGGCCGTTTTATTATTTCTGTGATTTTCCCATGCTTCTACTTCTGATTTAATTTCCTCTATTGTTGCAATATGTCGATTTAGACATTGACCATTGAGTACGTGTAATTCTATTTCTGCCATGTTTAACCAGCTGCCATGTTTGGGCGTAAAAATAAATTCAAATCTATCCCAGAGCCGCTTTGCTTCTTCCGGGACAAATGTTTCATAAAAAGCGGAAGCATCATGTGTTTTGAAATTATCCATGACCAATCTTATCTTTTTTGCCGTTGGGTGCATTTCATCTGCTATTCTCTTCATAAATTTGGCCCAGTCTTTTTTTGTTTTGTGTTCCGTAATCTCAACCAGTCTTTTACCCTTTAACGGTTCATTTGCCATAAAAACATTAACCATTCCGTGTCTTACATATTCATAATCCAGTCGGGCTGCCTGTCCTGGCATCATTGGAGTTGATGCAACTTCTTCGATCAACTGCTTGGGCGATTCATCCATGCAAACTACCGGATATGCTTCATCATAGGGCAACTTGTAAATATCCAACACATGTTCCATATTGGCTACAAATTCACTGCTTTGTTCCGGCGGAATAACCCAGCCTTTTACTTTCCAAGGCTTAAGTTCGTTTTTTAAAAAACCTCTCTCACTGTCACATGTGAGATAGAGTCAATATAATTCAATTCTACCATTTTATCGGCCAAGAGTCTGAGTGACCATTTGGCAAATCCGTCTGGTGGTTCGCTGCAGCAGAGTGTAACCAATTTTGCTTCAATATCACCATCGACCTTTTTGATGTAATTTTGTATTGAGGGACGCCTCTCCAATACGCTTTCAAACCCTTCTTCAATAAACTTTTTCTTTACCCGGTCTATCGTTCTTTCACCTACTTTGAGAATCTTGCAGATTTCTGCATTAGTGATCTCTGTATTTACTGAAAATTCGCCTTTATCACAATTCAATAAAATATATGATGCACGAAAGACTTGTGAAGTATGGCTCCCTTTGTTGATCACTTTATTGAGCTCTTCAACTTCAATCTGGCTAAGTTTAATTGTGTATAGTACCATGTTTTTTTGTAAAGCTACACAAATAAACCGTCATATCACAATTAACTTAACACTAG
>DASRMB010000006.1:0-58111 GCA_035648135.1 Prolixibacteraceae bacterium
TTGAAGTAAACCTACAAAAACGGACAAAAAGGATGAAAAACAGATCTTATTGAAAATAATCAAAAATGAAAATCTCGATTTTTTTCTTTGGAAAAGAAACATATCAATAAATCATCGACTCTATGGACAGACTCTAACTAAAGCAATCACACTGTGATTAATTCCGCTCTCAATACATTTTCTCTCTTCAGTTTTCCTCCTACAAACTGATTATCGTCTTTTTCTGCCTTTAAAAGCAACAAAAAGAACTACCAGAAGAATAGCTATAATTAAAATGGAATAATACTTCAGATCAAATTCTGCCGGCGTTTCGTTAACCGGAGATTGATCTGCAATTGGCTCTTCCTGGCTATATCCTTCAAACCAGCCAGCCAGTTGGACTTTTGCTTCAAGCTTATTTTCAAGTTCATCAGGCAATTGCGAGAAAAAATCAAATCCGGTTAGTTTTTCTGCTTCATCGGTCGATACTGCAAAATCAGTCAGAGGCCGGTCGCTTTTTTCATTCGGAAATACAAAAGCAATCATTTTCGGTTCTTCGGTTTCATCATAAATCACCTTAAAAAAAGACCCGGGAACAAGAACTTCATCCCGACCTATCGAACCTTTACTATTTTTAAAAACTGGCCCGCTTACCACAATTATTTTGTGTTCTCTTGTAGCCCAATTACGGACGGTTATTTCAAGTTCTTTCCAGATTCCACGATTAAAATCCGGAGTCTGAGGCGAAATATTCGACATCAGAAAGCTTTCATCCATGGCAATCGCGCTGAAACCCATATCAGCAGCGGGACAAAGGTGACCGCGGTCGTAACCGCTTTTAGTATAGTCCGATGATTTTGCAGATCCGCTTATAACCATCTTATCCATCTTGAAACTGTTGCTCCGCTCCGCCCCTCCGTTCAAAACCATACTATCAGTCAACGTATAATAAACCCAATTGGCTTGCTCGAATTTTTCGTTGTACGATAGTGTATAATAAGTATGAATGACAAGATCATTGGATGGAACAGGGAGATAATCAACTGATTTAGCAGTAAAAACAATTGTGGAGATCAGAAATAAAACAGCAATAAGAAGTTTCACAGGTTCTTGTTTTAGGAGTTGATTAATTGAGTCCGATCCGAAAAACATTCAAACTACAAATTCGCAACACTGAACTTAATCTTTTCGGAGTCTCAAAAATAAAAATTCAAATTAAAGCCTTTCCCAAAAACTAAAATTATTTTTGACGAAAATAAATCAGCTTAATGACTACCGAAAATAAACAGTTCACCGAAAATGACCGGATTTTTTATTCCGATGGGTATCAGCTTGCTCAATCAGCTTTTCAGCAAGGATTCTCAAACGATTCATTATTTTCTGCAATTGAATCCTTATATGCCGCAATTGACGGACTTAATGATTCGATTATTTCACTGGCAAAAAGACAAAATTCAGAAGTTGCCTGTTTTAAAGGATGCCACTGGTGCTATCATCAGGCTGTTTTTGCCAATTCATACGAATTACATTTTCTATCTGAAAAAATAAAGAAGAATTTCAATTCCGATGAACTTTCAGCCTTAATCAGCCGAATTGAAACCAAACATGCGAATACTTCAAAGTTATCGGAGGAAGAAATACTGAAATATAAAGCTCCATGCCCATTGCTGAAGGATAATGCATGTTCTGTCTATGCTGCACGTCCTATGGCATGCAGAATATATCTTTCAACCAAGCTGGATACCTGCCTGGAGTTTTACCATCATCCTGAAAATGAAACCAACTACCCTGCCTTGATTGATTTCCCTTTAAGAGCAGGACAAATGATGAATGAAGGATTCAGTGCTGCTCTGAAAAAAAATGGTATTGAAACGGCCGTGTTTCGAATGGAAGAAGGTTTAAGAACCGCATTGCAAAACAATCAGCCAATATTCTGATATACAAACTATTGCTGAACAATTAAGATCAATTCATCAATTGAAATTTCGGCGATAATAAAATGTTCATAACTTCAATACTCAACAAAACAAAGCCATGCAACATACTACTATTAAGCCAATTACATACAAATACGAGTTATTAACAATTGTTTATAACTTCTGACAATTTATCGTTTAATCAAATTTTAAAAAACACTTGACTTTGGTGGTCTGAATGTATTAAATTTACTTTATCAGACGAGCGATAAAAAGCTGCTTTGAGTGAATGGAGAAGGAAGAAGGTTCTTAAATGTACCCAAAACCCAATCATCCGGATCTCCGGATTCGCATTCAGGAAAAGCTGAAGTTCGAACCGAAACTTTTTGTTAGGTTCTTCAACATTACGGATGATCAGTAAAACGTTCACTTAAATGTTGGTACTGAAGAAGCAGGAGACAAAGAAGAACTTTGGTTTTTTAATGTCAAACTGAAAACAAGAATGATCTCCGGATCAGTCGAAGTTTTCCACCGATCATCAGTTTGCAAAAACAGATGAATAAAAAGGAGGCTTGGAAGGAACTTCGTTCAGGAAGACAATTCTCCGGAAGCGTCGAATGAACGGCTGGAATGTAGAGCTGTAACAAGCCATACAGGAAAGCTCAAGGTTGTGAAAAATGGTTGGAGAAACCGGATGGATCAGCCAGTTTTAATAACCGTAATCTGGCACTGAGGAAAACCTCGGGGTTGACCAAAGTGAATGGGAACTTTCCGTAAAGGATTGTTCCCATTCGTGTTATAAACAGGTCTCTGTATTTGACTGGGATTACCATTTTTTCGTACTTAATTTTGCTACTTTTGTCGCATCGAAAAAACCCAGGAAGTGAAAAGAGGCAATATAGAACAGGTTTTTAGCAAATTCTCGGAATTAAATGTATTGATTATTGGTGATGCGATGGTCGATAATTATTTATGGGGAAAGGTTGACCGTATCTCACCTGAAGCTCCAGTTCCGCTTGTAACTGTTACCAAGCAGGAAAACAGACTCGGTGGAGCCGCCAATGTTTCGCTCAATATCCAGGCTCTGGGAGCTACTCCTATACTCGTTTCAATAATTGGAGATGATGATAAAGGGCATATTTTCACTGAATTAATGCACGAAAACCAGTTGATCAACGATGGTATTTTCGTTGACGAAACCCGAATGACAACTGTTAATACCCGTATAATCAGCGGAGGTCAGCAAATTTCGAGAGTTGATCAGGAAGTTTCAACCTTGATCAATTCCAATTTTGAAGAAAAAATATTCGAAAAAATAAAGAGTATCATTGAAAAGGAACGCATAGATATCGTCATCTTTGTTGACTATGACAAGGGACTTATAACTCCATGGATAATTAAAAATGTAATTGAGTTGGCAAAATCTAAACACATTCTTACCGTTGCCGATCCAAAGAGCAGAAATTTCAATATTTACCAGCGAGTTGATCTGTTTAAGTCAAATTGCAAGGAGTTTAAAGACGGTCTGAAATTGCAAATCGAAAAAACAGACCTCGATGAACTGAAAAAAGTATCCGAAAATTTTACAAAAGAAAATGAGATTGGCCTGCTCTTTATCACTTTATCTGAATTGGGCGTCTTTTTGACAAACGGAGTAAAACAAAATTATTATCCGGCTGAAGTCCGCGCTATTGCTGATGTTTCTGGTTCCGGAGATACGGTCGTCGCCACGGCCAGCCTTTGTTTGGCTGCATGATTATCTGTTCCTTTGATGGCACAACTCGCAAACCTTGCCGGCGGATTGGTTTGTGAAAAACCGGGCGTAGTGCCGATTGATCTGGAAAAGCTAAAAAAAGAAGCAAAAAAAATCCAGATCATTTGATTTATTAATTATCTGGAAATGATCGGAATATTGTAATTCTGATTTAACCCAGGTACTATTTACAACAACAGGTAAAATATAGCGTTTAGTTGAAATAGATTCGCATTAAAATAAATAGAAACACAATAAATTGTATATCAGGATTATACCTGGCCATTAAGTTTAATTAATAAATATATTCTACCGCTTGCTATTTTAAATATTAACTTTGGGACTTACTAAATAAGTAGTTTTTGTATGGGAAAAGTAATTGCGCTTGCTAATCAAAAGGGAGGAGTTGGAAAAACCACAACTGCTATAAATCTTGCAGCAAGTCTGGCCGTTTTAGAATATAAGGTTTTGATTATCGATGCAGATCCACAGGCGAATGCCACATCTGGTGTTGGATTCGACGTAAAAAATGTAAAAACGAGCATTTATGAATGTATTGTAGATGAACTTGATCCTCGAAAAATAATATTAAATACCGAAATACCGGGCTTAGATCTTATTCCATCACATATCGACCTTGTTGGAGCTGAAATTGAAATGCTTAATCTGCCTAACAGGGAAAAAGTGCTGAGACATGTAATCGAAAAAATCAGAGATGATTACGATTTCATTTTGATCGATTGTTCGCCTTCATTAGGTTTAATTACTGTAAATTCGCTTACTGCTGCTGACTCTGTAATTATTCCGGTGCAATGTGAATATTTTGCGTTAGAAGGATTGGGGAAACTTTTAAATACAATTAAAATTATCCAAACTAAGTTACATCCGGAACTCGAAATCGAAGGATTTCTGCTGACGATGTACGATTCACGATTGAATTTATCCAATCAGGTCATGGAAGAAGTTAAAAAGCATTTTCAGGAAATGGTATTTGAATCGATTATTCATCGTAATATAAAATTGAGCGAAGCTCCCAGCTTTGGGCAACCTGCAATTTTGTATGATGCGAATTCAAAAGGTGCTGCCAGCTATATGAATCTGGCACGCGAATTATTGCAAAACAACGGATTGACAAAACTTAAACATTCAGAAAAAATTATTGAATAAGACCTTTTGATTATGGCAAAAAAGAACGCATTGGGAAGAGGTTTAGGTGCTCTTATTGATGGTGCTGATATGTATTCTAACAGAGAACTCAGTTCTTCTATCAATGAAATTGAAATTTCAAAAATTGTTGCAAACCCATATCAACCCAGAACCAAATTTGATGAAGAATCATTAAATGAATTAGCTGCCTCAATTAAAGAAATTGGGATCATTCAGCCCATTACGCTGCGTAAAACGGATCAGAATCAATATCAGATTATTGCAGGTGAACGAAGGTTCAGAGCTTCCAAGATAGCCGGACTTACTGCTATACCAGCCTATGTGCGGACTGCTGATGACGAAGGAATGCTTGAAATGGCCCTTATTGAAAATATTCAACGCGAGGACCTTGATGCCATTGAAATTGCTCTCAGCTATCAGCGACTGCTTGAAGAATGTAAACTGACTCAGGAAACACTAAGCGATCGAGTCGGTAAAAAACGTTCAACGGTAACCAATTATCTTCGTTTGCTGAAACTTCCTGCCCGGATTCAGAAAGGGATTGTCGACAAATCGATCAGTATGGGACATGCACGGGCTATGGTGAATATCAAAGACTCGGAAATGCAGCTAATGATATACGATGAGATTTTAAAGAATGAATTATCAGTTCGCCGGGTAGAAGAAATTGTTAGAAACTACAACGAAGACAACAATAGTTTTCAGCCGGAAGAAAAAGGGAAAAAGGAGAAATTTCCTACTGAATATCTGGATTTACACAATCACCTGACGAAATATTTTCAGTCCAAAGTTGATTTCAGAATGGATCAAACCGGGAAAGGAAAGATTACCATACCTTTCACTTCAACTCAGGATCTGGAACGAATTTTAGGAATCCTTGATCAAATAAATGCATAGCAAAAAAAACATCAAACCATTCAAACGATACGGCGGCTATTTTCTGGTTATCCTGTTTTTAACAACAGGATTTTCTGCCTTTTGCCAGAAATCAGTTCCAGATTCAATCCAGATTATAAAACCAAAAGTTGAACATTCCCCCCGGAAAGCGACGATTTATTCAGCTATAATGCCCGGTCTGGGCCAGATTTACAATCGTAAATACTGGAAGCTTCCAATCATTTACGGAGGATTTGTAACTTTAGGATACTTTATTAACTATAACAACGATGTATATAACTCTTACAAACAAGCTTATGCCGATATTGTAGATAATGATCCATTCACGAATTCGTATCTGGATTTGAATATTAGTCCCAGTTTGTTTCAAGACGCAAAGGTTTCGCAGTTGACCACTGCATTGAAAGGTGCAAAAGATAACTGGCGAAGATACAGAGACCTGGTAATTATTGGAACCGCAGTGTTTTACATGGCGAACATTATCGATGCTAGTGTTGATGCTCACTTTTTCAACTTCGACATCAGTGACGATTTAACCATCAATTGGACACCGGGGCCCGTAATGTGTATGGATAATAAAATGATAGGAATACATTGTAGAATTACATTTTAAAATTAGCTTATGAGGATAATCCAACTGACAGTTTTTTTACTGGCAATTGCTGTAACCAATACATTTGCCTCCGAATTAAAGAAGAATAAACTTCGGCAAGCATGTACCATAAATGTGGCTTCACTTGATACACTGAACGGGTACGAAAAATACTATTATATTCCGGACGAAAACCTGAATAAATACTTTACAGACAAACTTGACAGCATGCTTCAAAGCTGGTATATCCAAAATGCATTTCTTTTGGATAGCACAGAACTGGCAGAAGCAGACACTCTGAAACAATCACTTCCCGATTCGGTTTACATCCAAAGGTTGCAGTCAATGCAGTCAGCAGTCAGTCTTTCCTACAATAATACGGTAAAGAATTTCATCACCATGTACACGCTGCGGAGACCAAAACAGGTTTCGGTTATGCTTGGCTTAGGCAATTATTATTTCCCGATTTTCGAAGAAGCCCTGGCAAAATACGGATTGCCAATGGAATTAAAATATCTCCCGATTATCGAATCAGCATTGAATCCGGGAGCAAATTCCTCTGCAAGTGCGGTTGGACTCTGGCAGTTCATGTATTCAACCGGTAAAATGTATAAACTTGAAGTCAGCTCATTTGTTGATGAACGTCGCGATCCGATAAAAGCCACCGATGCCGCAGTAAGATACCTGCGTGATTTGTACAACATTTATCATGACTGGCACCTGGTTATTGCAGCTTACAATTGCGGACCTGGAAATGTAAACAAAGCCATTAAACGGTCTGGCGATGTAAAAGACTATTGGAAAATATACTACCATTTACCCAAAGAAACCCGTGGATATGTTCCGGCATTTATTGCGGCTAACTACGTGATGAATTTTTACCAAAGTCATAATATTTTCCCGAAATCTCCTGATTTCCCAATTATTACTGATACGCTAATGGTTAATGAATACCTCCATTTCGACCAGATATCTGAAGTACTTGGCGTTCCGGTGGAGGAAATCCGTAGTCTAAATCCTCAATATATTCGCGATATAATTCCAGCCAGCAAAGATAAACCATACGGTTTGGTGTTACCACAGGAGCAGATTATGGCCTATCTGGACAATGAATCAAGGATACATAATCATCGCAGAGAGGAATTCTTCCCCAATAATGAAATTGTAAATCCACAAAATAGTTACGCAAGACAAAATTCAAGCAACATCAAAGGACGCGATAAGGTAATTTATACGGTAAAATCAGGTGACAATCTGGGGGTGATCTCGTCATGGTTCAAAGTTCGCATGAATGATCTGAGATACTGGAATAAGATTCATCATAATTTCATCAAAGCCGGGCAGAAACTTTACGTTTATGTTCCTGAAGGGTATGGTGAATTTTATAGTAAAATCAGTAAAATGAGTTTTACAGAAAAACAGAAGTCGCTCAGCAAAAAGCCGACTATCAATTCAGCACAGAATCTGGCCAATACAGCTAAAACAAAACAAACAGCCAAAGCTTTAGCTAAAGTGACTGATTCGGGAAACAAGAGCTCCAGTTCAGTAAAAACAAAGGAGCAATCATCTGGTAATGAATACGTATATTACAAAGTTCGTAAAGGAGACAACTTTTGGACGATTGCAAAAAAATTTCCCGGCATTTCTAATCATGATATCATGAGGTTGAACAACATCAAGGAAGCCAACAGCCTAAAGATAGGCCAGGTATTGAAAATTTCACCAAAAGCATAAAGGATAATCAGGCTCATAAAAATAATATTATCCTGAAAGAGAGAGAAAAGTTGAGCAAATGCTACTTCTTTTCTCTCTCTCTTTTTCCTGATATTTTGAAGCTGTTTAAATTTCCCCTTGGGAATGTATAGGAGTAGAAAAATGCTAACTTTTATTTACCGTTTTGTCCCGTACGTGACAAAAATGGAATCATCATTCATTCCTTTTCTACCCACATTTTGTTCCTAAAGGAACAATCGAATAAAATTTAAACAGTCTTTTATAAACTAAATGCACCTTTGGCTCAGATCGACCCTTGTTTTCTTATTTTTGCTTCTGGAATTTAAACAAGATACATGAGCTTTTTATATCCGGTCTTTCTTTTTGCATTGCTGGTATTGGCAATACCAGTAATTATCCATCTGTTCAACTTCAAACGATACAAAACGCTATATTTCAGTAATGTTCAGCTTCTGAAACGCATCAAACAAGAATCCAGAAAAAAAACAAAACTGAAACAGTTACTCATTTTAACTGCCCGGTTACTGGCAATTGCTTCTCTGGTTTTCGCATTCAGTGGACCATATATTCCACCGACCAACCAAACTTTGAAGACAGCACGGCAAGTTGTAAGCATTTATATTGACAATTCCTTCAGCATGAAAGCTGAGGGAGAAAAAGGACAATTACTTGAACAGGCCAAATTAAAGGCTATCGAGATTGCCAATTCATACAAAGCAAGTAGCCAATTCCATCTGTTAACAAGCGATTTTTCACCCGGGCATCAGTTTCTGCTCAACCGCGATCAGTTTATTCAACAGGTTACTGAAATAAAAGAAAGTCACCGTTCCCCAAAATTATCAGCTATATACACACAGGCGATCCGAACCACATCAGCATCAGTAAAAAAGGAAGAGAATACCTTGTATGTTTTGTCCGATTTTCAGAAAAACAGTACAAATATTGAATCACTTCAGCCTGATTCAACTGTTAGAACCTATTTACTGCCCTTTCAAGCCGGAAAGACAAACAATCTTATGGTTGACTCCTGTTGGTTCGAAATACCCGGGAGAAAAATCAGACAACAGGAAAAACTTTTTGTCCGGATCAGGAATTTTTCTGATCAGGCCTATCAGAATATTCCGGTTCGGTTAACGATTAATGATTCATTAAAGGCGATTTCAAACATGAACATTGCCGAACAGGAGGAATTAATCCTTGAGCTGAATTATACGAATAATTCAGAAGGAATTCAGCTTTGTAAAATCGAACTCGATGACTATCCGATCATTTATGACAATGCCTACTTTCTGAGTTATCATGTTCAGGGAAAACTCCACGCACTCGGGATCTCAAACCCAGCGAACAATGGATCAAGTTTTTTGAAAGCATTATTCGCTGATGATGAGCTAATCAGTTACGATGAATATCCTGAAAATAATGTTCAGATTTCGCAGTTTAAAAACTATCAATGCATATTCCTGATTAACAATCAAAAAATCAGTTCCGGACTAAAAAGCGAATTGATTTCATTTGTTGAACAGGGAGGATCTTTGGTTATTTTTCCGGACAGAATGACGGACTACGAGGATTACAACGCTTTACTCGATTTGCTAAATGGAAATACAATTGCTGGGTATGATACCATATCAATGGGTATTTCGGAGATTAATTACAACAATGACCTTTATCGTGATGTTTTCAAAAAGCATGAAGATGAAGCTGATCTGCCAGTAATTAATGGTTCGGTGAGTTTCTCTGATCAAATGCAAAAAGCTGAAACTACCCTTCTGAAATTCAGAAATGGCAAAAATGCCTTAACTTCTCATTCGTTCGGAAATGGAATTGTTTACACGTTTGCTTTTCCGCTCGATAAACAGAATTTGAATTTCATCAGGCATATCATCTTTGTTCCAACTGTTTACAACATGGTTTTGAATAGCGGCGAGTCACAAAAATATGCCTATTCGATTGAAAATAATGACCCTGTAATTCTGAATCAAAGTCTGAATTCGGGAGAATTAACCGTCATCAACGCACAGACAAAAGATGAATTTGTAACCTCACCCCGAAACATTGGATCTGGAAAAAAACAATTGATTTTGGATGAAATGCCAAAGGAAGCGGGACATTATATAGTTCAAAACGGAAAGAAAATAATTCAGTCGATATCCTACAACTTTCCCAGGAAAGAATCGATTCCCGGGTTTTACACCGAAAAAGACCTTCAAAAACTGATTGAGGCAGATGGATTTAAACAATTTCAAGTGATCGAATCATCGGCTATCAGCTTTAGTAAGGCACTTCAGGATTTAAACAATGGAAAGCAACTGTGGAAATATTTCATTTTTCTGGCCATCCTGTTTCTGTTTTGCGAAATAGCCATTATCCGGTTTTGGAAATAAGTTGGATTTGTCAAACCGGTCAAGAGAAATTGAATCGGGAAACTCAATTTATTATGCTTTTTTATTCAGATTTGATCCAATTGGAAGGGTAAACGAAAATACAGATCCTTCACCTAATTTGCTTTCAACCCAGATTAAACCATTATTTTTCTCTACAAATTCACGACAAATAACCAATCCAAGACCAGTTCCGGTTTCGCCTTCGGTTCCCTGAGTCGAAGTATTCTTATCAATCACGAATAATTTTTCAATATTTCCCTCCGGAATACCAACTCCGGAATCAATTACATCGACCTTTACATTTGAACCTGTCAAACAAGCCTTTACATGTATTTTCGAACTTTTAGGTGAGAATTTAGCGGCATTGAAAACAAGGTTTCGCAAAACGGTGGCAATCATATCCTTATCGGCATAAACAATCAAATCAGGCTCGATTTCCATCAAAAGTTGCTGTTCCTTGGCAATCAAACTTAAATCGGCAAGGGCTTTTACCTGCTCAAAAATGCTGACTAAAAAAAAGTTTGTTTTGTAAACGTGTATACGGTTGGTTTGCGAGCGAGTCCATACCAACAAATTCTGCAGTAAATCATATCCATTTTCAGAGGCATGATTTAAATCAGAAATGATCTGCTTCAGTTCTTCTTTTGAAAACAATTCAAGATCGGTTTTTAATATACTGGTATAGCTTACCAGTACGTTAAACGGATTCTTTAAATCGTGTGCAATAATGGAGAAAAATTTATCTTTCGAAACATTTAGTTCATGCAACTCGCCGGTTTTAATTTTCAACTCCCGGGCAAGCTTTTTCTCTTTAAACAGAAGGTTAAAGGTAACAATCATCAACACAATAACCAGAATGGTAATTGCCACCAAATAGATCTGAAATGATTTTGCGCTATCAATTGCATCCGATTGCAACTGGTTTTTATTTTTCAGTTCTTCCAGTTCACGGCTACTTTTCACTAACTGATATCTAGCATGAATCTGCCTGATCATTTTGCTCTTCTTCTCCCCTACCAGACTATCGTAAACAATATTGTACTTATCGTAGTAGTAATAGGCATTTTTGTAATCCTTTAATTCTTTATAATAAATGGTCAGATTGCTATAGATATCGCCTGTAAAATCGTACATATCGTATTCGGTAGCAAGGTCAAGAGATTTTTTAAAATAATTGATCGATTTCCGGTATTCTTTTTTATCCAGATAAACCAATCCTATATTATTGTATGCAATTGCGATACCTTGTTTGTAATTGATTTTCAGATATAAATTCAGCGCTTTCCAATAATTCTCCAGACTTTCATCCAATTTTTTCTGATCATAAGCAATAGTCCCAAAATTATTGATAATATCAATCATCATCAGGGTATCTTTCCGAAGCATGGCCAAATTATTGGCCTTTTCGTTGAAATCCAACGCTTTGGCCAAGTCTTTTTTATTTTGATAACTAATTGCTATATTCTGAAAGGTTTTCGCAATTAAGGCTGAATCATGTATTGACTGACTAAATTCAAGTGACTTTTGAAAATAAACAATCGATCCATCATAGTCTTCAAATTCATCATAAATTATTCCCAGATAGAGATTGGTCTTTGCCAGCAGAATAGAGTCCTGTGATTGTTCCGCCAAATCGAGAGCCTGGAAATATAGAACAACTGCTTCCTCGTAGTTACTGAAGTAATACTCATTCAATCCCTTTAAAATTAAAATACTTATGGATTGATGCTGATTATTTAAAGTTTTGGCCAGATGATCAGCATTGTTCAGCAGAATGATCACACTGTCGTGATTGGCAGCAACATTTACAATCCGTGTTGCCTTATCGAGGAGCGAGTCGATTTGGGTATCTTTACCTGACTGATTTTCTATTCGATTGGTATATCCTGAAAGAAAAGGAACCAAAACCAAAAACCAAAAATAATATTTAAGAAAACAATGCCTCATGAAATAGATTCAATATTCAGGTAAACACCGTAAATGTAATACTTTTTTGCGCAAATAAATTCCAATTTTATGTTCATGGATGATTCTTTAAATATAATTGATAATACATCACATTATTTTATGATTGTAATACTATTTAATAACAGCCTAAAATCATTTGAAATAGGCTAAAATATATCTAATTCTGTAACTCTATAAACTAAAAACATAAACCGATGGATGCATTAAGTGCTCAGGATTATATGGACCGTGAAGCTCGCTGTGGCGCTCACAATTATCATCCAATACCCGTAGTTTTGGAACATGGTGAAGGAATTTATGTCTGGGATGTTGACGGGAAAAAATATTTTGATTTTCTGTCAGCCTATTCCGCAGTAAATCAAGGTCATTGTCATCCGAAAATTGTTAAGGCGATGACCGATCAGGCCAAAAAGCTGGCTCTGACTTCACGGGCTTTTTATAATGATGTACTGGGAGAATGGGAAGAATATACGACAAAATTGTTTGGTTACGACAAAATGTTACCCATGAATTCAGGCGCGGAAGCCGACGAAACTGCATTAAAACTAATACGTAAATGGGGATACAAAGTAAAGGGAATTCCGCAAACAGAAGCTAAAATCATTGTTTGCAACGGGAACTTTCATGGCCGTACGATTACCATTATTTCGATGTCATCTGATCCTGATGCGTACAATGATTATGGCCCGTACACTCCGGGTTTCATCAATATTCCATACAACGATCTGAATGCATTGGAAAAGGCGCTTGAAGATCCGAATGTAGCCGGTTTTCTTGCCGAACCGATTCAGGCTGAGGCTGGAGTTTACGTACCAGAAGATGGTTACCTTCGAAAAGCCTTCGATTTATGCAGGAAGCATAACGTTCTATTTGTAGCAGATGAAGTTCAGACAGGACTTGGCCGTACTGGTAAAATGCTGGCTTGCGATCACGAAGATGTCAAACCTGACATTCTGATTCTTGGGAAAGCTATTTCAGGAGGAATGCTCCCCGTTTCCTGCGTTTTGGCTGATGATGAAATTATGCTGACGATCAAACCCGGAGAACATGGATCAACTTACGGCGGAAACCCAATTGCGGCTAAAGTGGCGATTGCTGCACTGGAAGTAATCAGGGAAGAAAATCTGGTTGTCAATTCTGAAAAGATGGGTGAAATCTTCAGGAAACGGTTAAAATCAATTGATTCGGATTTGATTGAAACTGTCCGGGGAAAAGGACTATTGAATGCAGTGGTCATTCATTCAGCAAATGGAATTACAGCATGGGATGTGTGTATTGCACTAAAAGACAATGGCTTGCTTGCCAAACCAACCCACGAACACATCATCCGGTTTACTCCTCCATTGATTATTAATGAAGAACAACTGATGGAAGCGCTTGGAATCATAGAAAAAACATTTGCCGAGTTAAGTGTATAAATGCAACATGAATAAGTTGAAAAAGACAGACAATATCAGTAAAGAAGGCGACTTTTTAAATAGTTGCCTTCTTTTGGTTTTAATTCCGGCATAAGCGTGTGTAATTGTGTTTCATTAAAAAAGTAACTTTGTCCGTTGTATTATTGTTTACATTGCCGACACCAAATATGGATTCTGTTTGAACCCCGTTCAGTGCAACCTTATGAAACCGATGACGATGGCAAATTTTCGAAAGAAAATATTAAAAATCACAGCAGCTATACTTTCAGGTCTGATTCTGATTGTACTAGCCGGTTTTGTTTTTATGTATTTTGAAACTCAAAATTACCTAAACAGAAATCTGTCTGATTTTATTGAGAAAAAATCGAAGGGAAAATATGAACTAACGTTCGACAATCTGGAAATTAATTTCAGCCATTGGGGCTTCGATATCAATCAGGTTTCATTCCATCCGTCCGACTCTGTCATGAGAACCCTGGATCAAAACGATATTACGAAACAGTTTTATACTTTTTCGTCGCCGAATATCCGGTTTGGAGGCATCAAACTGGCTCAGCTAATCATCAGGAAAAGACTTGAGATCGAAGAAATTCTGATTAGTCAGCCAGAACTGAACATTCACGGCAAGCAAATTAGTCCGGGTGATCAGAAAAACAATACCACCGCCATTTTACAGGAATTGATGCCATTGGTTACCAAAACATTCAAATCCATTCAGATAGACAAGATTGAGCTTGCCAATGCAAGTTTCGATTTTTACAACCTGTTGGGCAATTCAAAAAAACTGTCAAATGCCGAAAACATTACCATCGGAATCCTTAATTTTTATACTGATTCGGTGCTTTTACCCGATCTCACCAAGATGTTTGATGCAGAAGATATTTATATCCGTATGCAGAACTATCAGAATAAGCTTGCCGACAGCATTCATGCGATTAGTGCCGAATCGGTTACCTATTCGATGAAACGCTCCTACATTGAAGCTCATAACATTGAGCTAAAACCTCTCCATCAAGAACTTTCAGTCAAGAATAGGTATCACATCATTGTTCCGCTGGCAAAAATAACAAGCACCCATATCAATGAATTTTACCGGAACAATGCCATCCCAATTGATTCAATGATTTTAACCGGAGCAAAAATAGAATACTGGCCCGGAGAGATGAGCAAGAAATTAAACCTGCATACAATTAAAGACCTGGATCTCTATGATTTGATCAAAAATGAATTTACGAGTGTCAGGATTGAAAATTTCAAACTCAGAAATGCTCAGGTGAAGCTTTTCAGAACACAAACCGACATTACCAGTCAGCAGGAATTGAAAAATATAACGATCAACCTCGAAGATTTTTTACTCGATTCGACTTCACTGGAAGATACCAGCCGGATATTTTACGCTAAAAACATTGATTTTTCAGCTTCGCAATATGAACTGACACTTGGCGATAATATACACCGGATCAGAGTCGGGAATCTCGATCTTTCGACACGTGAAAAATCGATTCTGGTAAAAAACATCAAGCTTTATCCTCTGGAAACAGGAAACAATACAGTTAATCAAAAAAACACCATCGATGCCAATTGCGACAGTATCCGGCTCGATATGTTTAACTTCAAGAAGGCTTTCCATGAGAAACGGTTTGTGTTTCAGCGCATAAACATTTTTAATCCTGAAGTCAGGATTATCCAGAATGAATTATCAAACAAAAAACCGGAGTCTGAAAATCCCAGCTTTGTTTACAATCTGATTTCCAGCTATGTAAAAGGAATATACTCGGATCAGGTTTTTGTGAAGAAAGGGAAACTTCAGTTGGTCAATAGAACAGGAGTTTTACAAAAGGGGAACATAGAATCGACTATAAGGTTAAATCTGACTGGATTTGCTTTGGATGAAATCAGCGCCAGGAGAACCGACCGCTTGTTCTTTGCGAACCAGATCGAGCTTAATTTCAACAACTACAAAATGCAACTAGTCGATCAGCTTCATAAAATGACCATCGAAAACTTATCCATTTCAACCCGGACCAACCAGTTGAACCTTCAAAATCTGCATCTTTTCCCTGCGTCAAAAGAAAACGGAAAAGATTTACTCAATCAATTCAACCGGTCGGAATTGTATGAGTTCACCATTCCGGAACTGACCATGTTGAATGCCGATTTTCACGAGGCCTTTTTCAACAAAAAGTTAACCGTCGATACACTGCAAATCGAATCACCTCAAATTTTTTATGAAAATTTCGCTCTCCTGAAACAATCAAAACCCAAGGCCGATTTTGAAGATTTGTTTGAACTGTTGTCCAGCTATCTGGATAATATACACGTGATGAAGGTTATGATTCCGGATGGAACAATCAGGCTTATCAATCACAGCCGAAAAGGAAAGACTATTTCACTCAACAACCACTTTACTTTAGGACTGGAAAACACCCTGATCAACAAGGAACAGTTTGGACAGAAAAAGCTTCTTTATTCTGAATTTGTCGACTTCTCGGTTCGTGATCACCTCATTCATCTTTCGGATAATGTACACGTTGTAAAAGCAGGAGAAGTAGGATTTTCGACCAGAAATAAAGAGGTTTTTGTGATCAATGCCCAAATTTATCCGGAACCCAACAGCAAGGACTTCTCATCCATTATCTGGAATATTCAGCTGACTATTCCGGAAATCAGGATCACGGGCATCAATATGGAGGAGTTTTATTTCGATCATAAAATTAACGCTGAAAACATTCTGATAAAGTCTCCCAGTATCCGGCTTTATCAGAAACAAAAAAGAACCGGAGGAAAAGAGATTAAAGAAGTCTCATTTCCTTTACCCAAAGAGATTGAATCCATTGGCATCCGTCAGTTCAAACTGAATGATGGTTCGCTGAAAGTTTTTTCAGAAATGGGCACTAAACCTTATTTGCTGGTACAGTCTGACCTTAAAATGGAAGCGCAGAATATCCTCATAAAAAAAGATCCGAAAGCAGATAAACCTCAATTTAAATCAGGTGAATATACAGGCGAAATGCTTCAGTTTAAGTTTACCCCGAAGAATAAAAATCAGCAATTCAGTATCGATGAGCTTACTTTTTCAACGGAAGACCGAAGAATTCTGGTCAAACAACTGCTTGTAAAACCAAAGACGAAGAGCACCAAAGAAGATCAGTTTGTATTGCGTATTCCCACTCTGGCGATGAATGGATTTGACATTGACAATGCCTACCGGAATGATCAGTTTTTCTTCGAATCCATCGTCATCGAGGAACCTGTTTTTCAACTGTTCAACAATGCCATTGATTCTCTGAAATTCAATCCGTTCAAGGTAAACCTCTACCCTCATTTCGAAAGTTTTGCCGATGTTTTCGCCTCCAAAACGCTTCGGGTAAACAATGCGGATATATCTGTTTTCAAAAGCGGGAAAAAGAAACTTCTGGAAAAGGTAAGTATGAATTTATTAAATGTAAGGATTGATAATAAACCTCCGCAGGGATTTATGCATGCAGTCGATTTTTCGTTCAAAATTCCGAACCTGAAGAAACAGGAAAAGCTTTACCAGTTCACCATTGGTGAAACTTCCTATTCATCAAAAAACAATCGGTTCTCGGCCAATAACATCCGGATAAGTCCGAATTACAGCAAAGAAAAACATCAGAAACAGGTAGGTTTCCAATCCGATTATTTCAACGGGAAAATTGATTCCATCTGTATTCAGGAGCCCGACATCAGACGTTGGTTCGAAAAAGAAGAACTGGCTGGCAAATACCTGTCAGTAAATAGATTAAACATGGACATTTTCAGGGACAAACGATTTCCATTTGACGACAGCCGAAGACCAGAAATGCTTCAGGATATCATTAAATCATTCCAATATCCCTTCATGCTCGATTCGTTCATGCTGGTTAATTCGGATGTTTCATACGCCGAACAACCAATAGCCGGTGATTCGGCGGGCAGGATCAATTTTACCAACATACGGGCCCGGATCAAACCTTTTTCAAACATGAAGTCTTCGACTGGGAAAATACCGGATTTTAATATCGATGCAACAGCAACAGTTATGGATTCGTGCCAACTAAAAACAAGCATGAATTACCAGATGAATTCCCCGGAAAATAAATTTACTGCAAGTGGAAGCTTAAGCTCATTTGACATGCAAATACTTAATCCGGTACTTGAACCACTGGCTTTGGTTTCCATGCGTTCAGGCCAGGTTGATCGTTTTGATTTCAGCTTTACAGCCGATAAAGCAAGTGCTACCGGTCAGCTCTTTTTTGGTTACAACGATCTGAAGATTTCAGTTCTTGAAATCAAAGACGGGAATATCAAAGAAGCCGGATTTGCAAGCTTTTTAGCAAACAATTTGCTCTTGAGTTCGAAAAACCCAAGAGGGAAAGAACTACTTCCGGAGGAAATCAGTTTCCAGCGGGATGAAAAACGTTCCGTGTTAAACTATTGGTGGAAATCAGTATTCAGCGGCATACGCAACACGTTGGGATTCAAAGACAACAAATCAGAAGGTCAGGAATAAACCTGATACGGAATGCAGACATCTTCATCAGGAAGACATTCAAATATAGGTTTAGTAATTATTTGGTTGGTTTTCTATCGTGAAATTTTCTGATTTCGCCCGATAATAAAATAGAGGATTGATCCAACAATATTAAAAAAAACAACCAATAGCACCCATATTAATTGCATATTCCCCTCAAATTTACTTCGGACAATATCAATAATAGCTATCAGAGGAAGCAGAAAAAAGCATAGAGCCACCACAAGTACAAGTATTAATTCCTGAGGACCTAACATTCCAAGAAGTGTCATAGATTGTGTTTTAAAAGTTAGTTATTTCAATATGATCTAAAAAAACGAATATAATGCATTTCCATTATTAAACAAAACACAATGCGATTTCTCTGTTGTAATTCAAAACCATTAAAATTGAATTAATAAATCAACACACGTTGAAAATTACCTGAATTTCATTCAACCTTTAAATACATCCTGAATATTGGTAATTCCAATCCCCGGCTGATCAATCAAGGTAATTTTCCCATCCACCACCTGAACACCTTTATACGGATCGTTCGAGATCAGCAGATTACCATCCAGATCGGCCCAGTCGGTTTTAGGCGCAAGTTGTGCCGCTGCCGAAACAGCGCATGAAGTCTCGGTCATACAACCAATCATCACTTTCATTCCAAGCGATCGGGCCAGTGTCAGCATTTGGTGAGCTTCGCGCATTCCAGTGCATTTCATCAGCTTGATGTTAATTCCGGAGTAAACACCTTTGGCTTTCAGAACATCGGGAAGACGTTGCAAAGCTTCGTCTGCAACTGTTGGCAGCGGACTGTTTTCTGTCAGCCAGGCCATATCATCAATAGCCGTTTTGGGCATCGGTTGTTCAACAAAAACAACACCTTTTTCCTTCAACCAGAAAATCATTTCCAGAGCCTTTTGTTTGTCAGTCCAGCCCTGATTTACGTCCACACAGAGCGGCACATCAGTAACCGAGCGAATGGTTTCAATCATTTGCTTATCGTTTGCCTGTCCTAATTTTACTTTCAGGATCTTGTACGGTGTGGCTTCAGCAACTTTTTGTCTCACCACATCCGGGGTATCAATTCCAATTGTAAATGAAGTGTTGGGCGTATCTGCCGGATCGAATCCCCATATTTTGTACCAGGGTTGTCCCATCAGTTTGCCAACCAGATCGTGCAAAGCAATGTCAACAGCAGCTTTTGCGGCACAATTACCGGGCATCACCGAGTCGACATACAGAAGAATATCATCCATCTGAAACGGGTCGTTAAACTGGCTCAGATTAATCGACGAGAGGAACATGGTTGCCGTTTCAACACTCTCACCCAGATAGGGTGGCATAGAAGCTTCTCCATAACCAGTAACTCCTTCGAATTCGAGACTTGTCAGCATATCCGGAGTACTGTTGCGCGAACTGTTGGCAATCGTAAAAGTATGCCGTAGTTGTAAATCGTAGGGTAAAAAGCGAAAAACAAGCCCTTTTCCTGAATATTTAGTTGTCTTCTTTTTCATGGCAGAAAAAACGGTTTCAATTCCGGCTATTCCGGCAAAAGCCGTTATTCCGGTTGTTCGTAGAAAATTACGTCGGTTAAATTCCATGTTTAATATTTTAAGCCCCAACCCCACCCCTTCCTGAAAAGAGGATGAAAGAACGGCTGCGATTAATTTTAGTTCAATTTACTTTCACGATTCATCAAAGTTCCTATTTAAGGTCACCACTTCGCATGGAAATTTACGGGAGACTATTATACCACGGATGATCTTTCACCGGTATAATTCCTTCCGTATTTAATGAATTCAGGATACGGCTCGAAGAAACCAAGCTTTTCCGTGCAGTGAGGTTAAATGCCGGATCATTTGGATCGATACTGTTAATCCGCACCAATCCTGACGCGTGAATATACTTCCCGTTCCCCATGTACAATCCAACGTGTGTTATATGCTGTACGCTGCGTCCAAAAAAGAGCAGATCTCCGGCCTGAAGATTTTTGAGATTATTAAAATCGGGATGTTCACCATACCTGGCCTGCTGCGAAGCATCGCGAGCCAGGATAATTCCCTGCGAATAATAAGCTGTTTTGGTCAATCCGGAACAGTCTATGGCTTTGCTCGAAGTTCCGCCCCACATATAGGGCAGTCCAAGCATTTGCCGGGCAACTGAAATCATAGCCTGAACATCAGGTTTACTATTGGTCCATTCATTCCACGAAAGACAATCTTTTTTCCGGACAAATCCCACACGGCCATCCGGAATCCGGATTTTTAAATATTTCCGGGTTTCGACTTCGACCTCAAGCAAATCGCCCAGGACCAAATCAGTAACCATCCTACTTTTGCGTTCAGGAGAATCGAATGCATTTCCGTTGATCAGGTTAAATACATACCGGTTCGATTTTTTCCAGCGATTCATCTCTGCTTCAGTAAAGCGCTGCAAACCGCTGCCTTCCATCCATCCAATGTAATAATCAGGAGTCTGAACCCGATACCAGCCATCCTGGTATTCCAGCACTTTCAACGGAGCTCCCATCAATGCCTGAGAAACCAGTTCTGAAGCGTGATCAGGCAGTGCGCGCAGGTTTGATGCCGAAAGCGTAGCCAGACCCCAGGTTTTGTCGCCTAATGAAACATCAGGCAAAACCCGGATAGAATCAACAAACTGAATTCCTTTGGTTTTCAGAAGTTTTACAATCGCTGTTTTCCCTTCCGGAAGATTGGTTTCGCCCCAAACGATTAATGCCGGCTTGAGTGTATCGCCAAACTCAACATTGAGGATAGCTGTCCGTTTATCCGGAACAAATTGTTTTTGAACCGATTGAATCTCACTCATTAAGTTTTTAAACCCTGACGACTGAGCGTGAACATTCATTCCGGCAAAAAAAACCAGAAAAATATTCAGCAGTATTTTCAGAAAAACATTCTTCATTTCAGGCTATATTGTGATTTTATTGATCCTACAAATTAACTGATTCCTGTCAAATCAGAACACTATAAATCAGAAATAATCTGATCAGTAAGTGCATTCATGGCTATTCTGTTTCAATTTTGACAAAACAAATTTAAACTCACTTATATTTCAGGTACGCCACTCTCCCATCCAACGATGTCACCAATATCTGATTTTTACTGATTGGAGTTATTGAATTGATCAGTGCATTTGATAATTTATGTTTCCAGACTACCTGGTGTGTATTTTTATCGATAGCAACGACCACTCCATTTCCTGTTGGTACAAAAATGAACTTTTTGTTTTCAACAATTGGCGAAGGTCCAATTTCGTAACCCAGATCAGCTTTACATTTCCACGCCAGATCTTGTTTGTTGGATGAAGCATTAAAAGCAAGCACATTACCTTCGGTCATATTTTTAATGTAAATCTGCTCACCATTATCTGAAATTCCAATCGATTCACGACAGGAGTATTTCCCTGAATCCCAAACCTCGATTCCGGTTTCGGCATCAAGGGCAGTCATGCGGCGATCAGGAGCGACAATGAAGATTTTCCCATTGGCGGCAACCGGCCAGACGGCAGCAGGTGAAAGCATCCGGTTGTTGTATTTTTCTCGTTTCCAGAGTAGTTTTCCGGTTTGCTGGTCGAGTGCATAAAAGGCGTTTCCCCAAGAGCCAAAATAAACGGCTCCTTCATAAACAAGCGGTTTCGATTCCACAAAGTTTTTTACCTGATCGAATTGCCATTTTAAAAGACCTGACTTAAGATCAATCGCCCGCAACACACCTTCGGAAGATCCGATATAAACTGTTTTTTCTTCAATTACCGGCGATGCGACAATCGGTTTATTCGTTTTAAATATCCACTCTGGCATACCAGTTCTCAGGTTCAGACAGTAAATGGAATTGTCGGTTGATGCGCAAACCACATGACTTCCGCTGATCGCGGGTGTTGAGTAAATTTTTCCAGACGTTAGATAACGCCAGATCGTTTTACCGGTATTTTTTTCAATAGCTACAATTTCGCCTTTGGTATTGGCATATACAGCAGTTTTCCCCGAACAGGAGATCCCTGTTCCGATATCACTTTTCTCATGAAATTGCCACTTTGTTTTTACCTTCGAGAATTGTGTATTGACTGAAAAATCAGGTCGCTGCCATTTAACTGTATCAGTTTTAAAATCACGTTTACCGAGCGGCACCTTGCACCAAACCGGATTTGTTTCAACTCCGGGAGTTCTTTCTGCATAGAAAAGCGTATCCGAAGTAACTGTAACAATGTTATAGCCACCAATTTCATTTTTCGCCCGCAAATTCGAACGCCCCATCACGCCGGGAATTCCTTCGAAATTAAACAGTTTATTGGCATGACCATGTCCCAATAAACTGACCTGAATATTGCGGGTCTTCAGCAAATCGATGACCTCGTACCAATTGGAAAGCGATTCGTCGAGCGGGTAATGATTGATAAAAATAATGGGTTGTTCCGGATTTTTCATATTTACTAAAATGGAATCAAGAAATACCATTTGCTCACGGGGAACCAATCCGGGAGCCATCCTCATATTAGGACCACTGGCCGTACCGATAAATAAAAATCCATTTTTTTCGAACGAAAAACTTTCAGCTCCGAAGATTTTGACAAATTCATTGTTTCCACTTTCCGACCACTTTGAATCATGATTACCAGGCAACACATAGCATGGTTTATTGAGCTTGCTGATAATGGATTTGGCTTCGAAGAGTTCTTCCCCGGAGCCAAATTCAGTAACATCGCCCGACAAGATCACAAAATCAATATCCGGAAGCTGGTTAATGTCAGTTACTGTCCGCAACAAATCTTCTGCTCCCGTACTTGAGCCAACATGGGTATCGGTTACATGTGCAAATCGAAAAGTTTGAGCCTGTACGATAAGGACAAATAAGCAGCCAATAAATACGAGTGTTAGTCTTTTCATGTTCAGCTTTTGAGTTTATAAAAAAGAGGCTGCAACATTAACTGCAGCAGCCTCTCACTAAGTTTATAATCAGTTTATTACCAACCAGGAGTCTGAGTTAATGTATAACCTTTATCTAAATACTCGCTGATTTGAGTATTTCCGATGGGAGCCAAATAAACTCTATCAGTAAACGCGTCTCTGTCAGAAACATTTTCAGGAATATAGTAGCCAACCATATCAGCAGCATTTGTGCCATCATAAGTTACAATTGTACCGTCTTCCTTTTTAACTTTAAGCTTACTAATTTTTGCTTCAACTAACCATTCCGGATATTCTGCCTGGAAATCAGTCCATAAACCCTGAAGGTTATCAGGATTGGCAGTGCCATTCATGTAATTAATCTTCTTCCAACGTTTGATATCCATTAGGCGGGTGTGTTCAAATACAAACTCCATCCGGCGTTCACGGCGTATTTCCCAAATCAGGGAAGGGACATCCGAGTCACGATCCGGGTCACTTGTAAGGTTTGCAAGAGTTAACGGTGCCGTCTTTACAATACCTTTTGCAGTTGCAATTGCATCCAAAGGGCGGGTGCGAATCGCATTAACAGAAACATCAATATCAGCCTGATTTACAGCAGTTCCACCCATTGTTGCCAATTCGGCTTTAGCTTCCACCCAGTTCAGGACAACTTCTGCTAAGCGCATGACCGGAGCATCATTTGTATTCGTGTTTGAACCGTATTCTGAAGGATACGTTTTACCATAGTATGTTACACCTATCCGGTCAATGAATTTACATGCATACAGCAAAGTCCCTGATTCTTTCTTAGGTGCGTCCCAAAAAGTAGCTTCAAATCGAGGGTCACGGGTAGCAACGACATTCTTAATATCCAGCTTGTCAGCGTTTGCAACTGCAGATAATTGGTAAGGTTTACCGTCGTTACAGATAAATGATTTTACTAACGATAAATTTGCTGCTGTACTTTGACTTTCGTACAAATTTGAATACGAAGCGACATGGTGTGTTACGCCTAGAGCCGCATCATAATGCCGGTACATAATGACTTCCTTGTTAGCTGCCAGATCCTGAGATCCAAATAATGAACGAAAATCGCTTGTGAATGAATATTTGCCCGAAGACATAACTACATTTGAAGCTCTTACAGCCAACTCCAGATACTTTTTGGCTTTTTCCGTATTGTTCAGGTGATATTTTTGCCAGGTACCTTCGAATAACATAAAGCGTGAAATAAAACCGGCAGCAGTATATTTATTCAGATATTGACTATTACCATCAGATAAACGCATATTGTCCAATACATATACAAAATCATCATATACGTTGTCCATCACTAACGTTCTGCTGTCTCTGTCTTTGTATAACAGATCCAAATCCGAGTCTCCAATAACTTTGTCATAATACGGAACATCTCCGAATACACTAACCAGGCGACTGTACTCATATCCTCTAAAAAAACGTGCTACAGCGCTCCAATGTTTATAAACGTCCTCAGTAATTGACTTATCTTTCATTGCGTCTACTCTCTCCAGTAATAAATTTGATTTTCGTACCCAGGCGAAATCCCAGGTAGGTCCGGCATACTCAGCTTCCCATCCAGCAGTTTCGCTTGTAGATGCTCTTGACGGTGGAGCCTGAGTTTCAAAGCTATTTTGTTTTCCGGAAGAAGTAAAGTCATCAGAAAAATAATAGCCTCGCAGAGGAGCATAATTATCGCCCCAACCTGCATTATAGCCTACAAAGTAGTTTGAATAGAAACCATTCGCAAATAAGCGAATGTTATTTTCGGATGTCCAGTAGTTATCATCGTTCATCTCAGTTAGCGATGGTCTTTCCAGAAAATCTTTACAACTGGTAGAAACAAGAGCAACTACAGCAATTAAAATTAATTTATATATTTTCATAATTTATATATTTTTAGAAGTTCAACTGAAGACCAACTGACATACTCTTGAAAGTCGGAACACCAACACCCGTGCGACTTGAGTTATAGTTCGTAGAGTTCCACATGGAATAACCAGGAATTGCCTCAGGATCAATAGGGAGGGAACCAAGGTGGTCAAATGTGAAGAAATTTTCTGCAGCTACATAAACGCGTAATTTGGTAAAATGAATTTTCTGCAACACACTTGAAGGCAAAGAGTAACCCACAGTAATATTCTTGATTCTCAGATAGGCCATGTTAAGCAAATATCTGGACTGAACCTGCATATTTAAAGTCGTATTACTGTTTGCCTGATTGTATGGAGCAGGATAGAATGCGTCAGTTCGATCTTCTCTCCAGAAATCACCTGCAAAGGCCTGTGGCATTGCTCCGTCTGATGAATTGTAGCCAGGGATAGCCAGCAGACCATTTCCCCAAACATCACGTTTACCGACACCTTGTATAAAAACAGAAGCATCAAATCCTTTGTAATCAATACCTGCACGAAAACTATATTCATAACGCGGAGTAGAGTTTCCGATAACCTTTAAATCCCCATAATCAGGGTTCCCATTTGCGTCTTTAATTAATCTGTTACCATCATTAATAACACCATCGCCATTCAAGTCTTTAAATTTAACATCACCCGGACCAAATACAAAGTTTCCGGCTTGTAGTTTTCCCTGAGTGGCTGCATTGGCATCAACTAATTTATTAACCTGGTAACCATCTGTTGATGTTACTTTAACCATTGTACCGCCATCGTATTCGAAATCACTCTTTTGATACAATCTATCCGTTTCATAACCCCAGATTTCGCCATAAGTTCTTCCAACATACCAAGTTGGTGAGGCCAAGGTGCCAATACTGTTAGTTGACCCATATTTGGTAATCGTTGTTTTTGCATCAGCAAAAGTTGCTACCAAATTAATACCTATGCCGTTTTTGAAACGGTGATTATAGTCCATTTGAAATTCAATACCATTTGTTCTCAATGAACCATAGTTGCTTTTTGGAGCTCCGGTTCCGAAAGTTACAGGTACACCTTCCTGTGGTACAATCATGTTTTCCGTATCACGTCTATACCAGTCAGCCGAAATTCCAAGCTCATTAAAAAAACGCGCATCAAGACCTAAATCAAGAGTGGTAATATTTTGCCAGGTAATTGATGTTGAAACGGCATCCGGAGTGCCGAATTGATAAAGCTTAGCACCTGATAATAGCCAACCATTGTATGAACCGCCCATTGTTGGAACATATAATGAATTTTTCACAGATTGGTCACCAATTGAGCCCCAGGATCCACGAAGTTTTAATGCATTAAGCCATGATTTTGACCATTGCATCCACGCTTCTTCATTTGCACGCCAACCGGCTGAGAATGAAGGAAACGACTGCCATCTGAGATCAGTAGGAAATTTAGATGAGCCATCATATCTATAGTTTGCTTCCAATAAATATCTTTCTTTATAATTGTAGTTCACACGACCAAAGAAACCCAATTGAGATTCCCATTCTTCACCGCCACTTGCTGTCTGTGTGCCTGTAGCCAAGTCAAACTGAGGATTTGAATAATCAATCAGTTGAGTAACCTGCGACCAGTTGTATGCATTTTTATAGCTCACACTATTTAAACCCAGCATAAATTTGAATTTATGAACAGCATTCAAATTCAAATCATAAGTAGTATTCAGGTTAATCGTATTCCACTCGTCATTTTTCGAATAACGATAAACATGATCCGGATTAGAGCCAACTCCGGTATATGTAGCCATATCCAACTGATATGCCGGCATTGCCCCGGTTGTCGTTGAAGGAACCACCTCCCCTGCATCATTCACATAAATCCGGCTTCCACTTTCATCATTTTTAGGTAGCGGAGCTGACCATGAATTACGGGCAGTATAGCGTGTGCCCGGTCGTTTGGTTATATACTCCTGATTGGCATGAGTATAGTCGAAATTTATTTTCAAATCTTTAACCGGAGTAAATGTTATACCTCCGTTAAGGCTTGTATAATTAGTTTCCTGGGTTGCAGTATTTGCCTGAGCAACTTCAGAAGCAGGACTTCTGATTGGATCACCGTCTTCTGTAGCCAAAGGCATATTCGGTCCCCAGCGATAGAGGTAGTACCATGCATCAGCAGTAGTTGAATTTGTAGCATAGGCATAATCCTTACGACGTTTGGAATACATTGCCCCGGCATAAACCCGTATTTTATCAGTAACATCTGTACCCACACGTATAGATCCATTGTAACGATTAAAATTATCTTTTTTAGCAGGTTTTTCCATACCAGCCTGATCTAGATACCCAATGCCAATATTGTAATCGGTTTTGCCGCTTTTACCGTTTAAAGAGAGGTTATGCGTTTGGGTAGGAGTCCATTCTTTTACCATATAGTCATATGGATCGTAGGTTCTCACTCCTATCTTACGTCCGTTTGCATCCACATACCAGTCACGTCCATATAACATTGGATCGTTAGGTTTTACAACATCACCCCATTTTTCCTGCCATATTTTTGCCTTTTCATAACCTTCACGCGTAATCTGAAAGAATGCACCGGCAACAGTGCCACCAACGCGTTCAAAAGCACTTACGGAATACTCCAACGCATCAAGTCTTCCCATCTCCATTTTCTTTGAGATGTTTTGAAATGAAAGGTTTGTTGAATATGAAACATTCACGCTTTCTTTTTTAGCTCCTTTTTTTGTAGTAATCAAGATAACACCAAATGCTGCTTTTGCTCCGTAAATTGAAGCGGAAGCCGCATCCTTCAATATCGAAATGGACTCAATATCATCAGGATTTAACATCTGAATAGAAGGGATCTCAACATTATCCATCAGAATGAGTGGAGATGAACCTCCTTCCATAGAGCCAAACTGACCGCGAATCTTCATAATCGGATCAGAACCAACTTCACCACTTGGTATAACAACACTAAGTCCCGGAGTGATACCCTGAAGACCACGACCAACGTCGGCAATAGGTCTTGCTTCCAGAACTTTGGTATCTACAGAAGCTACAGCTCCTGTCAGATTGGCTTTCTTCTGAGTACCGTAACCAACCACGACAATTTCATCAACTTCTTCAACTGAAGATTCAAGACTAAAGTTAATCGTGGAAGCATTACCAACTTTCGCTTCCTTGGTTTTCATTCCAATGTAACTAACTACCAAAGTTGAACCTTCGTTCACCGAAAGTTCAAACCGGCCATCAATATTGGTAATGGTTCCATTCGTGGTTCCTTTTTCAAGAACCGAAACGCCAGGAATTGACTCGTTAGTCGATTTTTCACGGATTACACCGGATACCGACCTCTTTTGCGCCATTGTCAACTGGACAATCAGACACAAAACAAAGATTAATACTACCGTTTTTTTCATAATAAACAGGTTAAATTTACATTTCAAATTAGATGTATATAGAATCAGATCTTTTTGGCTTTACCAAAAAGTACATGGCTTTTACAAAAAAAAATTGAGCCTGTTAATTAGAAGATCCTCTATCAAAAACAAAAATCATCCAAAGGCTAATCGTTAACATTTAATAGTGGAACCAAAGTATGATATAATTTTTTAAAAAAAATGTGTTTTGTAATTTATGATACCAATTTATTGACCTCAGACCAAAAAATCGACAATTTATTAACAGGCACCCCACTCATAAGTGGGGTGCCTCCAGATATTTTGTTATTTTCTTCAGCAAATAGATTAGTGAGTAAAAACATAGTTATCATACAAAAAAAATAAAAATTATATCCGAAAGATAATTTTGCAATCAGGGGTATCAAATAATCCATTGATAAGCAATTATAACCGGGATTAAATTTAAACTATTTTTTCAATAGAATATATGTTTTTGTCACATGTAATACCAATTTACTCATTTATAAATTTAACGTTTTTTAACATGCTGAAAAACAGACCACTAAAAACAAAAAATATTGGTATTATTTTCTATAACATATATTGAGGTATAGTTATAGCCTTTTTTGCATTTGGGAAGCAATTCATTGTTTACTCGACTCTTAGTTTGACTTTACCTGTACAGCAAGTATTTTTCGCGAAGCTTTTTGAAATCGGACAGGCGGGGTTCCCAGGATTGACGAATCTCTTTCTCCGACTTCCCGGCAATAATCTGCTGTCTGAGTTCAGCAACTCCAGCCAGTTTATCGAAATTGCCCATCTGATTACTTTGTTTATAATCGAAGAATTTTACTCTATTTGGATAGGCCTGATACATGACTATCAGCCAATTCAAGTTTATCAGTCCGGTTTTCCTGTATTCACTGGTATCATAGTTCCGGAGATCGAGTCCATAACAAATTTTATTCTGATGCAGCGGTGTTTCACTCATTCCTTTAATACTGACCGGAGTGAACGAAAATTCGTATTTTCCTTTTAAATCAGGATTGCCCAATACAGTAAACGGGAAATGAGTTCCGCGCCCCTGACTAATAATGGTACCCTCGAACAGACACAGTGAAGGATACAATAAAATGGATTGAGGAGTATTTAAATTGGGTGATGGTGCAACTGGTAATACATATTCCATATCATGGGTATAGTTGGCAACCGGAACAATGGTGATTTTGCATTGAATCTGATTAGTCAGCCAGCCTTCTCCGTTATACATTTGAGCAAGTTCTCCAATAGTCATTCCATGCGTGATTGGTATAGGGAACATTCCAATTCCCGATTTCAGTTTCATATCCAGGATCGGTCCATCAACGCTAAAGCCATTGGGATTGGGCCGGTCAAGAATAAGTAATTCCCTGTTGTTTTCGGAACATGATTCCATTACCCGGGCAAGCAAATTGATATACGTATAAAACCTTGCTCCTACATCCTGAATGTCAAAAATCACCAAATCAACATTTTCCAGATCGGCTTTCGAAGGTTTACTCTTTTTCCCATAAAGTGAAATTTCAGGAATTCCGGTTTTTGCATCAGTACTGTCAGCAACCACTGCTCCTGCACTGGCTGTACCACGGAAACCATGCTCAGGTCCAAAAATCTTTACGATAGTGACTCCCAGCGATTTCAGGCTGTCGACCAAGGCTCTTTTTCCAATCACTGAAGTTTGATTGGCAACAATTGCAATTCGTTTTCCTTTCAGCAGCGGAAGATATTTTTCAGTCTGTTCGGCTCCGGTTTGAATTGCTGAAATTTTTTCGGCAGACACCTGTTTCCGGATTGAATTTCCACATGAATTTAAAAAAGTGAATACCAGAGCAAAAGCGAATATGTAAGTGCTGATCGTTTTCATAAAAATGTGGTTTAATGGGTTATTTTTTGTTCCCGTTTCTTTTTCTACTTCTTCATATTCTTATAAATGGCCGACAAAATTTCAGTCCGCACATTCAGTTTGCTGATCAGGTTGTTATTTCGTGTCGGATAAACCCGGTTCGAAAGAAATACATACATTAAACTGGATTTCGGATCCATCCACACAAATGTTCCTGTAAAACCAAAATGTCCAAAACTTTCGGGGCTAACTTCCGGACAAGGATAAGCATCAGCCGGCTTAAGCGAACTATTATTGAGCGCGGGTTTATCGAAAATTATTCCACGACGGTTGTCGCTCTGCGGAAACTGAACACTGGTAAATTCTTTCATGGTAGCTTCACTCACATATTGTTTGCCGCCATAGGTACCCATCTGCAGGTACATTTGCATCAGTTTTCCCAAATCGTTTGCCGATCCAAACAGACCAGCATTTCCGGAAATCCCTCCCAAAACAGCAGCCGATTCGTCGTGAACGGTTCCCTGTAATTGCTGAAAACGGTAATATTGATCCAATTCAGTTGGGGCAATCCGGTCACGCGGAAAACGATCGAGTGGATTATAAGTTAATGCATAGGCCCCAAGCTGACGGTAAAATTTAGTTTCCACAAACTGTTTGAAATCGGTTCCCGATATATTTTCAACAATCTGGGGAGTAATTACCAGAGGCAGGTCGCTGTACACATATTTGCCGCGGGTCTTAAGTGGTGTTTTACGAATTTCACGATTCACTATTTTAGCAAAACGTTTATCGAGATAAATTCCTGGTGCAACACATAGCGTATGCTTTTCATCAGGAAGTATCGAATACCATCTGGGAGATAACTTCCCATCTTTCAGTGTTTCTTTCCAGAAACCAATAAATGGAACCAATCCCGAACGGTGTGTATACAATTCGCGAACGGTAATATCGGCTTTATCAGAACGGTGAAAGAGCCGGTTTTTCCAATCTGGGAAATAATCAGCTACCGGTTTATCCAGATCAATTTTGCCTTCGTCGTACAGTTTCAAAACACCGGGCAAACCACCGCTGATCTTAGTCACCGAAGCCAGATCGTACAAATCATCAGTTCGCGCCGGAACCCGTTTTTCGAACGTTTGTGATCCGTAAGCTTTCATTAATATCACTTTCCCGTCTTTGGCCACCAGGATATTGCAGCCCGGAAATGCACGTTTTCCCAGAGCCAGGTTCACAATCGAGTCGATGTCAGCATTTAATGCGACCGACTCAATGCCAACTTCTTCAGGAATAGAATACTTTAACCGAATAGGCTTTTCAATGGAGATGCCATCACCCATTTTATATTTATTGCCAATATCTACCGGAAGTTTCCCCTGAGCGCCAATTCCTCCAAAAATCAACTGAGCCGAAAGCGACTGAACAATGGTATCGTTCTGGTAGGCCATGATCATTCCTGCCGGGCTCAACTGACTTTTCAGTTCTTCGAGGCCATATGGATTGGAAAAATAAACCACAACCGACTGTTTCTCTGCGGAAAGATATTCAACCAGCGATTCTATTTCCGGACTAACGCCGTATGGTCGTTTGGCACGTTCTTTTTGTAAAATTCCAACCTGCATCGACTGTCTCGTTTCGCTTTCATAAAGCGAATGAATTCCGGCGATGACCAGGTTATACGGTTTTAATTTGGTCTTTAATTCATCCAAATCTTTTTCAGTAAATTGATCCGGAAGGTTAAAAAAATCAACCTGGGTATAATTGGCCAGCATTCGCTGGAAAGTTGAACTGGCCGTTCCTCCAACCGAAAGTGCCGCGATTTTTAAGGTATCTAACCGATCAAGCGGAATCAGCTGTTTTTTATTTTCGAGCAAAGTCAGCGAAGCTTCAATCATCTTTCGTTTCAGCAATTCGGCTTGTGGCGAATTTAAGTCAGCAAGTAGATTTTGGGACTTGATAACTCGCTTTTTATTCAATCCGGCCCAATACTTGGCAGCCAAAACCCGGCGACATTTCAGGTTAATTTCGTCCCAGCTTAATTCCTTTTCCTGAAGAGCTTTCTGAATGGCTTTGATGGTAACCACTGCGTCTGTTGGAAATTCAATCACATCATTTCCGGCCTGAAGGGCTTTCACATCAATTACGCCGGGCTTGCCATAACTTTTGGCGCCTGCCATGTTCATCGCATCGGTAATAATCAAACCTTTATAATTCCATTCTTTCCGGAGAATATCTTCTACAATTTTGGACGAAAGACTCGAAGGAATTCCGGGTTCTGCATCCAGTTGCGGAACATTCAAATGTGCCGTCATCACTGCACCAACACCAGCATCTGTCAATTTATGAAAAGGGAAAAGCTCTACCGAATCGAGCCTGGCACGCGTGTAAGGCAACTGCGGAAGCGTCAGATGTGAATCGGTTTGCGTATCGCCATGTCCCGGATAATGTTTCGCCGTGGCAATAATTCCGTTTTCCTGAAGTCCTTTTACGTAAGCCAGGCTGCATGCAGCTACTTTCCTGGGTGACTGCCCAAACGAACGCATTCCGATAACCGGATTCAGGACTTGCATGTTGACATCACAAACAGGCCCTAAACTAATTTGTATTCCCAGACGTTTCATCTGCCGGGCCATTTCGGCAGTGCTTAACCTGATCAGCTCCGGATTTTGAGAAGCTCCCATCATCATGTTGTACGGAAAAGCAATCACTCCGGGCAAGCGCATAGCCACACCCCACTCGGCATCCATCGCCACAAAAAGAGGAGTTTTAGCCAAAGACTGGTAATAATTAGTCTCCCGAACCAGTTCCTCAGGGCTTGTCTGGAAATAAATAATTCCGCCAATACCGTAATTTTTAATTAGGTCGGCCACTTCCATTTGCCGGTTCATATTTTCATTTGTAAACAGATCGACCCAGATTAGCTGTCCAATCCGCTGTTCCGGACTTAAGGAATTAAAAACCGAATCAACCCACTGATTTTGCATCAACTTATCCAGGTCGATTTGCGCTTTCGCCGGAACGGAAATCCCGGTTACGATCAATGCAGCCAAAACGAAACGGGAAATATAGAGTCTGGTATTCCTTCTGATTATTGTCTTCATTTTTTTAGCTTTTTAAATTCTTCAGGTCGGCACCCATTTTTAACGTCAATTCCTGAAATGTTTCCGGAGTAACAGATACCTGTTCCAGAATACCAACAATATCTGCCTTTGTCATTTTATCAAAATCTTCACGCCGCGGAATAATAAAAACACCGCCAAAATCAACCGACCCCGGGCTGATCAGAATCTGTTCATCCCCTTCAGCAAAAAACTGCCAGGGCCGATGGACTTTCCGGGGAAAAATATGAATCGTCCACTTCCCGTCCAACCAGGAGCAAAGTACATTCATCATCGGCTCCACTTTTTCGGGTTGCATGGCCTGAAAATGTTTGTAATAAATATCAATTACTTCAAGCGCTTCAAACATTGAACTGGTTTCAACCGAAATCATTTTCCGGAGGTAGTTATCGAAAGCCCAAACCTGAGTTTTATCTCCGGAAAAGAGTTGCCTTCCGGAATGTAGTTTCATCCGTTGAAATTCTTCGGTAATCGGCAGAAAAGAACTTTCACCGGCCTGAAAATGCAAGTGATCGGGAGCAGACGCTCCACATTCCGGACCATTGTAAAACACGGTAAAACCTTCCATCGCCTTTGCCAGTTGAAGCAGGACTTTGTCACTGGCTAAAAACCGTTGATCAACATGGGTATTGGACGAAATGGTAAAATGGTTTTTGAAAATCGGGAATGGATTGACCAAAATCAAGAACTTTTCACCAAAATCAATCGCATCCTGTTCATAAGGTCGGTTTTCGTTGCACAAAAAACACGCACGAGCGGCAATGGTTTTCTTGTCCGTTTTTGCTGCCGATGAGCGAATCCGTTCAGGATTAAACTGAACTTTAATCTGAAAGCCATCAAACTGAAAACTTTTTTCCTCTACCTTTTCCAAATTTTTGAAATTGGCAGCTGCCAAAGGCCAGCTCAGTAATTGAAGTTCAGTAAATTCCTGAAGAATCTGGGCGGCAGTTTTATTTGTATTTGCTATGATATCGAGCAATTGAGTCATGTTTGTTTGTTTTTTAGATTCGGGCTGAAAGCCCATCATATCCTGGCCCAAAGGTGTTGCTGTTGGGACAGGATATATTGCCACTTCGTGGCGAAAACACAAAAAATCCAGTCTATCTATTTTCCTAACCTTTTCCGAGCCTTCAGTTCGATGGTACGAATCCGGTCTTTGTACAAATTGTATCCATTCATCACCTCAATACTCAGCGCAGCATCCGAATTTTCGTCCCAGCGGCGGCACAGATAAATCGGATTATAAATCCGGCCAATCTGGTAGCGACGCGAAATTGCCAGTCCGAGTGCATAATCTTCGCCGTAATTGACATTGGGAACCGGAATCCGACGTAAAACCGGTGTATAAAATGCCCTTGGAGCGCCCAATCCGTTAATGCGCAAGGCATTGTTGCGCCCATTTTCAGGAGTCCATTCCTTGTGATCGATAATTCCCGGAGGAATTTCCTCCAGCGCAAAATTAACCATCTGGTAAGTACCAACAACCATCGCGCAATTTTGCTCATAAAAAGCTTCCACAACTTGCTGAATGGTTGTTTCATCCTTGTATAAATCGTCACTGTCCAGCTGAATAGCAAATTTTCCGCATTTCGGATGATTGGCTGCCAAATTCCAGCAACCGCCGATTCCCAGATCCGTTCGGTCAGGAATAAGGTGGATCAGCCGATCGTCGGCTGCAGCATATTTCTGAATGATTTCGGATGTTCCGTCTGTCGAAAAATTGTCAGCAATAATCAGGTTGAATTTGAAATTGGTTTTTTGCGCCAGAACCGATTTGATGGCATCTTCAATGGTTCGCACTCGGTTTCTGACCGGAATAATTACCGAAGCTTCTACTTCAAATTCCTGCTCATCAAACTGAATGGGTGTAAAAACAGGTTCAAGAAAAGCTCCCACATTCTGGAGGTGTTGCGTGCAGGCTTTTTCCATTTCAATTTGAACGCCACGATTTTTCGGATCGACATAATCGAATATTTTCTCACCCGATTTCCGGAGGTCTGATTCCTGCTCGGTGTATAAGAACTCCGGAATCCGGAACAAATCAGCATATTGCGAAACACCCAGCCGAAGAGCATACAAACCGGCAAAAGCAAAATTTCCAGCAACGCCGAGAGCCGCTTTTTTCATGATTTCAGTGCGATAAAACAACACCGAACCAAAGTTAAAATCGTCTCTCAAACTTCCTTCCTGACAATCAATTAACGGCTGATTCCCGACCTTTCCATCTTTGACGGCCAGGTAATTCGAATAAACCAACCCGCTTTGTGTATCGTCGGCTATCTGGGTAAAACGTTCGAGTGCCAACTGTCCCAGCTGAAGTGAATTCTGACTGGTATAAATCAGCGTGTATCGCGTATCGGCCAAAGTAGCAATGCGTCGGATTGTTTTCCCATGGAGCATCGATTCCGAAACCAAAACTTCAACACCTTCAATGAAGCATCTTTCTTCCAGTCGTTTAACCACCACTATTTTCGAAACAAGTTCTGACTTTCTCAATTCCTGAACGGTTTTCAGCGTGTCCTCCGGTGTTCCGCAAGGAATAAAACAGGTAATGTTTTTCATGTGTTTATATTTTCAATCAAAGGTTTCTTTTGTTTATGTTACGGGTTTCGGGTTACGGGTTTCGATATCGCGTAACTCGCAACCCGAAACGCTTATAGTCATCCTCTTGTGTGAGGAATGTTTCCTCATGGCTCATTTCATCATATTTTTCTTTTGAACCACATAGGCACATAGGCCACATAGTTTTTTATTATTTTAAAGACTTCCAATCTAATCTACAGGTTTCGATAACATTTACGCAATCACCCCCTATTTTCATCGATGTGTTCCATGTGCCTATGTGGTTATCCTATTTAAATCCCCAATATTTCAGAATCTGTCCCATCAATTCGGCTCTTTCCTTTTCAGTAGTGATGGTTTCAAAAGGGAAACCAAGAACCACCGACCGGTAACTTCCATCGAAACAAACTCCGGCCGTTTTATTGTCACCTTTATACCTGAAAAGTACTTTGGCATTTTCGCCTTTGGGTTCAATGGCATCAGGCGATTCAACCTTATAAACCGTCGGATTGTATTCCTGAACAAAATGAATTTCTGAAGAAAAATCAGCTTTCACTGCATTTACAGGATAAATACAAGCGCTTCGGCTCGCGTGATTCGTCATGAACCGGTAATGCAAAACATCAGCAGCAAATTTACTGGAAAGCGTATCACCGCAAAGTTCAAGATCAGTTCCAACATAAGCTCCTGAAAGGAACAATTTCACATTTTTTCCGGAAGTATATTCGGTAATTGCCAGTCTCATTTCCGGAGTAAAAAGTGTAAAATCCTTACTGGCGAAACCATACAAGCGACTGGTCGTTTTTTCTTCGCCAAAAATAACATCGAGCGCTGAAAAAGCGTTTTTATCCCACTTTTGCTGTTCGAAAACTTCATCACTCATCGAAATAAAACCAAAACCATTGCTCCTGAATGCTTGCCCGTGCACCAGCGGATAATCGAATGTATTTCCCTGAACCACTCGTGTTTCATGATCGGCATGACTCGAACCAAAACCTGAAGCATCGTCGTCTTTCCAGGGCGACTTCCGGTCGAAATCGTATTGTTCACCAATAAATGCAAGGTCGTTTTTATAAGCGACTCCTTCATCTTCAGCAGTAAGAAAACCAGCCTGTTTACCGTTATCAAAAGCTTCCGGACCACAAATACGGTCGAAGGCATTTACAATCAGGATCGGTTTTTTAGCATCAGTTGGCAGGCTGCAGGCCAGTATTTCTGAAGGAAAACTTTCGCCGCCATCGTTTACAGCGGTAATTTTGAAACTGTATATGACACCCGGGTTCAGGCCATTGCACACATAAGTTGATTCATTGACTTCGCGGCCATTATCGAATCCCCCATTTTCAATGCGGGTATAAACGTTATAGGTTTTGGCCACTGCGGTCGGTTCCAGTTTGTCCACCGCCGGACTCCATTTCAGGCGAACATGATCTCCTTCCAAAATCATCTGAAAATGATCGACGGGCAACGGCTGAACCACATAATTCTGATTGTTCTGAAAGGCTAAAAATTTCAGGATTCCTTTGTAGAATGCCCGGCTCACATCGAATTTAAAGCGCGGATCATTGGCCTGCATCATGTCCGCAAAGTTCTGGTGCGAAAGCAATTCGGACAAAATAGTCGGCACTTTCGGACGAGCGGCTTCCGAATATTGTTTGTTCCACATTCCGCGACGGGTCCATTCCGGTTCGTACAATTTCCGCAAATCGTCAACAACCTGCGTTTGCACGATATCGGCCAGATCGCGGCTTGCCCATTTCGACTGTCCATTCGGAAAACTGTCTGGGCCATTTGTGGTATCATAAATCATCAAACTACCAATAATTGTACTATCCGGAGTTGTTCCTGCATCGGTATGAAAAGCCATTGCCATATCAACCGGGATTCTCAGTCCTTTTATATCCGGATTTGCTGTTGGCCCGTTTGGCGCACCCATCAGATAATCCACCCATTCGCCGCGACTCTGGTAATCATCTTTGTAATCGTTTTTCCCGCTTTCACGTTTGGCGTATATCGCAGCATCCTTTCCCCGGTTCGAGTAATCAACTTTTGTTTTGTTCAGGATATAAACAAGAGAATCAGGCATTCCGGTATATTGCAGGTAATAGCGGGCAGCTTCCTGATACCTAGGACGTTGACTGGCAAAAGGAATCCAGCTCGACGAATCAATGGCAAATCCTTTCACATCACGGAGCTTCCGCAGATTATCCATATCCCCGGCATTTCCACGAACAATATTGCCCATTCCTCCTCCAAACCGCACTGCGTCAGCCGAAACATATTTGCCGGTTTCATCCGATTGATTAATCAGTTCAATACTTCCGATTTCCGGATGAATACCCTTTATAAATTTGAAAGTTCCCAGATAAATCCAGGTTCCGCCTCCCATCGTCTGGTTCACCAAAAACTCAGTTTTCCCTCCGGAATGTGTAACCGTATAATGAGCATCAGTTACGTTGTTGTCATCCTGTATATAAGAAATATAAACAGCATATTCACCAGTTTCAGGGAATTCAGGGAAATAGCTAATTTGTGAATCTTCATTTTTCCTTGCCAACATCTGACGGCTTTGTCCCATTTGAAACGGATTTTCACCCTCGAACAGAAACGGCACTTTCAGCCCAAAACCTTTTTCATTTCCAGACTGAACTGAAGGTCCTGTTTCCTGAACGGAAGAACCTTTCGTTGAACCATCAGCATCGACAATAATTTCGTGAGTCTGAATATCGCGCTCGCGGGGAAGGAATACATTGGCTCCGGCATTTTCGAGCATCGGGGTGATGTATGGAACCACAAAACTCATCGTCCAGATATCTTCGACAGTCAGGAAATCCCTGGCGCGTTGCCATTCCCAGCGGTCAAGCGTATTCTCGTAATACCAGCCATGACTGTGCCACAAGGCAATGTTGCGATCGCTCAAACCATTTGAAGGAGTCAGGTTTTTCGAAGTATTCCGAACAATCGGGATGACTGTCCCGGGTGATTTCACCAGCCGTGACGAATCCAATTTAACTGAATTTTCGCGGTAATAATTCGGAATAAGTTCCGAAATATCTTTTCCCATACTTTCGATGGAAACGGAATATCCCCGGAATTTCCGGCCAAGCAGATCGGTATACCAATTGTAATATTGGCTGGTATTCTCCGGACGAAAAGGAATATAGGTGAAAACCGGATTCATTTCCAGTTTTAGCGTTTTGGTTTCCGGATTGATCCGGATGGTATCCACTTTAAACTTATAGACAGTTCCTTCAGAAGCCTTTTTTGCAAATGCGGAAGACACCTCATCAGCTTTTTGCAGCAATCGTTTGGATTGGACAAGACATCCTTGTAGAATCGTTACCAAAAACAAAATCAGAATGAGTATTCCGGATTTTAATGTCTTTCGAAATTTCCATTTTTCAGGAATTGAATTTCTATTTTCAGGTATTATTTTCACAGTTATAATCTTTTAAATTTTCCATTTAACCGGATTACTTATCATTTCATTATCGTGTTCATTCGTATCCAATCACTTTGCCCAGACTTTACACTTTTATAAATATCTTCTTCTTATAAAGGACATAACCAATCAGCCAGAAAATCAGCACATGAAATATGGCGAACAGCAACGAACCGTTCAGTTCGCCTGCCAATGGCAGAAAAACCTGTTTGTACAGCCAGGCCGAACCACTGATCAGCTCACCATCGGGGCCGGCAATTTTAACCAGCCGTCCAAAAACTCTGGCCCAAAGTCCGGAGAGTGCAAAAATGAACAGTGGATTCATACCAAACACCACAAAAAATGAAGTCCATCTGGAATAACCTTTCAGGTCGATGATCCAAATCAGCAAGGCCAGCACCATGCAGGCCCATCCACCGGCATAAAGCACATACGAACTGGTCCAGATTGGTTTATTAATTGGGAAAACCTGATCCCAAATCAAACCGGCAATAATTGAGATGACGGCAAATTGAATCAGTCTCTTCGGAACCAGTTTCTTTTCTGTTTCTCTTACAGCAGAACCCACCAGGTAACCAATAATCACCGTCACAATGGCCGGAATGGTGCTCAGTAAACCTTCCGGATCAAAGGGGATTCCAAATCCTTTGTACAGATGCGAAGTACCCAAAATAGCCGTATCGAATGGTATCGTCACATTGCCTTCAAGCGAAAACGGATCGGTTCCGCCCAGCGTATAAAGCAAACCCCAATACAACAAAAGGATTGCCGCACCAATATATGGCAGGTATTTCCGGTTTGCTGCCAGTACAATCACCGCACCAATTCCGTAGGCCAACGCAATTCGTTGCAGAACGCCCATAATGCGCAGGCTGGAGTAGTCAGTAGTCCATTGTGGAAAGGAATTCAGGAACAAACCAATGGCAAAAATCAGAAAAGTTCGTTTCCCAATTTTCAGCAGCGATTCCTTATTTAGTGAGTTGCCGTATTTCGAGAATGAAAAAAACATGGAAACCCCAACGACAAAGAGGAAGAATGGAAAAATCAGATCGGTTGGCGTGCAACCGTGCCATTTTGAATGTTCCAAAGGAGCATAAATGTGTGACCAGCTTCCGGGGGTATTAACCAGAATCATCACAGCGACGGTCATGCCGCGCAATACATCAAGCGCGAGGTAGCGTTGGGTTGTTTTCATTAATAATAGTCTCTTTTTTCGTTAGTATAAGTAATCCCACAAACATGATCAGCCCGTTAAGCAGCAAGAGTTCGAAACCAAACTTATAACCACCCAGCCAGGCTTCCGAATTAACATTGATGATGTAAGTCAACACTGGCGACAGAACTCCCAAAATGGGCACATACCGGTCTTTAACCTGTTTTTTGGTCAGAATTCCGAAAGCGAACAACCCGAGTAAGGGTCCGTAAGTGTATCCGGCCACGGTAAAAACAGCAGTTACCACACTGTCGTTATTGATGATCCGGAAAAGCACAATCACCAAAAACATCAGGATAGAAAATGCAATGTGTACTTTCATCCTCGTTGGTTTGCTATTCGGACTTTTAGGATCGAGACTCAGAAAATCGATACAAAAAGCGGTGGTTAAGGCTGTCAATGCCGAATCGGCGCTCGAATAAGCTGCGGAAACGATCCCGAGCAGAAATAATATTCCGGCAATTAATCCAAACTGATTGAGGGCCAGAACAGCAAATAAATCGTCGGATTTGGTCGGAATCTGAATACCTTTTTGCTCAGCAAAAATATAAAGCATAACGCCCAGACTCAGGAAAAGCACATTAGCTATAATGAAAGCAAAACTAAACCAGTAGATATTTTTCTGGGCATCCTTTTGGTTTTTGCAAGTCAAACTTTTCTGCATCATGTTCTGATCCAAACCGTTCATAACGATCACAATTCCCAATCCGGCCAAAAACTGTTTGAAAAAATTGGTTTTCGAGCGCCAGTCCCAGTCGAATATTTTACTGTACGGATGATCATCAATTGCCTGAATCATTTTTCCCATGCTCATATCCAACTGAGTTGAAATGATGATGATAGTCAGTACAACCGACGCCAGGATAAAAATGGTTTGCAGCGAATCAGTCCAAACCACAGTTTTAATTCCGGCACGAAAAGTATAAGCCCAAATCATAAGGATCGTGAACATGACAGTTGCCCAGAAAGGAATTCCAAGCGCATCAAAAAAAGCGATTTGCAAAACACCGGCAACCAGATACATGCGAAATGAAGCACCAATGGTTTGTGAAACCATGAAAAAGAAAGAACCCGTTTTATACGATCCATTTCCGAATCGCTGATCGAGATAAGTATAAATAGAAACCAGCCGTAATTTATAATACAACGGGATGAGCACCAAAGCCACGGCCCAGTATCCGGCAAAGTTCCCCAGCAGAAACTGAAGGTATGTCCAGCCTGAATTGCCTACTTCGCCCGGAACCGAGATAAAAGTAACTCCGGAAATGGTACTTCCGATCATGGCAAAAGCTACCAGATACCAGGGTGATTTGCGGTTTCCGGTAAAAAAAGTCTCGCTGTTTACATTTTTGGAAGTGAAATGTGAAACACCCAAAAGCATTGAAAAAAAAGAGATAATGACTATTAATACGACGAGAGTGCTCATTAATTAAGTTTCAAGTTGAAGCATACGGTAGCTTCTTTGATTATTATTCGTTTGACATTCAGCTTCTTTTTCCCAATCACTGAATATGCGGCGCATACAACTTTATCGTTTCAATGTTGACTATTGGATACGCCAAGTTTTACTTCTTCATTTTATCCCCGGGATCCGTTTCCCTTCACCCGGGCTTATTCATATTTGACTCCTTCGGAGTCGTTTCATTCAAATTATTTACCGAATCCACTCTTATTTAACTACATTTTTTGATCGCGAATTCAATTCCGTCCGAAAAAAGGTTTATGCCTTGAAAAATTCTTTTGACCGGACGGCTTTCTTTCGTTCTTTCATACCCGGGGCGACACTCCTTCGTCGTTTTGCCCCGGGCTACCAATATTTCGCCCATACTGGGCTAAACCCCCAACTTCATTCTATCGCTGTCCAGTCATTCTATTATGAACTGTATCACACACACTTAAATACTACTAAACTTTCACGTTTATTCTCTTATTCAATGCTCAAGTTGGAACTTGGAACTTTAAACTCATTTGTATTCCACATCCATGTGCCAGCTCCACCGATCAAAATAGAGGTTGCCACCCTCCCACTCCAGCTCTCCACGTTGAAAATCGTAAGGTTCGCTGCGCATGTATTTTTTCTTTGGCGACAGTTCACGCGCATAATCATCATTCACAATCAGCCGGTACGAATCAATTCCGGAGCGGTAAAAATGATGAACTTTTTCATCTGCATCATTCTGCAATCCGAACGACTGATCGAGCGGAACCCAGCCAATACCCTCGTAAAACACTTCACACCAGTCGTGCAGATTGACATGACGCGGGTGAAGCATCCAGCCGCTTTGCCATTTTACAGGAATACCCTGCGACCGTGCCAAAGTCATAAACAGCAAGGTTTGCATGCCACAATCACCATGAGAGGTTTCCAGCACATATTCAGGGATATTGGGTATAATACTATATTCCAAAGCACTGGCCCAACGAATTGAATCGTTAATCCAATCGTATATTTTCTGAACCTTTTTTAATGGATTGGTTTCTCCGGCAACGATACGATCTCCCAAGCGCCTTATTTTTTCAGAGAATAAAATCTGAGGTGCCCGTTCGCTGGTATATTCCCTGTAAACAGCACTTGCCGTATTGTACGGTTTAATATCTTCGGAATTCAGATCAAAATACTGAGCTGATGTTTCGACTTCAAACTCGATTTGAAAAGTAGTTGGCTGATCTTTTACTGCTTTCCGCTCCAGATATACCGACCGCTGAAGCTTATCTTCCGAAGCAACAACCGCTTTTTCAGGATCAGACTTCAGGAGTTTACCGTTTTTTTGCCTTGCATTTCCTTCTCTTGGGAAAGGCATCCAGCATCGAATCGTTTCACCGTCGGGTACTGCATTCGGTTTGACCTGAATGGTGTAATTCAGTTTCATATGAACCGGAAGAACAGTTTCTCCGGAAACTTTTGTTGCCGAAATAATTTTCCGGGTACGCTGAATACAAAAAAGATCCAGCGAATCAAGCTGAAAACCATCTACTTTTATCTTGTGATTACGAGCCGAATCGTCAAGCAGAAACAAGTTACTCACCGCATTCTTGAAATAGCGCTTTTCACCATCAATTGTGCGCACTTCAAGTTTGTGAGTTCTTTCCCATTGCTGAAGAAGATTAGTATCCAAATCGGGGTAATAGTTGATCAACTTCGCTCTGGTATCATCTTCTGTCAAACAAAAATCGAGACGAATACGACGACCTGTTTCAATAATCGAATCTAATTTCTGCCAGTCAGTGCCGGTCAAAGTGCCGGTAGCTTTAACCGAATCAACAATCAACTCAGCCTTTTTTAGCTTTCCGGAGTGAACCAGCTGCTCAACTTCAGCAAGTTTAAACGACTTACTTACGGTTGAATGACAGGACACAAACAGCATCAGAAAAACAAGCAAAAAAATCAAAATCAGGGGCACTTTCTTCAATTGGTATGACAAAAACTTATTCTTTAAATTGAACATATCCGATATCCTAATTGATTAAAATCGTTCGGTGGAATATCCCTTTTTCTTCAGAAAAGAAAGAAGGTTTCCCAGCCGATTGTAAAATTTATCTGTTCGCTCAGGCACTGTACCCAGGTGTATTAGCACAATACAACCATTCAATCCATTAGGATCATTTTTCTCAAAAGCTTCAATATCATTCAGTATCATTTCCGACGACCGGTAATTCTTCATTTCCGGACTTGTATAATCTGCATTTGAGCGTATTCCCGGAGTAAAATTAATAACTTTTAATCCCAACTGTCGGCTCCATTCCACACTTTCGGCATTGTACCATTCGTACGGAGGTAAAAATACATTTGCTTTTTCAGGATTAATACCAAAAGCTTCCATTTTTTGATAATTAGCTTTCAAATCAGTTGTAAAGCATGCCTGATCAACCAAAGACGAATCACGTTTGGTCCATTCAGCATACAGCAAATGAGCATCTGAATGTGCACCCAGATAATGACCATCAGCCAAAAGTTTATGGATAAGTGACTTATTTTCAGGATTGGAATAAAAATATCCGGTAAAGAAAAACGAAGCTTTAGCCTTGAATTTCTTCAATGTTTGAACAACCACTTCTCCTCCCTCAGCATATTCATGAGCCGAAAAAATAAGGTACACTTTCTTTTCATCCGGATTGTTCCGAATCAATGCTCCCTGACTATCCAACACGCTTATATCCGGTTTATTATCTGACTCCAGCGACGAAAGCAAATAGCTCAAACTGGCAGTGCCATCCATGGTTGGCTCATTGGAAGAATAATCACCAGGATCGTCATGATACACAGCCTTCCCGTTCTGAAAAGCAGCATATTCGTCCGCCTCAAGCAAATGGATTCCACGGAGATTCCTGTAAATATTCGCATTGACCGCTCCATCGACCAGGCCGCCGGTTGTGGTTTCTTTCAGGATATAAGTGATGGACGAATGGGGACTTTCAGGATAATCGCCACCTGCCGGAAGCCCGCAAATCATGGAAGTTCCCCACGGATTGCAGCCAAATAACCAATCAGTCAAAGCCACTTCCATTTCTTCGTAACTGTTATCTCCTGTTATTTTTCGGTACAACATCGCCTGTGTTGCCGCCGCAACAACAAAATTATTTGAGCACCACACAAACGGCACCCCAATCCGAAACGGGTCGTTTGAAGCATACTTTTTTATCTGATCCAAACCTTGTTTCATCAGACCGGAAAATTCAACTGAAATGGCTTGATCCGTTGATTTTGCAAGCAGTGCATGTCCCAGATTTATAAACGGATAATACTGATAATGACGGGCACGGTTCAGTTCCATCCAGGGAGTTACCGGCTCCAACTCGCCCCAATATTTGGCTTTGCCCTGAAAATCAGTCTGTTTTTCCAAGGGTATCAACGAAGCAGCAGCCAGTTCCATATCGTCAACGTAATTGTCTTCTTCATAAAAATAAGGAGAAACCATGCAGGCTGTCTGGCAATTTCCCAGATCAGAATTTGCAAAACTCCAGGCTTCCTTCGATTTCCCGAGCATTTGATCAGCAAAAGCCGGATCGATCTTCTTAAAAACGGAAGCGCCCAATGCAAATGATGACGAAAATTTGGCGGCTGTTGATGAAACACCTGTTGTCCGGTTTTTATATTTACCAAGTCCCTGTGACTTTCCGGTCACAAAATAAACCGGACGATATTTGCCAAGTCCATAGCCACCAAGCGTATCTGCAGTTGGAAGGCGCATGCCCACGTGATCGCGGTCATCGGCAATCTGGTTGTACATTTCATTCTTCGCCGGATTCATTTTCAGCAGCCACTCCAAACCCCAGCGCGCTTCATCCAGAATATCCGGAATACCATTGGCTCCGGGACGGCCACTTGCATTGTACCGGTCGCCGTAAACCGATGGATTTTGCTGGTAAGCAAACAACAGCTGATAAATGGCATTGGCCGATGTTGTAGTATATTGTAAATAATCGGAAGCATCGTGCCAGCCGCCGGTTACATCAATTCGTTCGCCCGTGCGGGTCGGATCATCAACAATAATTCCATCATGCGTATGACAGGAATCGTTGAGATACGGATTAAAACCGCATCGCTGCTGACGCATGTAATTCAGGATAAAATCGGCCGTACCTTTATAAACATCCGCTGAAATACAAAACGAAGGAGAAACAACATCTCCGGTTTTCAGACAGTATCCGCCGTTTTGCTGAAAAGAAGTAAAATTCAACCGGTAAGCACTTTGCATTCCCCAGACTTCAGGATCAGCAAACTCAGGTTTACCTTCAAAAACCAGTTTTCCTGAAAGAGTTTCATACACCTGAAAGGATGTCATTACTTCTTTTTCGTCAGAAATATACACAGCAACCTTAACTGAATGAGGTAAATATCCAAGCTGATTAATACGGATCACTCCTAAAGCTGAAGCTCTGAAAGAAATCAGAGAAATAAAAACCAGAAGAAAATATATTTTCATAATTGTTTCGGGTTTTTCAGGTTTGGGATTAAATAAATGCCAGAATAAGATTTACACTATTTAACTAATAGAAACGAAATAATGTCGTGTTTTTCAAACAGAGTTATAAATACTCGTTTTGCAGCTCTGCTGCTTCCACGAGTGAAAATTAACACCACAGATTACTCAGATTCACACAGATTAAGATATATATAGCTTTTAAATCTGTGGTTATCTGAGTAATCTGTGGTAAAATCAATTACAGGCATCTCGCTTGAAAGGGCACATTGTTATAACCAGAATACGACATTTAATAGTTCTCATTATTTAATGGTAAAAATCATTGATGAGCGAAGCTTCCGGCGAAAACAGTTCACTGTCGACATTCGCTCCAATCACGGATCAAAAATAGTATAATTTATGAATTTTCAAATATTGGTAATACATGTTACATGATACGTTTATTTTAATTTCTATTTGCTTATCTTTACACCATTAAGGAGCAATTACTCTGCTACCACAAAACAACACCAATCAATGAAACTAATCGCAGACAGTGGATCGACTAAAACAGCCTGGAAGCTGATCGGAAATTCAGGGGAAGTTAAAGATATAATGACTTCAGGCATCAACCCGTTTTTTCGAAACGAGGAAGATATTTTTCAGGATCTAAAAATGCATCTTCTTCCTCTAACCGGTGAAGGCATTCAGGAAATATTCTTTTACGGAACGGGTATTATCAATGCTGAAAAAGGGGACATCATCAAAAGAGCCTTAGTCCGGATTTACAGCGATGCAATCGTTGAAACGTACAGCGATGTACTTGGAGCTGCACGGGCTTTATTCGGCAAGAAGGCCGGAATTGCCTGCATCCTTGGAACCGGTTCGAATGTGTGCATCTACGATGGTGAAAAAATTACTGGCGGAGTTTCTCCACTCGGATACATACTTGGCGACGAAGGTAGCGGTGCTGTCATGGGCAGAAAGCTTCTCGGCGACTATTTCAAGGAAGTTATGCCACCAATTTTGCGGGAAGAATTCACCCAGCGCTTCAAGCTGACCCGCGAAGAAGCATTAAACCGTGTTTACCGTGCTGAAAAACCCAATCAGTTTCTGGCTCAGTTTACACCATTTTTATCGGAACATATTGAGTCTGTTTACTGCCAGAAATTTGTTCAGCGGAATTTCATGGAATTCTTTGAACGAAACGTCAGCAAACTTCCGGATTACAAAAACTACCAGATTGGTTTTATTGGCTCAGTGGCCTGGCATTTCAGTCAGATATTGAATGAAACAGCCAGAATTTTCAAATTAGAACAGACACGGATTCTTAAAGATCCAATTGATGGATTAGAAAAATATTATAACAACTAAGCCGAATGACAACAGCAAGTATAACCGAAGCCGATTCACTGTACAACGAGTTGGAAAAAAAATCGGTCAAAGAGATTTTAGTAAGCATTCACGAAGAAGATAAAAAAATATTACCGGCAGTTGAACAGACCATTCCTCAGATTGAGAAGCTGGTTGAACAGGTTTATCTGCGCATGAAAAAAGGTGGAAGATTGTTTTACATGGGTGCCGGAACAAGCGGCCGCCTTGGCATCTTGGATGCCTCCGAGATTCCTCCAACATTCGGGGTTGGATACGACCAGGTAATTGGTCTGATTGCCGGTGGCGACAAAGCCATTCGTAAAGCGGTTGAAATGGCTGAAGACGACATTGAACAAGGCTGGAAAGATCTTGAAAAGTTTAAGGTGAACGAATTGGACACGATTGTTGGAATAGCAGCTTCAGGAGAAACGCCCTATGTTATTGGTGCCGTAAAAGTAGCCCGTTCAAAAGGACTTCTGACTGGCTGCATCGTAAACAACACAGGAAGTAGCCTGGCCCAAAACGTGGACATTGCCATCGAAGCCATTGTCGGTCCTGAATTTTTAACGGGCAGCACACGCATGAAATCGGGAACCTCTCAGAAATTAATCCTGAACATGATCACCACTTCGCTGATGATTAAACTGGGACGTGTGAAAGGTAATAAAATGGTGAACATGCAGTTGACCAACCAAAAACTAATTAACCGCGGAACCCACATGATCATGGCAGAACTGGGTTACGACGAGGTCAAAGCCAAACGACTGCTACTATTACACGGCTCGGTAAATGGAGTTCTTGAGGCGGATAAGGAAGAGCAAAAACTGAAAACAGAATAGTTTCAATTTCTGAAACAGCATCTAATTCTACTTTAACACATTTAAATTCGTAGATACGAGTTATTTATGTCTCGTTGTCTGATAAGGTGGCGCTCATACATCCTATCAAATAATTGTACTTCTGTCATTTCCTTGTACAGTTAAAAAACAAACCAGAAGTACGGCCAATGCCAAAACGAACTGAAAGTTGGCGTTCGGATGGAAGCTTATCACCAGGCATTAGCTGTCCGGTTGCAATTGAGTCCCTGATTTGCTTGATGATTTTATCAACCAGGCTTTCAACCTTAATAACTTCAAATTTTTCGAGTAGATCCATCATATATATTTTATCATCCTAAACTATTCCTCCAACAACTGCTCGACCAATTTGAAGTGTTTTATTTTCACAGCGATGGAAATTTATGGTTTTGTCTCAACCAGCTGGTAATGAACTGATTTTATGGTTTCTATTAACACGTATTGTAAAACACCCGCTAAATAAATATCATCAATATTGAATAATTCGGTTCTATAACGGATAGTGAGGGTATAATATTCAATTGTCTATTTTAATTTCAATACTTCGGTTAAAAATTAGTTATTTATGTGATTTACAGCAAAACAACTGATTATTTATGAGTATAAAACCGCAGGGATTTGTATTCTTAAAGGAATAACTACCAGTCAATTACTTCAATTATGGCACCCATAAAATCGGATACTTTTGGTCGGGCTCTTCGTGGAATTGAAATTCCTGGACTTTCAGTAATCGATGCGGACACAAGGCTAAATTTCCATCTTGGAGCAGTAAAGACTCCTTCGCCAAATTGCCTTCAGGATAATGAACTGTCATTAATTGATTGGTATGCAGCTGAACAATTCGCAAACCCGGGAAAACTCATATTGGATGGCCACTTATAATATACTGTTTAATAACACCTTAATGCTAATTGGATTTTTTTGCCTGTTTGCTATTAACCCGAACTCAATCAAAAATCATCAACATGTCAATAGAATATGGCATTTCGGCACTATGGCCGCTTAATTATTATTGCTTTTTAACCAAAATATTGTTATTAATAACAGGTCCCAAATGCACATCCTTTCATTGATTTGGTTATTTTTACGACATAGAAACCTCAAAAGAGGTTTCTATGTCGTAAAATATTGATTGAAACTAAACATATATGCAAAAGATTGGTCAGATAGGAATATGGATTTTTCTGATTTTTATGTTTTTGTTTCAGCTTACATCGCAGGCGCAAAGCAACAAAAAATTTGAGATTACAGGTAAGATTGTACCTGAATCGGGAGAATCAGGCGTTGGCGTCATTGAAGTAACGAAAAACGGAGAGAAAATTCCAAATATCGACATTCCTAAAAATGGTAGGTTCAAGTTCGATCTGGAATTTTTTAATGAATACAGCTTAAATTTTAAATTTCCAGGGCATTTCAATAAAATCATCATCGTCTCGACCGAGATACCACAGGAAGTATGGAAACGCGACAATGATTTTCCGCCTTTCCCTATGGTTGTTGAGTTATTGAAAGAAATTGAAGGCATTGACAAAAGTTTCACACTAAAACCCTCCGGAAGAATATTTTACGGCAAAGATATTGACAACTTCCAAAAAGAAAGTTACACTTCTGACATACAACTTGTTGAACAGATTGAAACAGCTAAATTAAAGGCAGTTAATGTTAAAAAGGAATCACAGTTCATATCGAAAGAGAATGCTCAGGATTTAGCAACCAAACAGAAGAATTTCGATCAGCTGGTCAATGAAGCCGATGCTCATTATCAACGGGGAGAATACCAGATGGCTTTAGCGAAATACCTGGAAGCTAAAACGCTGTTTCCTGAAAAATCATATCCGACAGATCGTGTTGCTGAACTTCAGGATTTGGTAAAAGCTCTTGAAATTACTGAAAAACAAAAAGCCGAACTCGATAAAAAATACAGGAACGCGATTGCCAAAGCCAATGGGTTTTTCGATCAGAAAAATTATCAGAATGCCCTACCAGTTTACAAAGAGGCCATTCAGTACAAACCGGAAGATGTTTTTGCAAACGGACGAATTAACGAAATCGATCAGTTACTTGCCCTTCTTGATCAGCAGGAAAAGGACAAAGCGCAGAAAGAAAAGGAATATCAGATGCTAATTGCTCAAGCTGACAAGTTACTTGATAAAAAAGAGTATCCAAATGCCCAGGCTGAATACAGAAAAGCGCTGGTGATTAAAGCTGAAGACTCTTATGCAAAAGAACAAATCCGGAAAATTGACGATGTATTTGCCCGGCAGGAAGCTGAAGCCAAAACGAAGGCCGATTTTAATCAAGCTATGGCCGAAGGTGAGAATTTACTAAAGAACAAAGAACTGGCTAAAGCCAAAAATGCATTTACGAAAGCTCGTAATCTGATACCTTCAGAAACCCTGCCACCTCAAAGAATCAGTGAAATTAATACTTTGCTTGCTGAACAAACCCGGAAAGAAACGGAATTAAAAGGCATCAGGGAAGCCTACATGGAGGCAATTCAACGGGCTGACAAACAGTTCAGCAACAAAGAATACAAGTCCGCCCAACTGGTTTACAAGGAAGCATTGCTAATCAAATCAGACGAAAAATATCCAGCCGATCAGCTTGCACTTATTGAAAAACTATTGAAAGAGCAAAATGAACAGAACTACAAAACTTCTATTTCAATCGCTGATGAGGCATTCGGCTTAAATCAGTATGACGAAGCCACTGTTTCATACCAAAAGGCACTTAATTACAAAAAGGCTGATCTGTATGCAACACAGCAATTGAAGAAAATTGATCAAAAGAAAGCCGATATTGAAGCTGAAAATAACCGTCTGAAAAAACTTGACGATCAGTATAATGCTACAATTTCTGAAGCAAACAACGATTTCAGTAACAAGAACTACCTTACATCAAAAGAGAAATATCAAAAAGCGTTAACGTTAAAACCAGCGGAAGTTTTTCCGAATGAGCAGATTGCAAAAATTGATCAGATTTTAAATGAATTGAGAAATGCAGATGAAACGAATCGTCAGTACGCTCAGCTGGTTAAGCTTGCTCAGGATGCATTCCAGGCGAATAAGCTTAAAGAAGCCCGTGATGCTTATCAGGATGCGGCCAATATGAAGCCTGACGAACCAATACCACCTCTTCGGATTGCTGAAATTAACACGATGCTGGCACAGCTCGAAGAAACAGCCAAACTTGCTGCGATGGAAGAATCCCAGCGTCTGGCGAAAGAAAAAGCAGACAGGGAATTCTATACGAATGCGATTGCTGCAGGCGACAAATCGTTTGCCGAAAAACAGTATACTATTGCCCGTTCACATTATACAACTGCACTTACAGCCAAACCAAACGAAAAATATCCAAAAGACCAGATTGCCAAAATTGACATCCTGCTGGCACAGGAAGAAAAAGATAAAGCGCTTGCCCGACGCAAATCGGCGCAGGATTCCATTCAAATGGTCAAAGACCAGGCTTTTGACCTGGCAATGAGCACTGCCAAAGAACACGAACAAAACAAACGCTATCTTCAGGCCATTGAGAAATACCAGGATGCAATTACGATCAATCCTTTGCAAAAAAGCATCATCCAGAAGCTGATCAGAGATATTGAAGACAAGATCCAACTGTTTACCAAGCAGGAAACGGAATACCTGCGGATCATCAAACTTGCTGATGGATATTTTTCAGAGGCGAAACTGAATGAGGCATTGACTGAATACCGTAACGCCTCGGCGATAAAAACGGATGAAGATTATCCTAAACAACAGATCAGCAAAATTCTGTCGTTACTAGCCGCCAGCGAGCAAAACTATACCAATGCAATAACAAATGCGGACAAAGCCTTTGATGCTTCTGAATGGTTAAATGCTAAAACGGCTTACGGCGAGGCCTTAACCATCAAGCCAAAAGAATCTTATCCAACAAACAGGCTGAAAGAAGTCAATCAAAAAATTGCAGATGCAAATTTAGCAGCTATCAGTAATTTGGCTCAAGACAAAGCCTACAAGGATGCTATGGAGAAAGCTGAAAAATCGCTAAAGGATGAGCAATTCACATCTGCCAGAATGCAGTTTCTGACCGCTCAATCGCTTAACCCTGACGAAAAGCTCCCTGCTGAACGGATAATTGAAATTGACAAACTGATTGAGCAGCGTAAAAAGGACCAGCTTGCCCAATCACAGCAGAATATCGATGAAAGATACAGGCAGGCTATTTCGGTTGCTGATAATTCATTCCGCGAAAAAACCTATCCCAATGCAAAACTTCAATACAAACAGGCATCGGTTATAAAACCCGGCGAATCCTATCCGAAAAATCAGATAGAGCTGATCGACAAATTGATGAATGAGTCTAAATCTGCGGAAACATATGCTTCAAAATTACCTGAGACAGAAAATGCCAATACGGTAAGTAAACCTATTTACAATCCAACAGAATCAGCACGGGCTACCGAAATACGGGCTCAGTCATTCAAACCAGTTGCAGATTACAACGAAGCGGTTAAAAAAGCCGACGAATTATTTGGTGTCAAAGACTATGCAATAGCTCGTTTCTATTATTATAAGGCAAACGATATAAAACCTGAAGAAGAATACCCCATAAATCAGATTGAACTAATCCGAAAACTGATAGATTCAGAACTTTCAGCAATCGATCGTTCAGGTTACGATCAGGCCATTACTGAGGCAGACAAAGCTTTTTCAAGCAAGAACTACTCCATCGCTAAGTTTTTCTACTACAAGGCTCTTGACATTAAATCGTGGGAAAAATATCCGAAAGACCGGATTGAAGAAATTCTGGCTCTGACCAATTCACTGCTTTCTGAAAAAGAAGAAAAAGAATACCGTGACCTGATTAACAAAGCCGATGAAGCCTATTTTAATAAAGACATTGCCATTGCCCGTTTTTATTATTACAAGGCCATTTCGATGAAAAAAGACGAGAACTATCCGCGGATAAAACTTAAAGATATTCAGAAACTTATTGAACAGGATCAACGCGATCAGCAAAATCAGCAATACAGAAAACTCATTGAAGAAGGAGATCAGGCATTGCAGTCAGAGAATTTCGGCATTGCCCGTTTCAATTACAACAAAGCTTTAAGCTTGAAACCTGATGAGAAATATCCAAAAGATCAACTGAAACGAATAAAAGAAGCACTGGATAAACAAAACAATTAAAATCAATACAGCTTGGAATTAAAAATAAAAGATCAGCTAATCAGCTTGTTTGAATCACACTTCAAAGAAGAAGTTACCTTGTTCGAACAATTACCGGCATCGGGTTCATACCGCGAATATGCCCGGATAAAAAGCGCGAGCCATCAGGTTATCGGTGCTCACAATCAGGACGTCAAAGAAAATCAGGCATTTCTGGAATTTTCGGCTCACTTCAGGAATAAAAACATACCGGTTCCTCAAATCTATGCGGTAAGCAACGACCAGCAAACCTACCTTCAGGATGATTTGGGAAATACCACCTTATTCGATTTTCTGAGCAAAACGCGCGAGACAGAAGGATTTTCAGAAAAAATTGTGGAAGAGTACAAAAAGGTACTGCGTCAGCTACCCCGAATTCAGCTGGTAGCCGGAAAAGATATCGATTACACTGTTTGTTACCCACGTGAGGCATTCGACAAACAATCGATGATGTGGGATTTGAATTATTTCAAGTACTATTTCCTGAAACTGGCCAAAATACCTTTCGACGAACAAGCTCTGGAAGATGATTTTCAGGCCTTCAGCGACTATCTGCTGGCAGTTGACAACAATGCATTCCTGTACCGCGATTTTCAGTCGAGAAATGTGATGCTGAAAGACGGACAGGTTTATTTTATCGATTACCAGGGTGGACGGAAAGGTGCACTTCAGTACGATCTGGCTTCGCTCCTTTACGATGCCAAAGCCAATATTCCGGAGGCAGAACGGGACGAATTACTTGAATTTTACCTCGACGAACTGAGTCAGTATAAACACATTGACCGTGAGAAATTTAAAGACCTGTTTGGCGGATACGTACTGATCCGGATCATGCAGGCCATGGGAGCTTATGGATTCCGGGGATTCTATGAAAAGAAGGAGCATTTTCTGAAAAGTATCCCGTTTGCCCTGAAAAATATGGAAACTCTGCTGGCTAAAAATACCATTCAAGTTAAACTGCCCGAATTATTTAAAGTTCTCAAAGCGGTAACTGAATCTGCTTTTCTGAGAACAATTAGTCCGACAGATGACCGCCTGACAGTGCGGGTGAGTAGTTTTTCCTATAAAAAAGGAATTCCGCCAGATCCTTCAGGAAATGGTGGCGGATATGTGTTCGACTGCCGTGCCATTCACAATCCGGGACGATATGAGCAATACAAACATCTGACGGGAAAAGATCCACAGGTTCAGGAGTTTCTGGAAGAAAAATCAACAATAGCCGATTTTCTGGCGCCCGTTTTTAGCCTGGTGTCACATTCGGTTGAAGTATACTCGTTAAGAGGGTTTTCGCATTTGTGTGTGAGTTTCGGTTGTACCGGCGGACAGCACCGTTCTGTTTATGCTGCCGAGAAAATGGCTGAATATTTAAAAAACAATTATCCGGTTACAGTTGTTCTTCAACACATCGAACAGGATAAACTTTAGCAAATGTCAAAAACACAGTGTAAAAACGACGATTACAAAGAAAAGGACGACGCAAAATACGTTTGTAAAAAATGCGAACGGAAAGCCAAAAAGGAAGATAAACTGTGTAAGCCAAAGAAAATAAAGGACTGATTCAATGAATATTGCATCAGTAAAAATCGAAACAGTATACCGGAATTTATTTCCGGTATTCTTTTTTCTGATATCGTTTTCGTTACAAGCTCAGCACCAATTCAACGGAAAGGTTTTGGATGCCGAAACAGATTGGCCGGTTTCTGCATTCACCATTTGGGCTGATTCAACGGAATATCATTTTTCGGATGGAACATTTGAGTTGCAGACATCTGATTTAACATCCTTACTCATTTTTAAAGCTGAAGGTTATTATTCATTCAGCCTTTCTGTTTCTTCCGGAAAAACCAATCTCCAGATCCACTTAATTCCTGAAAATGTAACGATCCAGGAAGTAACTGTAAAAGCTTTTAATTCGGAAAAAAGACTGCGCGACACACCCGGTTCTATCGGTTTAATTAACAACAGGCAACTGCTTCAGGAACCATCATTTACGCTTGCCCCATCAGTAAATAAAGTTGCCGGTATATGGATGCAAAGTGGCTCCATCAACACAAACCGGATGACCATTCGCGGAATCGGAACACGTTCACCGTACGGAAGCAACAAAATAAGAGCCTATTACGGCGATATTCCGTTAACCAACGGAGTTGGCGAAACCACGCTCGAAGATTTGGATCTGGAACAAATTGCTGATATCGAAATTATCAAAGGACCAGCTTCGGGATTTTACGGCTCAGGCCTTGGCGGCGTGTTGTTGTTTAATCCGCTAACTCCGGTTAAGAGTCAATTTGCCCAACAGGTTTCCATTGGTTCGTTTCAAACCATCAAATACACCGCGAAGATTGCTATTGCCGGATCCAATGCAGGCCATTCGCTGGTTTATTCCCGGATTCATTCGGATGGCTACCGCGAGAACAATGCGACCAACCGGCATAATTTAACATGGACATCATCGGTTACCAAAAACAAAACAAAGATTGATTTGCTCGCTGCATTCATCAAAATGGATGCTTTTATTCCCAGCTCTGTCGATCTGAAAACGTTTCAGGATACTCCGGAAAAGGCTGCAGCCAACTGGGCAGCCACCAGGGGTTATGAAGATTACACCAAAGCTTTTGGAGGAATTTCAGTTCAGCAGTTGTTGAATAAAAACTGGCTGGCGAAAATCAGCACCTTTGGTTCGTTTAACAAGAACAACGAGTTGCGCCCATTCAATATTCTTCAGGAAAAGAATCATTACCTTGGATTTCGTTCGGTTTTGGAGAAAAAATATACTTCAGGAAACAGCACGTTTCGTTTAATTTTTGGGGACGAATATTTCAACGAAAACTACAGCTGGCAAACACTTCAGAATAACAATCGCGCTGCCGGAAATCTGTTGTCCGACAATCAGGAATTTCGCAGATACAACAATGTATTTTTCCTGACCGATCTGAATTTTCATGAACAATTTCTGATTTCATTCGGTTTGAACTGGAATCAGACCAGCTACAATTACGACGATCATTTCCTTGCAGACGGAGACCAAAGCGGAAACCATCAGTTCAATCCGGTCGTTTCTCCACGACTGGCTGCTACCTGGATTATTTCTGAAAAACTCAGGCTCTTTTCAGTCTTTAGTCACGGGTTCTCCCCTCCTACCCTGGAAGAAACCCTGATGCCCGGCGGACAACGAAACACATCGATCAAACCTGAAACCGGATGGAATCATGAACTGGGAATCAAAGCTTTTTTAAGTAAAATGTTATCTGTTGAAGTTTCGGCCTATTACATGAAGGTAAAGAATTTACTGGTTGCCCGGAGAACCGCAGAAGATGCCTACGTGGGAATTAATGCCGGAGGAACCAATCATCCGGGTATTGAATTTAAACTGGATGCTCATCTGATCGACCGGCCGATGTGGTCGACTTTTTTCAGGATGAATGCCAATCTGACTCGCTACCGATTTTCGGAATTTGTGGACAATGGAAATGACTATTCTGGAAATAAACTAACAGGAACTCCAGCATCAATCACCAACTGGATGCTGGAAACCAAACATGCCAAAGGCTTTTTCCTGAACCTGCATTACCAGACTATTGGCCGGATGCCGATGAGTGATGACAATTCCATTTATTCAAATGCATACCAACTGGCCAACTTCATGGCCGGATACGAAAAATCGTATCAAAACCTTTCCGTCAGTATTACTTCCGGAGTTCAGAATGTGCTGGATACTCATTATGCTTCCATGATTCTGATTAATGCAAGTGCAGTGGGAACTCAGGCTCCGCGCTATTATTACCCGGGATTACCCCGAAATTTTAAAACAATGCTGAGTTTTAAATACCAATTTTAAGCTGATCTCCCGGGACTGACTTATTTGTGATCCTTGCGACCAATCACTTATTTCGACTATTTAGAGTCTGTCTATAAACATCAAATTGTTGATAATTAATTATATGCAGCCTTTTATTGTGTATCCATTTTTATTAGTTTTAAGAAAAGATACACCATGAAACTATTTGAAGATTTTAAGATCAAGTTTGAGAAG
>DASRMB010000007.1:0-29859 GCA_035648135.1 Prolixibacteraceae bacterium
AATCGCAGGGATGGCCATAATCAAAGTAATTAACTGGTAATTAATACTTTAAAGATACAAATCCCTGCGGTTTTAATCTAATAAACAATCAGTTATTTTGCTGTTAATCAGATAAATAACTAAGTTTTGAACGAAGTATTGAAAATACATACAAGAGATTAATTATTCTTTATCTGGGAAAAATAAAACTGTTATAGAATTTAATTCGTTTGGAAATATTGTCAAACAAACCATTCTAAATTCGGATGGATCATTAATTCGGAAATGGGTTTTTGAATACGATAAAGAAAATAATCCAATAAAAAAGAATTGTTTTGTTAGGAATGATAGCCTTTCAAATACCCTTTATTTTCAATATAACAAAGCAGGCAAGTTGATCCAATCTTGCTTTGTAAAATCAGATGGTATTAAAATAGCTCAGACGGAATTAAAATACGACGACAATCACAATTTGAAAGTAGAGGTCAATTTTGGGACAGACAATAAAATAGAAACGAAGATTTCTTATAAATACGACAAAAAGAATCAGGTTATAGAAGAAATTCATGCTGATTCGGCAAACCATCAGAGCTGGAAGAAGCAATATATTTACAACAACAAAAATCTGAAAACAGAAGTCATAGATAAAACAATGAATGACAGCATTTCAAGCAAACAGATATATCGTTACGATGATTTGGACAGAATTAATGAACTGAAAATGCTTGATGGTCAGAATCGACTCATTGTGACAACTTCTTATAAATATGATTCGCGTGACAATATCCTGGAGATTGTTAAAACTCCAAACAATGGAACTTTCCCAGAAAAGAGAACCTATGAATATAAGTATGATAAGTATGGCAATTTCGTCTTTTTTGTAGAATATATAAATGGTGTTTTACAAACAACAATTACAAGGGAAATTAAGTATTTTAGTTCGAACTGATAAAATTTTAATTTACATGATTTATATCCCACAAAAATCGATTTAAGTACAGTTAAGGATATTCATATTAAATAAAAACATGACAAGATATAGAACACTTATCGTTTTACTTTTCTGTACCGTTCTGGGATACGGACAGGCCAATAAAAAAATGATTACAAACCCCATCATGGATGGCTACTTTGCTGATCCATCTATGGTGAAAGTTGGCTACACATTTTATATTTATGCTACAATCGATCCATGGGGTGGCGAGGAATTGGGCGTTTTTGAAACCAAAGATTTCAAAACATTCGAGCAAAAACACATTAACTGGCCAACTAAAAAGGCATGTACCAGTCCTACCTCCAACGGATCAATGGTTTGGGCGCCATCGGTTGTTAAAGCTCCTGACGGCAAATTTTACATGTATGTTTCGGTAGGAAGTGAAGTGTGGGCCGGGACAAGCGACAGTCCACTTGGGCCGTGGAAAAACCTAAAACATGACAATTCGCCTTTAATTCAAGGCAATTATTTTCCAGGCTTTCACATGATTGATGCTGAGTGTTTCATCGATTCCGACGGACAGGCCTATTTATATTGGGGATCTGGTTTGAATTGGGTGAACGGGCATTGTTTTGTTGTAAAACTGGCTGGCGATATGGTCACTTTTGTAAGTGAACCTGAAGATATAACTCCTCCAAACTATTTTGAAGCACCATTTATGTACAAACGAAACGGAATGTATTACCTGATGTATTCAAATGGTAAAGCAATCGATGCAACGTACAACATTCGTTATTCTACAAGTAAAACACCTTTTGGCCCCTGGGAAGAAGGCGTTAACAGTCCGATCTTGAAAACCTCAGCAGATAGTATCACTTATGGCCCTGGACACCATGCTGTGTTTACCGAAAATGGTCAAAGTTATATTTTATATCACCGTATTTTTCCGCAGAAACAGGATTACGTGCTGCGCCAATTGTGCCTCGACAGTTTAAATTTCGATGAAGAATGGAACATTAAAAAAATAGATCCGAAAGGAGTTAATGTATTTGTAAATAAATAGTTAAAGTAAAAATAAAAACCAACAAATGTGCAGAATATAAAAGTTTTGCATAAGAAAAATCTTAATGAATATATACATGATGTTTAAATTTAAACTTGTTATTGTTACGGTATTGCTTATTCTAACGGTGCAGCACTCAAATGCCCAATCGTTTGATGTATTGAAATATGGTGCAGTTGGCGATGGGAAAACCCTGAATACCGAAGCGGTTCAAAAAGCTGTTGATGCCTGTAACCAGAATGGAGGAGGAAAGGTTGTTGTACCATCGGGGGTATTTCTGATTGGAACAGTTATTTTAAAAAGTAACGTTCACCTGTATCTTGAAACTGGTGCGGTGTTAAAAGGGAGTCCAAACCTAAACGACTACAAACCCTACAACGAGGTACATTACGGTGTGCTTTATGCTGAAAATGCCGAAAATATTACGATTTCAGGATATGGAAACATCGATGGGAACGGTGATACATTCTTCGACTTGAGCAAAGCAAAAAAAATAGAGTGGGGTGGTACGCAATACACACGCCAGAAAGATAACTACCGCAAAGTATTGGATGGTGGCATTGGCGATGGACCAATTGTCCCAAAAAACCGGCCTTACCAGATGTTTATTTTCAGTAGTTGTAAAAATGTTACGATTGAAGACATTCTGGTGACTACACCTCCGTTTTGGACCATGCTTTTTGCTGACTGTGATGGCGTTAAAGTTGATGGTATTCGTCTTTGGACTAATATGCTGGCACCCAATGCCGACGGGATTGATGTCGCAAGCAGTAACAATGTGACCATCTCGAACTGCGACATTCGTTCGGGCGACGATGCCATTGCCATTGTTGGTTACGACAGCCATTTCGAAATTCCGGGATTCAAAAAGCTTCGCCATCCATCAGGAAACATTTTGGTGACAGGCTGTAATTTACAATCTTATTCAAGTGGAATACGCATCGGTTTTCTCGACCAAAATACGGTGCGTAACATCAATATCTCTAATTGCAACATTACCAATTCAACCCGTGGAATCGGTATTTTTCTTCGCGATGAAGGTTCACTCGAAAACATCAACGTTTCTAATGTAAACATCGAAACCAAACTCCGCACGGGCGATTGGTGGGGAAACGGCGAACCAATCCATATTTCGGCTATCCGGGGGAAAGACAACGTGAAGCTGGGAAAGATTAAAAATGTGAAGTTTGACAATGTTACCTGCCGGGGCGAAAACGGTATTTTAATCTATGGAACAGAAGAAAGTGTGATCGAAAATGTGACTTTCGACAATTTGACCTTTGAACTCGTAGACTCTAAACTCAATGATGTCGCCGGCGGAAATATTGATCTTCGTGGTTGTTTGGGCGAAAAAAATCAGTTGTTTCAGCATGATATTCCTGGGATTTATGCGCAGTATGTCGATGGTCTGATGTTCGAAAACTTCAGACTGAAATGGACTGGTACCAGGATGCCTTATTTTACCAATGGGATTGAAGTGCGTAATTTCAACGACTTGTATATCCGTAATTTTAACGGAACTGCATCTCCTGTTAATTCAAAAGCTTACCCGCTATCCGTTTCGAACGGCAAGGGTATAAATACCGATCTCGATTCAAAACTTATCCTGAAAAACAATGTGGAATAATTTAACCCCCAAAAATATGAAATCTTCAAACTATATTTTTCTGAGTCTGTTTATGGCATTTTTTGTTTGGCAATGTTCACCCAAATCATCCGTCAAACAATTTAGCAACGGAGTGCAATTACTTTCCGGAGACATGAATGTGAAAGTTCAGTTTTATGCTGACAATACAGTGCGGATCCTGAAATGGAATGCATCAGGCAAAGAAGAAAAGCATAGTCTATCAGTCATCATGTCATCCGATTCGACTGTGAAAGTTGATATACAAGAGACAAAAACGGAAGTGCTTTTAAGTACCTCGGCATTGAAACTGAAAGTTGAGAAAAGTACCGGGGATGTTCAGTTTATGAATGCTTCGGAGGCAGAACTTCTAAATGAAAAGGGAACTGACTTTAAACCTGCTGGTATTGCCGGAGATCCCGGACTAAATGTTCAACAAAACTTCGAATTCTCTTCAGATGAGGGGATTTACGGGCTGGGGCAACACCAAAATGGATTGATGAATTACCGCGGGCATCGGGTGAAACTGGTTCAAACCAACACCAATGCGGTAACTCCTTTCCTTATCTCGACTAAAAACTATGGAATTTTGTGGGACAATTATTCGAAGACAGTATTTAACGATAGCCTTCAGAATACTTCGCTTTGGTCGGATGTTGCCGATAACATTGACTATTATTTTATTGCAGGAAGTAATATGGACGCTGTAATTGCCGGATACCGCGATTTAACCGGGCAAGCTCCAATGTATGGCAAATGGGCTTATGGTTATTGGCAAAGTAAAGAACATTACGAAGATCGTAACGAATTATTGAGTGTTGCTGCCGAATACCGTAAACGCAAAATTCCGATTGATAATATTATTCAGGATTGGGATACCTGGGAAGGTTCGGAAAACTGGAACCAGATTTTCTTCGATCCTAAGAAATTCCCGGAACCAAAGCAAATGCTCGAAAAATTACATAAACAAAATTTCCATGTCATGGTTTCTGTATGGTGTTCGTTTGGTCCCAATACCGAAGTGTATAAAGATATGGGTAAGAATGGATTTTTGTTGCCAACTGTAGGCTGGGCAAAATTCAAATATTTTGATGTCTATAATCCTGCCGCTAACAATCTTTTCTGGAAATACATGAACAACGGTTTTTTCTCTATTGGCATGGATGGCTGGTGGATGGATTCAACAGAGCCAGATATTATCAACGCGAACAGCAAAGAATCAACTGAATATGAAATGAAAAGGATGGCTGCGAATCATTTGGGTTCGTTTGCCAGATATCTGAACCCATACACCCTTTTGGCCACCGAAGGTGTTTATAAAAATCAGAGAAAAGTATCCGATCAAAAACGTGTTTACATTCTTACCCGATCTGCTTTTGCCGGTCAGCAACGTGCTGCTGCAACTACCTGGTCGGGTGATATTGGTGCAAGCTGGTCAATATACAGAAACCAAATTACTGCAGGGCTTAATCATTCGATGTCTGGTATACCATACTGGACATTCGACATTGGTGCATTCGTGTTAGGAAGTTATGGAGGTGTTTTCACCAAGGGAGGAAAAGATCCGGCTTATCAGGAGTTGTATACACGTATGTTTCAGTTCGGAACATTCTGCCCGATTTTCAGGTCACATGGTTCGGAAACCCCTCGCGAAATATGGGAATTTGGCAATTTCACCAATACTTTGGTAAAGTTCGATAATCTGCGATATCGATTGATGCCATACATTTATTCTTTGGCCAGCGAAGTAACGAACAAGGGTTATACAATTCAACGAGGTCTCGCCATGGATTTCCCTGAGGATAAAAAGACTTTTAACATCAATGATCAGTTTATGTTTGGTCCGGCAATTATGGTGTGTCCGGTAACCGAATATATGCTTCATCGTCCGCCAATGAGTAGTATACCTGTTACTCCGGAGTATTTTAAAACAGATGAAGGACAAACCGGGTTAAAGGCTCAGTATTTCAAGGATATGGAGTATAAACAGTTATCACTCGAAAAGATTGATTCCAGCATAAACATCAACTGGTATGCTACTGGCCGGCCCGATTATGTGACCGATTCCACCATGTCCATTCGTTGGAAAGGTAAATTGATCCCACCACAAACCGGTAAATACCAGTTTCATATCAAATGCTACGGTCCAAAAGAAATTCTGATTGACGGCAAATCGCTTCCATTTGTTTATAAAAGCGTAGAGGCTTATACCGATTTGATCGAATTAGAAGCCGGAAAAGAATACGATTTTGCACTGAATACCCAAAATTCAAATCCTGGAGCATTGCGTGTTGAGTTGTTCTGGAAAACTCCTGAAATTCTTGAGAAGGAGAAAATTGAAGAAAAGCGTGAACAAACCAGGCTGGTTTATTTACCCGAAAATACACAGTGGCTTGATTTCTGGACAGGAGAAACGCTTGCAGGAGGACAAACCATTTCTGCTGATGCTCCGATCGACAAAATTCCGTTGCTCGTAAAAGCAGGATCAATCATCCCGATGGGGCCGTTTGTTCAGTATGCCAGCGAAAAACCAGCCGAAGCAATTGAAATCCGTGTATATCCGGGAGCCAATGGCGGTTTCTCACTTTACGAGGACGAGAACGACAATTACAATTACGAAAAGGGAATGTATTCAACCATTGCTTTCCAGTGGGACGATGCCAATCATCAACTGACTATTGGCAACCGAAAGGGCTCATTCTCTGGAATGCTTGATAAACGCAGCTTCAAAATTATTGTTGTTGGTAAGTCGAAAGGTACTGGTATTGAGTTAACAGGAACTCCGGACAAGACAGTTCAGTATGATGGGAATGAACAGGTTGTTCAGATGTAAGCTGAAAAGCAATAACGATGACAGGAGCTGGAAATGTTGGTATTTATTCACCTTTTCAGATTTTAAATAAGATCAATCAATCGGAAATATATAATCCGGAGAGCATAATATCCTTAATTTTTTAATTCGGTGTTATGTTTCTCCGGAATTCCTGAAAAAGTTAGGATTAGAGATGGGATGAAGCAGTAGAAAACGAATATTAAGCACGGCTATTATTCGAAACCAATAGAAAAAAAGTAGTTATGAAAGACCCCAAAAAATTGATCAGTATTTTAATAGTTATGTGTTTGGGATGGTTCCCGTCAGCCGCTCAATTTCCAGCCCGTAACCCATCGATAAACGATACACTTCAATCGGTGAGGGTAAGTGCAGATCATCGTGTCACATTCAGTTTTTTTGCTCCAAAAGCAACCGAAGTTACGGTAGGTGGCGATTTTACCCTGGGAGCGCCGGCGGCTAAACTAATCAAGAGCGAAAACGGAGTTTGGTCGTACACAACCAACACGATTCCTCCGGATTCGTATACCTATAATTTTAGTATTGATGGGATTAACACCCTTGATGGTAAAAGCCCAAATATGCGGGAGAATCCGAATTCTCTGTTTAATTTTTTCGATATGCCCTCGCCGGAAACAGATTTTATGGCATTAAAAAATGTACCACATGGAAGAGTTGAGAGCGTAATTTATCATTCAAATACCTTAAATGCTGAAAGAAGGATGCATGTGTATCTGCCGCCAAACTTCGAGAATATAAAGGAGAAATTGCCGGTTCTGTATTTACTTCACGGTGGTGGTGACAATGATATCTCGTGGACAAGCGCCGGAAAGATTAATCTGGTACTTGATAATTTATATGCTGACGGAAAACTGAAAAATATGATTGTTGTAATGCCATCGGGTCATACAAATGCGAAAGGAAATTCGATGGGGGCCGGACCTGCTAATGATCCTTTTTGTCAGGATTTTCTGAATGATATTGTCCCTTTTGTAGAAAAGATTTATCCTGTTTCGAAGAAACGCGAAGACCGGGCGATATCCGGGTTTTCGATGGGAGGCATTCAAACGTTAAACCTGGCATTGTGGCATCCGGAGATGTTCGGTTATGTTTTCCCAATGGGAACCGGATTTTTCCCGCAGGTAATTAAGGAGATCGAAGAAAATCAGCCACAGGTTTTGAAAAATCCTGCTATTAATCAATTTAAAGTACTTTTTATTGGTCGCGGAGTTGATGATAATTTGACAAAAGCAAACAATAAGGCCATGCTCGACCTTTTCGATAAGTACGGTATAAAATATAAGTTTAAAGAAGTAACTGGTGCACACTCCTTCGTTTTCGGACGTCGATTCCTGTACCAGACTTTCCCAATGATGTTTCAATAATTAATATTACTTGTATTAATATCAAATCCAGTCAGGGTTTAAAATCTCTGGCTGGATTGAAAATGTTTCTGTAATGAGATTATTATTAAAATGGCCAGGTTTCGTTTTGATACCGTGCCTGATTTTACTGTTTGCCACAGTTCAAATTCAACAATTATTTGCTCAGTTGCCAGTTGATCCGGCACCGGGTGGTTATGCAACTTACAAAGGCAATATCCCTCATGGTGTATTAAAAACTGTCCAATACAAATCGAAAACAGTTGGAACCACCCGGAAAGTTGAAGTTTATACGCCTCCCGGTTATACGCCTTCTAAAAAATATCCGGTAATGTACCTGTTACACGGAATTGGTGGCAACGAAAATGAATGGAAGTATTATTCAAATCCTGACTTCATTCTGGATAATTTGTATGCCCAGAATAAACTGACGCCAATGATTGTTGTATTTCCAAACGGACGCGCCATGAAAGATGACCGGCCACCGGCAAATCTTTTCTCGTCTGAAAATATGAATGCTTTTGCCAATTTCGAATATGATCTGATAAATGATCTGATTCCTTTTATTGATACCACCTATTCAGTATTAACAGGAAGCGAAAACCGCGCCTTGGCTGGATATTCAATGGGTGGTGGTCAGTCTTTAAATTTTGGACTTGGACACATGGATAAGTTTGCCTGGGTGGGTGGCTTTTCTGCGGCACCCAATGTGAAATCGGCATCTCAACTGGTTCCAAAGCCTGCCGAAACCAATGAAAAGATGAAACTTATTTATATGGCTTGCGGCGATCAGGATGGGCTATTGTCAAGCAACAGGGATATTCACAATTACCTGACCAGCAAAAAGGTGAAACATATCTGGTTTGTGGTGAAAGGAGCTCATGAAACGAAGGTCTGGCAAAACGATTTGTATAATTTTTCACAACTGATTTTTAAAAGCGCCCCTATTACTTCTGCAATAAATATTTCCACAAGCGAACCGGGTTTTACTTACAATCAGTCAACGAAGAATATTCAATTGAATAATCCGGAAGCGAAAAAGAACATTGAAATTCATACTATCGCTGGTCAGTTGATGAAGTATTTTAGGGGTGCAAAAATAGAAATCATTGGTTTGCAAGGATTTAAATCCGGGCTTTATGTGCTTCGGTTAATGGAAGGCAATAAGATTTCCAGCGGAAAATTCCGGATTCAATAAAAAATAAAACAAAATTATAAACCAAATAAACTCTTTTTTAATGGTCAATAAAATTAAAACGCTGATACTTATCGCAGGTTTCCTGATTTCAGGAATGTTTTTCATGCAATTGGAAGCAGCCCCAAAATTTGTTAAAGTTGAAAATGCGCAATTTATCCTTGATGGCAAACCGTATTATTACATCGGAACAAACTTTTGGTATGGCGCCATTCTTGGCTCTAAAGGGAAAGACGGCAATCGCGCACGGTTGATAAAAGAGCTCGATTTCATGAAAAAAGCTGGCATTACGAATTTGCGTGTGATGGTTGGCGCCGAAGGCCCTGAAGACAATGATTTCAGGGTTCAGCCAACATTGCAACCAGAGCCGGGTAAATACAACCAGGAACAGCTTGATGGACTTGACTTTCTGTTGGCCGAAATGGGCAAACGAAAAATGGTTGCCATTCTGGCGCTGAACAACAGTTGGGATTGGTCGGGCGGAATTGGTCAATACCTCGAATGGAACGGTTACGGCGAAGCATTGTGTATCAAAGCTCCCGACAACGACTGGAATAAATACCAGGCTTACCAGGGACAGTTCAATGAATGCGAAAAATGTATCGAACAGTATCACAACCATATCCGGTTCATTCTTGGCCGTACAAATGCTTATACTAAGAAAAAATATACCGAAGATCCGGCCATTATGGCATGGGAAATTGGCAACGAGCCGCGCGCTTTCGGCGATAAATTTATTCCTGCATTCGAGAAAATGATGAAAGAAACTGCTGCTTTAATCAAATCAATCGACAAAAACCATTTACTTACTACAGGTTCAGAAGGTCAAATGGGATCAGAGGGGTCAATGGAATTATTCGAACGGATTCATACCACTCCTGACATGGATTATTTAACCTTTCATGTATGGCCATTAAACTGGGGATGGATTAAGCAAAATGACATTGCTTCGACGATTGATAATGCCATCACCAAAACAAACGAATACATTGATAACCATATTGCAGTTGCCAAAAAATTGAACAAACCTATTGTTGCTGAAGAATTTGGGTTGCCACGCGACAAATATAATTTCACGCCTGCCGATCCTGCTCTTTTCAGGGACAAGTACTATGAAAACATCTTCAAACAAGTAGCCGAAAGTTCAAAAAATAAAGGAATTCTCGCTGGGGCTAACTTTTGGTCGTGGGGAGGTTTTGGCCGTCCGGCGCGAATTTGGTACAAAAGAGGTGATGATTACTTGGGAGATCCACCGTGCGAAGAACAGGGAGTGAATTCTGTTTTTAACAGCGATAAAACTGTTGATCTTATTAAAAAATATAACAACGAAATAGGGAGGTAAAACGATGAAAAAGATAGAATTTCGGTCATCTATAAGGATAGTTTGCACACTGACAACAATTATTGCATTGCTGTTTCAGCAAACAGTCGCGGCACAGCAAAAGGTTTCGACCAAAGTTTCCAGCAAAGGCCTTGAAATCGTTTACAGAGGGAAAACGCGTTTCACTGGCGGGAAGCCTCAAATCCAAAACAAGGTATGCAGCCCTAAAAGCGTGGTTGCCAAATCGAATACTTTCACTTACAAATTCGACCAATCAGCTGACATTACTACAGTTTTCACTCCTGAAGGTGACAACATCTGGGGAATGAAATTGTCGTTGACAACAGGCGAAAAGCGCAATGGGAAAGAGTTTGCCGGTTTCTTCTTCGACGAAATTTCAGGATTTAAAACTGGCGTTGAAATTTGGCGATACAAACCATGGAACTCGTGGACTAAACCCTTGAGAGTTTCTTCTCCGGCCGAACTCCACGATTGGGATGTTCAGTTTTTCTATTGGAAATACAACGATGGAACTTATGGTGCAGCCATTCCGTTGAGTGGCAATGGCTATCGTACCACTTTGGGATCAGAAAATGGCAAGTTTGGCTGTAAAGCTTACACGTACACCAGCAATGCACCAGCAACCGATATTCCAATGATGGCCATAGGCTTCGGAAACAATCCTTACGAACTGTTCAGTAAGCTTTACAGCGCAGGCTTAAAAATGATGGGCAAGTCTGAAAATATGCGTTTAAAAAAGACTTATCCTGAACCATTGGAATACATCGGTTGGTGCACCTGGAACTCTTCAGAATTAGGTAAAAATCTTGACGAACAGCACTTACTTGCAGGCGCTGCTACATTTACCGACGCAAAATTTCCGCTTGGTTGGTTGTTGATCGACGATGGTTGGTTCGACCAGGATGGTAGCCGATTGAACGCTTTCACTCCAAATCCGGCAAAATTTCCAAACGGGTTTAAATCGCTGACTTCCAAGTTGAAAAGCCAATATGGTTTGAAATATGTTGGCATCTGGCATGCTTACGATGGTTACTGGAACGGGATCAATGCTGACTCGAAACTTGGACAACGGTATAAAAACGAACTTTTTAACTGGACACAAAACGAGCGCGTTGAGGTTCCATCAAAACCAGTTACTTACAGCTTTATAAAGCCTGAATCAGATTCATTGAAAGCATTTTACGAAACCTGGCACAAATATCTGGTGAACGAAGGTTTTGACTTTATAAAAGTTGACAACCAACTTGTTACAGAAAGAATGAGCGTTGACACCTACCCAATTTGGACTATTGCCGAAAAAATGCACCAGGCATTGTATGCTTCAACATTTAAAAACTTCAATGGAGCCATCATCAATTGTATGGACATGACCAACGACGCATTTTATAATTTCGGAAAAAGCGCCGTGGCTCGTACCGTTGAAGATTATTTCCCGGAACGTGATGGCGGTGTTGGATATAAACTCGAAAAGGGTGGACCTGCGGCTCATGTGTTGATGGCTTTGTACAATTCGCTGTATTTTTCGCAGATGGTTTATACCGATTTCGACATGTTCGAAAGTAACAACACTTACGGCAGTTTCCATGCTGCAGCCCGCGCCATTAGCGGAGGTCCGGTTTATGTTACCGACCTTCCCGGCAAACAGAATTTTAGTGTTTTATGGCCATTAATAGATGCCAACGGTCGTATTATCCGCGCCGACAGACCTGCGATGCTTACCGAAGACTGCCTTTTCCAATTACAAGATAAGAAACCATTGAAAGCTTTTTCTTTCGCCGGAAATTCAGGATTAATGGCCGTTTTCAACGCTGCCGATGCAGATCAGGTTGAGGGAACTGTTTCGCCTTCCGAAATTGATGGACTGAAAGGCGAATCGTTTGCCGTGTACGAATTCTACTCTCAGGATTTGACAGTTCTGAAAAAGAATGAATCGAAGAAAATAACACTTAATCGGATGGGAAATAAGTATTTCAATTTTGTACCAATCGAAAACGGGATTGCGTTAATTGGACTAGTGAATAAATACAATGCACCAAAAACAATTGTCCATTCCAAAATCGGGAAAGATAAGATTGAGGTACAGCTAGTTGAAGGAGGTATTTTTAAGGCAATATTGCAATCAAAACCGGTGTTGGTAATGGTAAACAATATTCCAATTAAAGACTATTCTTACGAGAACGGAATACTCACTGCTACAGTTGTTTCAGAGCGAACAAAAGAACCAATCGTACAAATTACATTTTAATTTTACTTTTATACCAGAATGAATACAAAATAAATATGAAAAAAATAACTGACCGAATATTATTGGCCATCATCATACTCTCTGTTCTATTGATGATGACAATAATTTCCTGTAAGAAAAAAGATAATCCTGCTGACACCGGGTCTCTTGAAATTCCAGCAGATACAACTGTAATACCTCCGGTGGATCCTCCGGTTGCCCCAACCATGGGATTCTTTTTAGATGGCTGGCAACCCAAAACTTATGAAGCTCCACAGTTTACTGAGGCTTCTGTTGCATCCTCGCCTAGTACAATAGTAACTGTAGATGCTTCGAAAGTGATCACAAAAATTCCGTTGACCATTTTTGGGCATAACGCGAATAATTGGATGTCGAGGATGTACAACGAGCCAATATTCATCAATCACCTTAAAAATTTAAATCCCAATGTAATCAGGTTTCCGGCAGGAAGCGGAAGCGATTGCTATTTCTGGAATTGCGACCTGAACCATCCACCTGCAGACGCCCCCACCCAATTAAAAAAAGCCGATGGCTCTTTTCAAACCTCGAACCTTTATACATATGGCAAATCGGCCAACAGTTGGCAAGCAACAATAGATGATTATTATTCGGTACTCCAACAGAGCAATAGCGTTGGTCTCATTACGGTTAATTATGGATATGCACGCTATGGTACGAGTGCCAACCCGGTTGCGACTGCAGCACATTTGGCCGCAGATTGGGTTCGTTACGACAATGGCCGTACAAAATATTGGGAAGTTGGGAACGAGAATTATGGCGATTGGGAGTGGGGATACCGCATTGATGTAGCAGCCAATAAAGACGGACAATCAGAGTATCTGACGGGAGGTTTATATGCAAATCATTTCAAAGTATTTGCCGATTCGATGAAACATGCAGCTACACAAATAGGCAAAACAATTTATATCGGTGCTGTGATGCAGGAATCTCCTACACAGTCATGGCAGACCAATACCACCCAAACATGGAATTCAACCATGATTCCGGGAACTAAAAACGTTCCCGATTTTTATATTGGACACAATTACATTACCCCTTATGATGAAAAATCCAATGCCTCAACTATTCTGAACTCTGCAATAACAGTTCCAGGCAATATGATAACGTTTATGAAAAACGAAATCCAGATCAATGGGGGCTTAATTAAACCTATCATATTGTCTGAATGGAACATGTGGGCAAAAGATTTAATGCAACAAGTTTCGAATACCAGTGGAACTTTTGCCGTAATTGTCCAATCTGAAGCCTTAAAAAATAATTTTGGATTGACTGCCCGGTGGGACTTGTACAATGGTTGGTCCGGTGGCAATGATCATGGCCTCTTTAGTACCGGTGACGAATCAGGGGTCGCCAGATGGAGTCCCCGTCCTTCTTTTTACTATATGTATTTTTTCCAAAAATGTATTGGAGACCGTTTGGTAGAAGCTAGCACAAATACAAGTGGTGTTGTAAAAGCTTATGCATCAACCTATACATCAGGTCAGGGAAACGTAGCCTTGTTGAATACATCTGCAACAAACCAAACTGTTCAGGTGAATTTTAAAAATTTCAGGATGGGTAGCCGATTTTATTGGTACACACTCGAAGGTAGCAACGACAATGGCGAATTTTCAAGAAAAGTTGCCGTAAACGGTTCGCGTACAACAACCGTTGCAGGAGGTCCGTCTGACTATGCCACTTTAAAAGCTAGATCTGCCACAACGGCAAAAGGAATCCGCGTTACCATTCCAGCCTGGAGTGCTGTTTTTGTTATGGTAGATAAAAAGTAAGCCTGTTCTTAGTTAGAGCTTGTCTATAAATGTCGCTTAATTTGAGACTGAAGTGTAAAACCAAGTCTACTGACTACACTTTATTTCAAATTTTAAAGGCAGATTCTAGCGAAATACAGCATTGTAAAATATAATATTGATCATTATCTGTGAAACAATTAAATATGTTAAAAATGAAAAAGATTGTTTTTGTCTTGTGTTTATTTTTTTCGATAAACACTTTTGGTCAGAAATTATCGTGCGATAATTCACTGGTCAAAGATGCCTTTACTTTAGCAGTTCAAACCGTTGATATCAACACGCGTCGTGGCATTCTTGCTGCAGGTGTTGACTACGGCGGTGAATGGACACGCGATATTGCCATTAATTCGTGGAATGCTGCCAGTTTGCTTCGCCCAAAAGTGGCCGAAGAATCGCTTTGGAGCGTAACCGTAAAAAAAGATTCGGTAGGCCATCAGTATTGGGATAAAATTATCTGGGTCATTGGCGCTTACAATCACTACCTGATTACCGGCGACAAAGATTTCCTTGCTAAAGCTTATAAATGCTCGGCATTGACAATGAAAGGCCTGGAAGGATATGCCTTCGATCAGAAATATGGATTGTTTAAAGGAGGTTCCGTTTTTAACGATGGAATTGCCGGTTATCCCGAACCAATTTATGAACCGGGTAATTTCTCCAGTGGTGTTATGGATCACAAAAATTCATTTCAAATTAAATGCCTCAGTACCAATAGTGTTTACTATGGCGCTTATCTCGCACTAATAAAAATGGGTACCATACTGAATGAGAGCAAGGAAGTGATCAGCGCTTATCAGAAAAAAGCTGATAATTTGAAGGCGAGTATCCTGAAAAATTTGTACAACAGCGATAAGAATACCTTCAATTACCTCGTTGATCAGAACGGAAAAGTGCATGAATACCAGGAAGCGCTAGGAATTTCGTTTGCCGTAATTTTTGGAGTAATTGATGGAGAAAAAGCGAATCAACTGATTGGCAATGCAGTGGTGTCACAATATGGAATTACCTCTATTGTTCCTGATTTTCCAAGGTATTCAAAAGAAATGCCTGGCCGTCACAACAACCTGATCTGGCCTTTTATCAATGGCTTTTTTGCCAATGCAGCAATAACTGTAAATAACTATCAAACTTTCAGCCATGAGCTTTTTGGCCTGACTCATTTAGCGCTTGATGAAGATAAAGGCAATTACGATTTCAGGGAAATTTTCAACCCAAATTCGGGCCAACCTGATGGTGGATACCAGGCATGGGGACCGGAACGGCCAAATTACCACTGGGATTCGTGCAAAGAACAAACATGGTCGGCAACTGCTTATATTTCAATGGTTACCAAGGGTGTTTTCGGAATGCTGTTTAGCGAAGGATCGCTTACGTTCAAACCTTATTTGCCTGAAGGTATTACCACCATCGAGTTAAAAGATTTGGCCTATCGCAATGCAAATCTGGATATCACTATTAAAGGAAAAGGCAAGACCATTAAATCGTTCACGGTCGATGGCAAACCGCAAAAGAACTATTCGATCGCTTCTTCTACAAAGGGAACGCATAATGTTGTAATTGAACTTCAATAGGTTATTTCAATTTCAAATTAAAAGCAAATTGGTATTTCAGAACCTAAGATATTGTTAATGATATAATTATGTATGATAACAAAATTAAATTCATCTTATTATTCATCCTGATTTTTGCAGGACAATCTTTCAATATACTCCATGCCCAGGCGCAACCAGAAACATCGGTTCGACAAAAGCAAAAATTCAACAGCGACTGGAAATTTCAGCTGGCCGATCAAAAAGAGTTTTCGAAAAGTGAATTTGATGACAAGAATTGGCGGAGTCTCACGTTACCGCACGATTGGAGCATCGAAGGCGAATTCGACAATTCAACCGGAGGAACCAATGGCTATTTCCCCTGTGGAATTGGTTGGTACCGGAAATTATTCACTATTCCGGCTTCGATGAAAGACAAAGACCTTGTAATTCAATTCGATGGCGTGTATATGAATAGCGATGTGTGGATCAACGGCACTTTTTTGGGTCACTATCCGTATGGTTACAGTACCTTTCAATACGATCTGACCGAGTTTCTGAAAACCGGCGAAGGTGCGGTGAATGTCATTGCCGTTCGGGTCGATCATTCACTGCAACCGTCAACCCGTTGGTACAACGGCTCCGGAATTTATCGCAACGTCTGGTTATTGGCTACCAATTACACGCATTTTCATAATTACAAAGGTGTTTACATTACTACTCCTGAAGTTTCTTCAGAAAAAGCTTTGGTAAATGTAAACTATGAAATGTCGGTCAATTTCTTTTCTCTCGAAGACAAAGCCGAATGGCAGAAAAACATCTGGAACCAGCATACAACAACCAAAACCTGTATTTTGCGCAGCACGGTATTTGATATTAAAGGGATTGAGATTGCAAAAACAGAAACAACACGCGAACTGACAAGCTTCGACAATAGTTACAAGTTTTCGCAACAGGTAAATGTGGATAATCCGCAGCTTTGGTCGGCTGATTCTCCTGACATGTATTATTTGAAAAGCGAAATCGTGTGCAATGGCAAAGTCATTGACGATCAGGTTACTCCATTTGGAATTCGCAAACTGGAATACATTTCAGGAAAAGGAATGTTTGTGAATAACAAACCTGAAAAACTAAAAGGTGTATGTGTTCATCACGATGGCGGTTCGTTTGGGGCTGCAGTTCCTATCGAGCTTTGGCATTACCGTTTACTGAAGTTGAAAGCGATGGGCTGCAATGCTATCCGACCAAGTCATTGCCCTTTCGATCCTGAATTTTACAACCTTTGCGATACCATGGGTTTCTATATTTTAGACGAAGCTTTTGACGAATGGACGCGCGGGTTTCCATGGAATTTCACAGAAAATAACCGTGGAAAAGCAGGGTACGGCTATCATCTTTATTTTAACCAATGGCACGAAACCGATTTGAAGGCCATGATTTGGCGCGACCGGAATCATCCATCGGTGGTGATGTACAGCATCGGCAACGAAATTCCCGACCAGATGAACCCACACGGGGCCGATCTAGCCAAAGAGCTGGTAGACATTTGTCATGCTGAAGATCCTACACGTCCTGTTACATCAGCTTGCGATAAATTTTCGATGGCCAACCAAAATGGCTTTATGGATGCACTCGATATTTCGGGTTACAACTATGTCGATCGAGACCATCAGGATAAAATGTACCAGCCTGAATATGCCAAACGACCTGAAAAACTGTGCCTTGGAACCGAAACATATTATACTACAAGGAACTTTTTAGGCTACCGTGATTTTGATTATGCGATAGGTGAATTTCTCTGGGTTGGATTTGATTACTTGGGCGAATCTGGCAAATATCCACGTCGTGGCTGGGATGCCGGAATTATCGACATTGCCGGAAATGAACGACCTGAATATTACCTCCGGAAAAGCTATTGGAGCAACGAACCAGTAGTGCGAATCGCCATTCATAAAAAGGACAAACCTGAAACAGAATGGTATCCACGTTTGTGCGAATCGAGCTGGAACTGGACTGCAAACGACTCGCTGCCAGTTTATGTTTACACCAACTGCGACGAAGTTGAGCTGGTTTTAAACAACAAATCATTGGGTAAAAAGAAGGTTGATCGCAACCTTTATTACGCCCTTTGGAATTTGAAATATAAGTCAGGAACAATCAAAGCGATTGGTTACCAAAATCACAAAAAAGTATCGGAACATATCCTGAAAACTTCAGGAAACCCTGCTCAAATTTCGGTGAATGCGTTGAAAACCACCCTAAAGGCCGATGGAGAAGATTTGGCGCTTTTGGAAGTTTCGATTCTTGACGACAAAGGTATTCTTGTTCAAAATAACGATCAGGAAATAACGGTCGAGGTTTCGGGGGAAGCAAAGCTGGCCGGAATAGATAGTGGCGATTTGTATTATACAGGATTGTTCAAAACCGACATGCGAAAAACTGATCATGGGAAATTGTTGGTAGCAGTAAAAAGCACTTCTCTCGCCGGAAATGCAAGCATTGAATTGAAGGCTAAAGGGTTGAAAACTGAAAATATTGTGTTGCATTCTGCAAAATGAAATAGATAAATTGTTGGAAATAGTTTGGTCTATTAGTTATTACACGTTTGAGAAGTTTTCAAGTCAAAGCCAAGAATTGAAAGAATAAACATTTGAAAAATAAACACTTAGACCAATGTTTTATTTTGTGCCTATGTGGTTTAATACTTTAAACTTATGAAAATAAAAATTTACAAAACGCTATTCCTGGGTGCAATCTTTTTCTCAATGAGCCTTTTTTTGAAGGCCCAGGAGTTATATGTAGGAGCCAATTACCATCCACATGATTCGAATTTAGAGCAATGGAAAAAGGATATTGCTTTGATGAAAGATGCAGGATTTAAAGTAGTTCGCATGGGTCATTTGGCCTGGGACAGCTACGAACCAACCGAAGGCAAATTCGAATTCGAATGGTTTGATCAGGTCATGAATATGATGAATCAGGCAGGAATAAAAGTGATTCTCGACATTGCAGTCCGTCCGGCACCCATCTGGTTGCAGCATAAATTTCCGTCAATCAGTATAACCAACAGTAGTGGCGATTTTATGTACCCCAACCATCGTTATATGGAAGATGTTGGTGATCCTGATTATCAAAAATATGCCTTGAGATATACTGATGTGTTAACCAAAAGATACGCGAAACATCCGGCGTTACTTGCTTTTGGTATTGACAATGAATCGGGTGATGGCGAAATATCGTATTCGGAAACTGTAAGAAAAAGGTTTATTACCTGGGTAGAAAAAAAATATTCTACTACTGAAAACCTGAATAAAGCATGGGCTGGTCAGCGTTGGTCGCGAAAAATTGGCCAATGGGATGAAATTGGACTTCCTGTTTCAGGATCTATTTGGGGAGCGCCGGAACGAATTCTCGATTTCAGACGTTTTATATCGGATGAAGTGAGCCAATTTCTTTTCAAAGTAATTGATAAAGTGAATGTTAATGCACCAAATGCTCTAACAAATACAAATGCATGGTATTATAGTTCGAAGAAATATTTCGACTACTCTGAACTGGCTTATTCCGGAAAAATGACTCGTGGAGGTTGTGGTTTTTATCCGGGAAGTGCCTTGACCACCAACTGGGGCGTTATGGGTGCGCTGTTTGGAATCGCCCGTATTCAATTTGAAGCTACAACACCTTTCTGGTGTACCGAATTTACTACCATGACAGCCGTTCCGAATTCTATTCGGAAATCGGCTTATGCAACGCTAATGTATGGTAATCAGATGGTTTGCGGCTGGACGTGGCAAAGTATGCACGGTGGCGAAGAGCAATATCTGGAAGGAATGATGGATTGGGATGGAATGACCAATCGGAAATACGATGAGTATAAACAAATTGCTACTGAATTTAAAAAGATTGAAAAATACTTCCCTTACAAACCTCAAGCCGAAGTTGGACTGGCATTTTCGTTTCCAAGCCAGATAGCAAGTAGCTCATTCCCAGTTGAACACGATAGCCAATTGCAGAGCGCTTTCGACTTGTTTTATTTCAGGAATATGGATACCCGTGTGGTTGAAATAAGCCGAAGCACGCTGAATTACAAATTATTAATTATTCCGGGAATAGCAGTCATGGATGAAGCAACTGCCGCTAAAATCCGCGAATTCGTTAAAAACGGCGGAACTGCCATCATGACCAGCAATTCGGCCGTTGTTGACGAAACAAGTAAGGTGTTTGCCAGTACTCATCCGGGTCGTTTAAGCGATGTATTTGGAATTCGCATCGGAAGTTTTGAAGAACCTGAAGCGCTTAACGAAATTTCCAGATTACAGTACAAAGGCAAAAAAATACGCCTGACCTATAAAGACAAAACCATCGAAAGTGAAAGCCCACGGTTTGATGTAATTGAATCGAAAGGCGCTGAAGTACTTGGAAACATTACCAGTTTAGATAAAGATTACCCGATTGTCACTTCCAATAAATTCGGGAAAGGCCGGGCAATTTACGTTGGTCTTCCGGTGAAAGGTGAACTGTTGAATCCGATTTTGGATGAAGTTATCAATGAACTGTCAATTAAAAAAGGACCAGAAGTACCAAGTGGCATTATGGCAAGGCAAATCGATAAAAATCACTTTATATACCTGAATGTGAGTACCGAAACCAAAGAGATTCCGATGAAAGGCAATTCCAAAAGTATTCTTTGGGATAAAGATTATACCGGCAATTTTATGATTGCGCCTTTCGAACCTGAGTTTATCGAAATAAAATAAGAGTCAATTTTAAAAACTAAACTACAAGGCATTATGAATAAAAATATAAAAAATACAATTTTGAAAGGGCTTCTTCTTTTAAGTCTGTTCTTTTGTCTGTTTTCTTCACTTAAAGCTGATTCAGATCGTTTCAGGAAGGCTATTGATTTATCGGGAACATGGGAGTTTGCACTTGATGCTAAAGACGAAGGAATTATACAGAATTGGTTTGCAAAGTCCTTGGATGCCTCAATTGAATTACCAGGCACCACCGATTTAAATCATAAAGGATATTTGAATAAGGATACCACCACCATGCACTTAAACCGTGTATATAAATACGAAGGAGCAGCCTGGTATCGTAAACAAGTTAGTATTCCTGAAGGTTGGAACAATGAGCATATACAGCTTGTGATGGAACGTACAAAACCATCGAAAGTATGGATTGATAACCAGTACGTTGGCGAATCAATACTATTGGAATCTTCACAGAAATATGATTTATCGAAATACCTCACTGCTGGCGTGCATACGATTACCATTCGGGTCGATAACAATACGAAACTCACCCCTTATGGTGGCGTGCATATTTATTCCGACGATACTCAAACCAACTGGAATGGGATCATTGGAAAATTTTTCCTCGAAGCTTCACCAAAGACTTATATAACCGATTTGCAGGTTTATCCCGATGTCGATAACAAAAAGATAAAGGTCAAATTGGCTATCAACAATCAGCTTAAATTGACCAACATCAATGTCGAATTTCAAATTACGCAAGAGAAAAACGGAAATACAATAAAACTCAAAACTGCAAACTATAAAGTAGCTGGTGATTCTATCATCGAGTTGCAATATTTCTTGGGCGAGTCGATGCAATTGTGGAACGAATTTCAACAGCCCATATACACTTTAATTGCTACCATAAGCAATAACGACATCAAAGACAGTCAGGTTGCTAAGTTTGGTATGCGAAAATTTATTGCTGATGGAACTCAGTTTTCAATCAATGGGAGGAAGACATTCCTGCGTGGGAAACACGATGCCTGCGTATTCCCTTTAACAGGCCATCCGCCAATGGATACAAAAGGATGGATTAAAACCTTCCAAATTGCGAAAGAGTACGGCATTAATCATTATCGTTTTCACACATGGTGTCCTCCTGAAGCTGCTTTTGAAGCAGCCGACCAATTAGGAATATTTTTAGAGCCTGAATTACCATTTTGGGGAGGTCTCGATTTTGATACAACAGCAGCCATGTTACAGGCTGAAGGAGTTGCAATGCTGAAAAGCTATGCCAACCATCCATCGTTTGTAATGTTTTCACCCGGCAACGAAATTTGGGGCGGACATCCACGTGTCGAAAAAATGCTTGCAACGCTAAAAGTAATTGACCCAAGACCTTTATACACACAAGGTTCGAACAATAGCATTGGCTATGCTGCCCCCATGAAAGGAACTGATTTTCAGGTGGCTGCTCGCACTCCTTATTCGCATGACACTATTTTGACCCACACTCGACTAACACAGGCATTCTGCGACACAAAAGATGGTGGAATACTTAATACTCAAACGCCATCAGCCAGTATCAATTTCAACTATTCGGTTGAGCATATTAACATGCCACTTGTGAGCCACGAAATTGGCCAGTACCAAATTTATCCTGATTATAAAGAGATTGAAAAATACACAGGAGTTGTAAAAGCCTGGAATCTTGAAGTTTTCCGCAATCGGCTTAAGAAAGCCGGAATGTTGGATCAGGATATCGCATTTCAAAAAGCTTCGGGCGCATGGTCGGCCATCTGTTACAAAGCAGAAATGGAAGCAGCTTTACGTACCAATGGGTTGGCTGGATTTCAACTGTTGGACTTGCAGGATTTTCCCGGTCAGGGAACTGCTTTGGTTGGTATTTTAGATGCGTTCATGGATAGTAAAAATGTTGTTAGCAAACAAGATTGGCTTCAATCGTGTAACGATGTTGTAACATTATTGGTGTACGATAAATATTGCTGGACCAATGACGAAACCTTTGCTGCAACTGTAAAAGTAGCTAACTTTTCAAATAAGGAAATTACCAATAATTTAAGTTGGACTGTGGTTGATCAGTCAGGTAAAGAAGTGCAACAGGGCATCTTAAAAAATCTAAAAATTCCTTTTGGTGGTTTGTATTCAGTAGGCGAAATTAAATTCCCTTTGTCGTTACAAAAAACAGCTCAAAAACTCACCATCCAACTTACAATCGACAACTCGAACCTAGGAAATAGTTATCCGGTTTGGGTTTATCCTCCGACAACCACAATTGTTTCCGACAACGAAGTGATTGTGACTTCAACGCTTAATCCTGATATAATTTCAAAGTTAAAAAATGGCAAAAAAGTATTATTGATGCCTGATGCCGCTTCAGTAAAAAACAACAGTATTGGTGGCCTGTTTCCTCCTGAATTTTGGAATTACGGAATGTTTAAGAGTATAAGCGAAGGGAATAAGAAGCCTGTATCGCCCGGTACACTTGGGCTTTTGACCAACCCGAAACATCCAATATTTAATAATTTTCCGACTGATTCGCATACCAACTGGCAGTGGTTTTCAATTATCAAGGCCAGCCATCCGCTTAACCTGAACCTGACAGACAAAGGGTATCGCCCAATTGTGCAGGTGATTGACAACTTGGAGCGCAATAACAAATACGGGCTGATTTTCGAATTCAAGGTTGGAAACGGAAAATTGCTTGTTTGCATGTCGAAATTAGATGAAATAAAAAACAAACCTGAGGCTGCCCAACTCTATCATTCAATTATCAGTTACATGAAATCAGCTGATTTTAAACCTGATGAGTCAATTGAGGAAAGTCTGCTTAAAGAAATGATACAATAGTTTTTACAAATTGAATTTTAAATATTATTTGATGATTTACAAAAGAAAGAGTAACCAAATAATGTCTTTTAAAAGATATTATTTTGCAATGATATTGAGTTCATTTTTTTGTATCGCAAATAGTTTTGCCCAATCCGGAACACTAGTTACCAGTGTCGAAGCTGAAAGTGGCACTTTATATGGTGGCCTTTCAAAAGCCAATTCTATCTCAGGCTATTCGGGTACAGGTTACATCACAAACTTCAGAAACGCGCCAGATAGTTTAAGTGTAACTGTATCTGTTCCAAAAACTGCTTTTTACTCGATACTTATTCGGTACAATAGCAGTGATAATAAATACCAGCGGATTGATGTAAATGGAGCAGGCGCTTCGGATGTATATTTCCCAAAATCAAATGGATGGGCCAATACCGATGCTGGTAAGTTCTTTCTTCATTCGGGCGATAATAGTATAACCATTGAGAATAGTTGGGGATGGGTAGAGATTGATCAATTTCAGATTTATACCACAACGCTAAATAGCTACGATAAAATTGCCCTTCAGCCAGTCGACGAAAAGGCTAATCCTGCTACCAAATCACTCTACAATTTTCTATTAACCCAATTTGGGAAAAGGATCATATCGGGACAAACTGATGGATACTACAATGATATACAAAGTATTACAGGACAATCGCCCATGTACAGGGTTAGCGATTTTCAACATTACACCGATGGCTATTCCTATAAAAATGGAGGATTTGGTTGGGACGACAATGGAAATACTGAATCAATGATTAACTGGTACAACAGCACGGGAAAGAAAGGGATTGTGGGATTCCAATGGCATTGGCACTCACCAAGCGGCGGCGTTGTAAATACAAATACCTTTTATACTGAAAATACCACTTTTGATATAAGAAAAGCAGTAATAAAAGGAACTATCGAATACACGCAAACAATCAGAGATATCGATTCAATTGCGACCCAATTAAAAAAACTTGAAAAAGCCAATGTACCTGTACTTTGGAGACCTTTGCACGAAGCCGGCGGCGGTTGGTTTTGGTGGGGAGCACATGGTGGTGAGGCTTGCAAACAATTGTATGCAATTCTCTATGATAGAATTACTAATTACCATCAGATTCATAATTTGATATGGGTTTGGTCGTCTTATGAAACCGATTGGTATCCAGGAAATGCCACTGTTGATATTGTTGGGATGGATTCGTACCCGGGGAATTACAATTACGGAACCCAGAAAAATACATTCGATAGGTATTTCAACCTGACCAATGGCGAAAAATTGATAACCATGTCGGAAAACGGTCCTATTCCCGATCCCGATGCGCCTTGGTCGTTTTTTATGTCGTGGTACGATTTGGTTTTAAGTCAAAACTCTAACCAACACCTTAAAGATGTTTATACTAACCCACGGGTTTTAACATTAGAAAAAGACACTTTCCCAATGATTATAACTGCAACCAATGCATCAATTTGTGGTTCAGGTTCAGTTACATTGGGCGCAACTGCCAACTTTGGCATTGTAAATTGGTTTGAATCTGAAACGGAAGGAACTATTTTACATACCGGCACGAGTTTCACGACTCCTGTTTTATCAATTCCAACTACCTATTATGTAGAGGCCTCTTACAATGGGTTCCCAAGTGGAATGAAAAGAACAGCTGTAAAGGCTACATTTTCGGTTCCAGTTGCAGCTTCGGTTATATCCGGAACTTCAACAGTTTGTCAAGGTGCAAACAATGTGGCTTACTCTTTACCATTCGATGCAAATGTTGATTCATACACATGGACCTTGCCTTCAGGTGCCACCGGAACCAGTACGACCAATCAGATTTCTGTAAACTTTGGTAATAGTATGATAACCACGGGCATTATAAAGGTTGCAGGTCATAACGATTGTGGTGATGGAGCTGAAAGTTCGCTGGAAATTACAATAACTGAAATTCCCTTAGCTCCAGTAATAACATTTGCTGATGGTATTTTTCAATCAGATGCAACTTCAGGTAATCAATGGTATTTTAATAGCAGCCCAATAGGAAACGCGGTCAATAGTACTTTGAAATCATCGAGAACTGGCGATTATTATACAATTGTTACAATTAACGATTGTATCTCTCAACCTTCAAATACAATTTCCATATTTCCAACTGGGGTTGATAAAGTAGAAGATTCCCAAATATGTATATATCCAAATCCTATTGATCGGAATAATGTAAAACTGAATATTTTGGGACTAAATATTGCGAAAGATGCTCTATATAATATCGTTGACGTAAATGGAAAATTGATTGATTCGGGCATTATTTCTGGAGAAACCATTGACTTAAAAAAAAGTTTGGAATCTGGTATTTATATCCTGAATGTGAATTCAGATGGTGAAATTTATAATGAGAAGTTGATTGTAAAGTAATCCTATTTAATTGTCATTTAATAAATTAAAATGAAAAATCTATATAAAAACACATTTTCGGTATCTAAAAAAAATTATTGTTTATCGCTAATTTTGTTCTTCTTTTTATGTGCCGGAAATATTAAAGCTCAAACTGGCGAATTAGTCACCACAGTTGAAGCTGAAGATGGTATCATGACAGGTGTTCGGGTTGAGAATAGTATTGCTGGTTTTTCGGGAATAGGTTATGTTACTGGGTTCGATGATTCGAGTGATAAAGTAACCGTTACTGTTACTGTTTCCAAAAAAGCATTTTATCAGATTTTGATACGTTACCATAGCAATGATGTTAAGACTCAGAATATGAGCATTAATGGTGAAGGAGCTGGTGGAATCGATTTTCCGAAATCAACCGTATTTACGAACAAAGATGCAGGTAAATACCTGCTCAATGCAGGTGCAAACGCCATTACCATCCAAAGTAGTTGGGGATGGACAGAATTCGACAAATTTATGATTTATACCACAATACCAAATTCTTATGCCAATGTAGTAACTGATTTGGTTGATAGCAAAGCCAGTGTAGCAACCAAATCACTCTATTCGTTTATGTGCTCTCAATATACAAATCGAATTATTTCAGGACAAACAGAAGGACAGGGAGATTTTGACATAATTAAGAAAGCAAGTGGAAATTACCCTTTGTTAAGGGGGTACGACTTGCAACCATATAGCCCGATGTATTCTTATAGTTGGGCAAATGGCGGTTTCGCTTTTGGTCCGGCGAATGATAGCCCAAACGTTCAGAATGCCATCAATTGGTACAATAGTAACAGTAAAAGGCCGATCATTCAATTTCAATGGCATTGGCATTCTCCATCGGGAGGTACTGTAGGAACAAATACATTTTACACAGAAAACACTACTTTTGATGTTTCAAAAGCGGTTGTTTCCGGTACTCAGGAGAATAAAGATGCCTTAAGGGATATTGATGTCATTGCAGTGCAGCTTAAGAAATTATGTGATGCAGGAGTTCCTGTGGTATGGAGGCCACTTCATGAAGCAGGGGGTACCTGGTTTTGGTGGAATGCCAAAGGAGGAGCCAACTACATAAAATTGTGGAATATACTTTACGACAGGATCGTAAACTATCATCAAATTCATAATTTGATCTGGGCATGGACAGGCAATGGTCTTGCCTGGTATCCTGGAAATAGTAAAGTTGATATTCTTGGGATCGATTCGTATCCGGGGAATTTTAATTACACTATTAATAAAGGAGAATTTGATAAAAATTATGTGATTGGTGGAGGAAAGAAAATTGTGGCTATGACCGAAAATGGCCCAATTCCGAATATACAAGACTCCTTCGATGGTGATGCTCCGTGGTCATACTTTATGTCGTGGTATGATGTTAATGTTGGTAATGATAATCAGCACTTGAATGATGTTTTCACCAATCCAAAAGTAATTACCCTCGAAAATGATACATTTCCAATGATTATCAGCGCTTCAAACGTATCAATTTGCAATTCTGAAAGCGCACTTTTAAATGCAACTGCTAATTTTGGCGATGTTAACTGGTTTGCCGAACCTACTGGTGGAGCAATTCTTCATTCAGGAACAAATTTTACCACCCAGGCATTAACTACAACTACAACTTTTTATGTCGAAGCATCATTCAATGGTCAGCCAAGTGAAATGAAAAGAACCCCGGTTACGGTAACCTTTTCTGTTCCAGCTGCCCCGGCAATTTCTTCGGATGGCATTACCCTACAATCAAGTGCACCCGATGGGAATCAATGGTACTTTAATAACACGTTGATTCCTAATGCAGTTAACAATACATATATACCAGAAGAAAGAGGCAACTATTACTCGATCGTTACCATTGCCGAATGTTCTTCTGCCGTTTCTAATGTCATCAATTTTACGTTTACCGGAGTCTATAATCTTTCAGGCAATATCGGAATATGCATTTTCCCCAATCCGGTTGAACAAGGCAAATCCATAAGCATTTCAGGAATTGACTTTGCTGAAAGTCTTATGATTAAGATTTTTGATGTTAATGGCAAAATCGTATATTCAGGTTCTCCAATTGGTCAAACGATTGAATTGGGTAAAGGTATTGTTTCAGGTATTTACCTTGTCAATGTGATTGCAAAAGATAAAGTTTATTGCGAAAGACTTATTGTGAAGTAGTTGTATTTTGTTTCGGTTGTAATTTTCAATAGTTCGTTAAGTTTCAAGCAACAATTTTGCCATAATCCAATAGTTCTTTGACAATTTTTTTGATTATTAGCAGTGTTTGGGTTAATAGCGAACCTGCACATAAATCGTCCGGGTATCAAAGTGTTGTTATACAGAGTTTTATAATTGGCCATTGAGAATGGTTTATGTGTGCCTTTATTGAATCTTGTTTTGCAAGTTTTTTAGCTGTTAGTGCTGCGTTAAAATGGAAATCAAGCTTGTTTTCGCTTCTTGCCTGGCATATTGTAAGCCCGGTAAACTCCTTGGCATCCCTGTATAAAAATTCTATCTTGAAACGTGAGCGGTAATAGCGGACAATTTTCACTCCTTTCTGTTCCAAATCGGTTGAGAAGTATAATTTCCGAGCTATCTCATTATCATCTTTATTGAAAATTGCAACAACAAGTTTTGTATCTTTTTTGAATGCCTTTGATCTAATAACAGCAGAAAAGATTTTAATCTCTTTGGTTAACAGGCTAAAAGACGGTTTGAAATTTAAAAAATATTAATATAAAACATTGACTATGAGTTGTTTTAGTCGATTTTGTTTTGCTCTCTTAATGGTTTCAAAACTGTTAAGAACATATGAAACACTATTCGACCAACCTTTCCGATAGCCAATGGACGCTTTTAATACCAACGACAAACCTGCCGATCAAACTGCAAGTGGATTGAAAGTCGCGGTGAAACTTACTGATCTTGGTTTTACCAAATCGTGCAATGTCCGCGATTTGTGGAAGAAAACAGACATTGGCAAATTCGAAAACGGGCTCGCCCCGGAAATTAACTGGCATGGCGCCGGGCTTTACCGCCTATACCCAAAATAACTTTAACCCAAATATTTTTAAATCTAAACAATCATGATGAAACGAATCAGAATTTTTATGCTATTTGCCGGATGCCTAGCATTCGTTCTGTCGGCAAGCGCTCAAATCCCTCAACTGAAGAAAAACGAATATGGTGCAACCCAGTTGATTGTTCACGGAAAACCTTTTCTGATGTTGTGTGGAGAAGCCAACAATTCATCGGGGTCGAATATTCCGTATATGGATAAAACTTTGAAAGCTTTGCACGAATCGAACCTGAATTCGGTTTTGGTTTCAGTATCCTGGGAAATTATTGAACCGACCGAAGGCGCTTTTGATTTCAAATCGGTGGACGAACTCATTCGTGTTGCCCGTGCAAACGATATGAAATTGGGAATCCTTTGGTTTGGCGCCTGGAAAAACGGTCTTTCTCCTTATGCTCCATCTTGGGTAATTGCTGATACAAAACGGTTTACCCGGGTAAAATGGGACAACGGCGACAATACGCGCACTTTGACGCCTCTTTGCACTGCAACCCGCGATGCCGACGCCAAAGCTTATGCAGAGTTGATGAAACACATAGCGACGGTTGATAGCAAGGATAACACCATTCTCGTTGTGCAGATTGAAAATGAAGTGGGAACGCTTGGACAGACCCGAGATTTCAGTGCCGAAGCCAATAAATTGTTTGAATCGCAGGTACCGGCAGAACTCATTCAGTACATGGTAAAAAACAAAGCTACTTTGGAAACTGAATTGAACCTAAATTGAGCGACTAATAAATTCAGTGTCCCATCTGGGCTCTCCTTATGTTCTGTACGAAGTGTTTTGATTGAATTTTACTGTTTTCTTCAGGATAGGACTGTCTTC
>DASRMB010000008.1:0-63717 GCA_035648135.1 Prolixibacteraceae bacterium
TTATGAGATAATACAAATCTTAGGCATTTCAGTTTTCGACAAAGCAGCCTTAAAGGAGTTAATTACTGAACTAGAAGTCAATCAAAATTTCAAAGAACAATATGATTTATTTAATGATCAATTTTAACGCATCAGTAGTAATTTGCGATGATTACTCATTTATATTTTTATCCATGTCCTGTATCGAATATAATAAGCAGTTTTATTATTTATTGTGATTAAGAGCAGACGTGCTAAGGATATTTCTTCGACATCTACTTTAAGTAAAATCCTATTTTATGATGTTTGAAATCATTTTGAAGCGTTCGTTTGCCTTCACAATATTTGTGGTGTTTGCTGGTATAATGATTGACTGGCCTTCATCCAGTTCATTCGAAATTCCATCAATTATAATCTCAGCTTTACCTTCAATGATTTGGATAAAAGTATCAAATGGTATTGTTTTCTCAGTCAGCGCTTCACCGGTATCAAAGGAAGCAGCAGTGATGTCGCCTGTCTTTTTCTTTATAATTGTTTTTATAACTACTGCATGCGGGACATATTCAATGATTTTGTCAATAATCAGAGCTTTTGCCTTTTCAATTTCGGTAGTTTCCATTTTTTTTTCAGAATTATTTGTCGACTTAAATGTCTAATAGGTATTTCAATGATTGATTCTCACTCATGCATTGATAAATCAGGAGAGGAGTATTGAACCACATTACAAATGTGCAACACAAAATGGCTGGAATCATTACAGAATTTCTCTAAAAAATTACATAATTCACAGATTATTCGAAGTAATCCTTGCTCCGGATGAGCATTCTGTTATTCGTAGTGTGAATTCATGTATTTCTCGCATCCTGGCAGGAGATATATTCTTTTTACCAAAATTTCGTTGTTGTTGTTTAGTCGAATTTGGAGTGAAGTATGTTTTTAAAAAAAGCAATCGTTGAGATTCCTCCTGTTTATGCGGCAGAACTCTAAATCTAAAATTTCGAAAAAAGAGTAGTAAAATATGCCTGAGCTCAAGTGTCTCCCAATATTCGTAATTGTATGATAGGTGTAGGTCCCCAGGTGTTTATGGATTTCGTTTTGAGGATTAATTACTTTTCTTATTCATTAATCCATATACCGTTCTAAAATGATAACCATACACAGCAAATGTTAATGCATCCAGCAATAATTCAGGTCGCCTGAAAAGTGTCCAGATCATAAGTATCCAGTATTCACCTCTGCCATTATTCACAGTTCTGATAATATACACCGATTTGATAAAACCACTGAGATTGGAAAATATTTTTTTTCGCCTTTTATTAAGTCGTCTGTAATTCAATAAAAACTGACGGATTATTTTGCATTCATAACCGGAACAATATTCATGGACGAATCGGTATTGTTTGCCGTTATTTTAGTCGTTAATCTATTTTGTAATCGGTAGAAAAAATAGGCTTTCTTTGTTTGGTTTGCACCCTGATGTGTTTTCGTGGTTTAGCTTTGGCGGGCGTGTTTGTAGTTGTATATTTCTCGATGGTCAATCGTGCCATCAGGTAACTTACCGTTGACTCTGCGCCCTGGTTGAGGTTTACATGGTCTTCTTCCAGCCCGTCGTAACAACCTCCGGTACTTGGATTATAAATAATTTGATGTAATCGGTTTCTTCCTAAAAACCAGTTGAATGCGGTATTCATCTTCCTGCGGTATTCTTCGTCCTTGAAAACATCGTAAAATTTACTTAATGTCATGATGGTGTAGGCAACATCAATGGGCTGTTCTCCATATTTTCCGGCTTCCTGTCCTCTTTTTAGCCACTTTTTGTTGGATATTACTTCTATCCCGTTTTTATTAAAAGTTTTCGATAACAGAAATTTTAACGACGAAAGTGCGATTTCTTTATAAATCGCTTCTCCAGTCAATAACCAGGCATACAGCATGGCTTCGGGCAATGTGCTGTTGGCATAAGTGAGATACCCCTCAAACCATTCCCATTTCAGGCTTGTTTCGTTTTTATACAACTGAACGAGCCGATCGGCAAATGTTGTGATCAATTCGGTGTTTTGTGCAGACTGTTTGGCAATCTGTTGGTAATATAAGCCTTTGATTGCGAAAGCCATCGTTCGGGGAGAATTCACTGTCTCCAGATGAACCAGAGATTTTGCAATGATTGTTTCAGCTTCTGCAATGATTTTGACTGGCAGCTTACCTGTTAAAGAGACTACATACCCCAATGCCCAAATAGCTCTTCCATTGGAATCATTTAAATTGACCGCCTTGTTTTGATCGGTGAATTTGAGATCTTCATCTACATAATTTAGAAAATTGCCATCAGGTTGCTGGCAAAATTTTATAAAGCTGAGGTATTTTCGGATGTCATTCACACTCTTTTGATCGCCGGTCAATTTAAAATACATGCAGGTTGCTACCAGGGCGCGGGCATTATCATCCAGCGTATAACCGGTACTGATATCGGGTTGATTGACTCTTGAAAATTGAATGATCCCGGTAACGGTTGTCATTCTTTTCAGGTGATCCATTTTGATGTCCGGGTGATTATACCGGATTGTTATTTTGGTGTTGGCTATTTCACGAAATAACATGCTGTGGGCAATGGCAGAATTTTCCCAGCTTGTTGAAACGATGTTCTGCAAGGTATTCATGCTAATATTCTTTCGTAATTTGTCATTGCTAAGTAGCCGGATGGCTGCTTTGGCTAATTGATTTGAATTGTGAAAATCAAATATTATTCCGGTATCCTTGGTCAACACTTCTTTTGCATGAGGAATTGGCGTAGAAATGATGGGGCAGCCACAACTCATCGCATAAACAAAAGTGCCGCTTACTGCCTGATTCGGATCGTTAGCGGTAAACAGGTAAATATCGGTTAGTTGTAAATATTCGAGTAATTCCGATAACTCCACATATTTATTTATAAATCGAACATGATCCTGAAGACCAAGTGCTTCAACTCTTTGTTCAAGCATTTGCCGGTATTTTTCTCCTTCTGATTTTACTACTTCGGGATGTGTTTTCCCAATGACTAGGAAAATCACTTCAGGACATTTCCTGACGATGGCAGGTAATGCTTCAATGGTGGTTTCAAAACCCTTTCCTGAACTTAGCAGACCAAAAGTGCTCAGAACTTTTCGTCCTTTTAGCTTATACTTGAGCTTCAATGAAGTCCTGCTTAATTTGGGAACTAAGTGGGTTCCATGAGCTATGACTGATATTTTCTGCTGTGCCACACCATAATCGCTCGTTAAAATTCTGGCGGAAGTATTGGTCATTACAATGATTGATCCGCAGGCATCCGTGATTTTCTGCACTTCAGTTTTAAACTCTTCAATAGGTTGGGGCAGAACACTATGAAAAACAATAACAATCGGTTTGGTAAGTTCATTCAATAATTGCTGAAAGGCCTGTTTCTGCAATCGGTAAAAGCCAAACTCATGCTGGATTAAAACGATTTTAATGTTCTTGTCGTTATTTATTGTCAATGCCAATACTTTATAATCGTCAGCTAATGATGTTTTAAGCGTATATTTTACTTCATCGGGATAGGGAAAAGTGGTGCCATTTGATTCCAACGCACAGATTTTCACCGAAAAAGAATTGCTAAATTGACTTTTAAGTGCCATTGTCAAATCTTGTGAATAAGTGGCAATACCGCATACTCTGGGCGGATAGGAGGCGATAATCAGAATTTCAGGCGGATCAAGCTTGTCCTGGATTGTTTTTTGTTTTTTGTCTTTGGGACTGATTATGGAATGAATATCATTTTCTAAATCAGAAATCTCTGATTGATGCAAGGTCTGATTTGACAATTTATTGGAAATTATTATATTTTTCATCTTTTGCAGATTAATAAGTTAATAAAGCAGTCACCAATTCCGATTATATTCACGTATGCGCAGGTGTTTTGAGTATCTGCAATTTGAAAATCAATTCGTTTTATATTTAAAAATCAAGGATTTACCATAGAAAAACGATAGGAGTACGTTTTCTTTCTTCCCTCTCAGTGATCGATTTGTATTCTTTTCCTGATAAGAGGTTGTGCAACCAAATTTGTAGTGCCAAACGGTAACATGAAGTCCAAAATCTTTTTGATTAGGTGCCTTGGTCTTCCGAAACTTAATTTCTTTGAGAGATAACCAGTCGCCAAAACAATTGAAGCGCCTAAAATATTATCGGTCATATAGTGTGAAGAAGCTATGTCGTGCACAGTGACTTTGATCAGGTTAACTGGCTTTAAACTTTCTACAAAAAGGTGGAACTGTTGTTTCAGTACCTGTCCGTTAATGGATTGCTCAACTTCTAAATTCTGAATCGCATTTTTAATCCCGGCTGAAGTCGTTATATATTCCATGAGTTTCTATTTAAGCATCTGTTTAATGAGAGAGTTGCAGATGGCTATTTTGACCCATTTATGTATTAGAAAATAGTAGATCAGAGCTGCAAACCCATAAAAAGCTGAGACAGCAAAGAATCCGAAATAGTCTTCACCAAGGATTTTGCTGAGCCAAATAGTTAATCCCAAACTGAGGAAAAGCATGAAAAATGCAATAATAACAATGACAATAGAATGTGACAGGAATGAAGATGCAACATCCGAGGTTTTGTCCACAATTTTGAGTTTGGTTAACTCAATGCTTGTTTTCCCGTATTCGGTGGCACTTTCTAGTAGCGATTCAATTAACTTCTCAGGATCTTCCATGATTTTGGTTTTAATAATCGTATGAAATGAAAAGGGAATTAAGCTTTTTGTCGATTGGAATACCAATTGCACGACCATTCCATACTTTCGTGATCATGACCTTATCTTATGGCTATCCTGATTTTCCGGATAGTACAGGCTGCTTTATTCCTGCAATTAGCCTGATTTCCTATTGGTAAGGATTAAAAGGAAAACTGTCTTCTCACTGGTTGTCAGGCTGTACTTTATGTTTTCATGAAGTGTCAGCAGCTGACTTTTTTCAAGGATAACCGATTCATTTTCGGTGTGAAACTCTAATTTGCCTTCAATGATTTGTATGGTAACTGAATCGTTTTCCTGAAATGATTCAATTGTTCCTTCATTGAATTCGGTCAGCACAATCTGCCGCTCAGGTCCTTTTGAAAGAATCATCGCATGAAGTTCACCATCGGTCTGGTTATGTTCCATATCCTCAATCAAGCTTTGAAAATCGAAATTGAGTAATGAAATATTAAGAGATTTGCTATCCATCGGATGGGAAGCTTCGATCTTAAATGTTTCTATATTCATGGTTTTCTGGTTGTGAAATGCGGTTTCATTCCGAAAACCCCTGTCAGAAATAGTCGAATACAGCTGCTAAATTGTTTTGTAATCTATACCAGCCATCGATAAAAATGTCTGACAGGGGTGATTTTCGAAATTTAAATGTTCCTGATAGCAACTCAATCTTTGGCTGATTTAACCTCTTTTTCAATTGCTCCTGATTTTGACATTTTTTGTTCGGCGAAGTCAGAAACTTCATCTTTTACCTGGTCAAATTTTTCGCTGAGGTCTTCAAGCAAATCATTAAATTTTTCTTTTACTTCCTCAACATATTTTTCTCCCTTTCTGGACATTTTTCTACGAACAACTTTGCCTTTATGGGGAGCAAATAATATACCTAACAATGCACCGGAGGCTGCGCCAACCATTACTCCTAATAATACTTTTCCTGAACTCATAGCTTTTGTTTTTAATGGTGATTTTAATAATTACAAATATGATACTTTTATTGCTGATAAGTGTTACATAATTCCGGTAAAGAGTTACATCATTCACAGACTTTCTATTATGTTTTATTTTCTAATTCTACGAAAATAGATTGATTTTGGTTGTGATATTTCAGTTTTTTGGTTCTATAACGGATGCTTTGGTAAGCATTAATCCTGAAATTATTTCGTCCTGAAGGTACAGTTCAATCAAGACCTGGCCAAACAATGAAGGAGTTTCGCGCTCGGTTGGCAGGAGACGAAGGAATCGTCCGCGCTAAAATAATAATCAATGTCGAAAAATAATTTCGGACGAAAGAGAAATCAATCTATACTATTAAATATGAATTGGTTCGTCCGTACGAAAAGAGAATTTAACATTGAATTTGAATCCATCGCGGACGATTAAAATATCACTTTTATTAACCCAAAGCGTTCCTCGAGAGGCGGATAAATGCCATTGGGCTGAAATTAGGCTTTATCTTCTGGACGAAAAAACACACAATCTGAAAAATACATCTTTGGAGCGAATTTCTTCCTAACCCAAACGTTATAGAGCCATTTTTTTCCGCTGCAACTGAACGTTGAAAAAATTAACTCTTCACCTTTAATCCGGATAATTAGAGTCGATTTTTAAAATGAATTCAGGTCGAATTAAATCATTTTAATGACCAGAGAATGGGTTCATATTTGATTTTCTCAACTGAAATGAATGTTTTCTGTTTTTAATTTCGATGGTAATCGGGGCGCAAAATTGGCCATACATGGTCGTGTTATTCGAGGCGAATGAATGATTAAGGAGGAAATTCATCTTTTTTAAATCGGATTATTATGCTTACCTCTTCCTGTCAACGGATAAATGATATAATGCAAGTTCATGCTCATTACAGCCCTGAGATAATCTCGTTTAATTCTTCTTTTGATATGCCAAGTTTTATCTGAAGTTTCCCTAGAAGCACTTCTTTATTGCCTTCTGCAAACAACAGGTCATTGTTTGTCAGGTTTGCAAATTTTTGTTTGAGTTTGCCTTTCTGTGCCTTCCAGGTTCCTTTTATTTCGGTGGTGTTCATCTTTCTGAATTCGGATAGTGAAAATATTTATGATACAAAGTTGAGGCTATTTCTGCTGAAATGTGTTACACAAATCCGAAGGAAAGTTACATTAATCACAGACTTTCTGCGATTTTGAAATATTTTCATTGTTATTTATTCGTATCCGCTTTTTATCACGGTCTGAATCATCTTGAATCGCCCATTAGGATTTACCAAATTGGGCACATGAGCGGGTATTACGATGGACTGCCCAGTCATAAGTAAATTGGATTTTCCGCTGATTATTATATCAGCCTCACCGTCAATAACTTGAACGAAGGTGTCAAAAGGAACGGTTTTTTCTGTTAAGCCTTCGCCACTGTCGAATGACATGACACTAACGTTTCCCGTTGTTTTTTTTAGAATCGTTTTGATGACCACTGAATTGGGTACATATTCGATCATCTCAACCGTATTGAATGCTTTTGCCTTTTCTGTTTTGCTGTTAAACATGATACTGTTTTTTGCTTGACATTGTTTATAATATTCAACTGGACTAAGAAAATATCAACTTTATTAATTTCGGTTCTTTGGTTTACCTCGATCGGAATCCGACAAAGTAGCCTTCATCCAATCTGTTTAAAGCGCAGAGATAATCTTATGCAAATCTTCTTTTATTTTAGCAATGTCGATCTGCTGTTTCCCGGACATCTCATCTTTCATCCCATCTTCAAACATAAGGTGATCATTCATTAAGCTGGCAAATTTCTGTTTTAGTTTGCCTTTCTGCTCATTTAAATTTCCCATTGCTTCTGTCGTGTTCATCTTTTTCTCTTTTTTGGAGAGTACACTTCCCCTTTACAAAGTTGAGTTTCTATTCAGTTAAAAATGTTATACAATTTCATAAAAGAATTACATCATTCACACTTTATCAGTAAGTGGGTATCCACGGGTAAATTCAATATTTATGCAAAAAACCCCATTCCTGACAGAAACAGAGTTAGCGTATTAAAAGACAATTTGCAAATAAGAAAGGCTGTATTTTACAAAAAGGGAACTAAAATATCGAATAAGAAATGGGTAGTTTAATATTTCTTATTCGATATTTATTTTATTTATACGACTTCATTATAAGGGCATTATATGATTTATTGCTTCTTTTCTTCGCTCCCGGAGTCCTTCAGTACATCCAGCAATTCCCTGAGATTTACTGTTGCAAATGTTGATGAATGATCGGACATGGCATAAGGAAGAATCAGCTCGCCATTGTGAATAATTGAACCGCATGAATAAATTACGTTCGGCACATAACCTTCTCTTTCCACCTCATTGGGCACCATTAACGGACTGCTCAGCCTTCCTATTTCTTTTTCCGGGTTATCAAGGTCAAGCAATGAAGCTCCAAGCGTATATTCCCTCATTGGTCCAACTGCATGTGTAATAACCAGCCAGCCGTCTTTTGTTTCGATAGGGGAACCTGCATTGCCTATTTGTACAAGTTCCCAGGGATATCTGGGTTCCTGAATAATTTTAGCTTCTCTCCAGATATTGATGCTATCTGAATAGGCGATATAATTATTGACGCCATCGATCCGGCATAGCATGGCATACTTACCATTAATTTTCCGTGGAAACAATGCCATCCCCTTGTTTCGGGCAATCTCACCATTAATAGGCAAGATCTTAAAATCATAAAAATCTTTTGTGCTGATTAGCTTAGGCAGAATGGTCATTCCATCGTATGCGGTGTAAGTGGCATAATAGGTTATTTCGCCATCATCATCGGTGAATTTGACAAAGCGGGCATCTTCAATCCCTTTTTGCTCGGTTGCTGATACGGGGAAAATAACCCTTTCGGAAATAGCCGAATCGATTGAAAAATGAATCTCGTAGTGTGCAGAAGCAAGCCACAACATTTGATTGATTATTTTAATCTGGTCTTCGGTAATTTTAGGATCATTTATGGCCATTTCAAGGTTCTTCATCAATTCACCATAAGTGAATTTATCCCCTAATTTGTCCAGAATAAAAGCAGAAGAAATAACCTTTTCCTTGTCATGCTTTTCATCATGTGTATCCATAACAACAGAAGGAATAACATTTTTAGGATCTTTCATTTCAACAATGTTATCCATGATAGCAGCAGGAATAACCTTCCCGTGGTCTTGCATTCCTTCCAGTTTATTCTTAAAAGTTGTTTTTTTGTATTTATTCCGGATAATTTTATCTGCTTCGGCCAGCATTTTGCCAACAGGTTCAACAGTCAGGTTATTATTCTTATCAAGTATTCCTGTGCGAAAAACGACGGAAGAGATATGTCCTTCACCGGTGGCACGGAAACTAAAAATCACCCTTATACCATCTGATCTTATTTCAGACTGGTCAGGATGTTCAACAACGGATGGATTAAAAAAAGCAGCTGATTCAATGGAATATTCCATGGTGAAATACGAACCTATCAGTGCTTTCTGTGATAAGCTGAGATCCTCTTCATTAACTTCAATTTTTTCAAATATTGGAGCCAGTTTGGCAAAATGGTTCTCAAATATCCGCGAAATATTTCTGTGACGGCGGGAGTAACCTCTTAGTAACTGGCTCATGGCAATAGTTACTTCTTTTTCGGGCATTGCCAATACCTGCCTGATTATATTAGCTGACCGATCATCATTCACATGCAGAAAACGGGCGATTACCCTGGAAGGATCAGGAGAGAATATAGTTTTTTTTCTGGTAACAGTTACTCGCATGGGCTTGAGTTTTTAATTGATTCTGCAATTTTTTAATTGCGAAAGTAATGTTTCTGGTTGTGTTTTAAGCGTTTTTATTTGCATTTTTCGATGATTGCCTAAAATGAAATTTTTTTATTAAACACACAAAAGCCAGCTCCAATAGAGAACAGGCTTTTGTGAATTGACCAGAGCAGCTATTTTAGTACTAAACACTTATTTTGTTAGAATATAAGTGTTTAGTCACCGTAAACGGGATTTGTAATTTATGATTCGTCTTTCGTAGTACGAACTAAACTAATGCCGGAAATGAAAAAGATAAGTCCTAGTAGACCATAAATGAAAAGTGCTTTAAGATCTTTTGCATCTCCCGCACCATTAACAAATAATACTGCCGCATAAATAAGTCCACCTATTCCGAGGACAGTAAGTAAGGCGCCAAAGATTCTTTTGAGATTCATAGTTTATATTTTGCAGATTGGTTGAAATAATTAATAATCGTCGTGCTTATACTGAAATCAGCTTGTGAGGAATCAATATCAGGTACGATCATTTTTTACCAACGGCAACCACAACGATTCCTCCAACAAGTAATATTACACCAACAATTGGTGACCATTGAACAGGGTGATTCTTTTCTGCATTGATCTCTATCGGACCTATATCAACTACTTTTTCAGTGGTTATGTAATTGAATCCGGTATAAACTATCATCATTATTCCAATTGCAATAAGGACAATTCCTATTGGTTTTATTTTCATTTTTTAGTTTTAAAGTGTTTGGGCAGTGAAATGCATTTCCCTGTCCCTGTTAGAATTATCTTCAGCAATAGTTTAGTTGTGGATAATCCCAAAGCGGCAGAATAGAAAAACACGATGATTTTACAAAATTCTTCTTCCCTGGATAATACGAAGTATTACTGCAATGATAGCAATAACAAGCAAAATGTGGATAATGCCCCCGGTACCATAACCAACAAATCCGATAAGCCATAAAATGACTAAAACAACAGCGACGATATAAAGTAAATTTCCCATGATCGTTAATTTTTAAATTAGACAAATATGAAGTGAAAAGTAAATGTTAGTTTCATAGCAATATGAACTTATAAGTAATGATTAGAGCAAAAGGACTAAAAGCAATATAATCAGGATTGCTGCTCCAACCGAAATGTATACGCCACCATGACTACTTTGGATATAAGTACTTTCCCCTTTAATTTTCAGTTCGCTTTTTATGCCTCGTACTTCTTTTCGTAGTTCTCTCTTTTCCGATGAACTCAGTGTTGACAGATCCATCGCTTTGATTTCGTTTAGTCTGACGACCATTGCATTAGCTTCAGCAGCTTTAACGGTCGTACTTGCAGTTGCTGGCACAACTTCAGTATCCGTTTTTGCCTTCAATTGTGTTGGACTAAATAATAACAACATGAAAGCTGTCATGACACATAGTGTTACTTTTCCCATTTTGATCGTGTTTGCTTGTGAATAAATTTTCACGATACAAATATCATCACCTATTCATGCATAAGCGTTACACAATTCCGGAAATAAGTTGCATAATTCACACGTTGTCGAGTGTGATGCGTCTTTTGTGTTTGAGTTTTTTAAAGTAGGTTGGAGTTAGTCCGGTGACTTTCTTGAATTGGCTGGATAAATGCGCTACGCTGCTGTAATTCAGTAAGTAAGATATTTCGGAGAGATTAAGTTCATCATATAGAAGCAATTCTTTTACACGCTCAATTTTATGAGCGATAATATAATGTTCAATGGTGATGCCTGTTACTTCAGAAAAAAGATTGGAGAGGTAGGTATAGTCATGATTGAGTTTTATGCTGATATAATCGGAAAATTTTATTTTGGGAAGTTCGTCGGTATAATGTATCATCTCAATGATGACGTTTTTTATTTTTTCAATCAGAATGGCTTTATGATCATCCATCAACACAAGCCCTGATTTCGATAATTCAGCTCTTAAGTGCTCGCGCTGATCATTAGTCATATTCTCTCTGACATTTACTTCACCTAACTCCAACTTTGAGTAGTGTAATCCGAGTTTATCCAACTCTGACTTCACCACCATTTTGCAGCGAATCGAAACCATATATTTGATGTAGAGTTTCAATCTGGTTTTTTTTTAGTCAAGTAATTTTTGAAGGTATATTTTTATTTCAATAGATTCAAATTTGTCTCTTTCAATTTCCAATTTTCGGATTGGGCCATTTTAACACTTACCAATAGATAATTGAAATAACTGTTACTAATGTAATAAATAATTCCAAGACTTTTTTCTGAATTATTTTTTCTTATACGTCTATATTTAGCGGGAGTTAAGCTCTTGTAATAAATCTTGAATGTAATGTTCGTCTGTGGTAAAATACCAATCTGCTTTCAATATTATATCATTATGTTTATATTAAGATTTTGCGGAAATAACTATTCCTGTGTTGTTTGTATCTTCGTGATCAGTAGTGTGCTACGTTTGTTAGTGAGTTGATTTAACCTTTGCTTAATGTCATTTGTTCCATTTTAAGGATTGTTTAGTATACTTTTGCACTACATGATTAGAGAAAAATATATCAAAATAATCACGTTTCACTTCCTTTTGAATCGTATTCAAACAGGAAGATCAGTACCTCCCGACGATTTATAGATTCACATTGAACTTTTATTGTTACGACTGTTGCTAACGTTTTCATGCTCGTTGAAAACTATGTTACTGCACTGAACCTAAGGTTATTATATCTATGGCCTAATCTGTATACTTATAAATATATTTTAATTGAAATTTACACCTATGACTTTAAAAAGAAGTTTACTATTCATTTTTATTTTATTTTCAGTTCAGGCCTTTGCTCAGGATGATTATGTGAAGATTGGTGGAGCATTGCGTTATAATCTTTACAGTAAAAGTTGGAATAACGATAAAACCGACCCGCAAATAGCATGGGATACCTGGCGTCTGAATGTTGATGCAAGCTCAAACGGGGTCGATTTAAGCTTTGAGTACCGTTTTTACCCTGCCGATAACACCCACTTCCTTCATCATGGATGGTTTGGATATGGCATTACTGACGATTTATATATGAAAGTTGGTGTGTCACAAGTTCCATTTGGCATCTCGAAATTTGCTTCGCATTCATGGTGGTTTCAGATTCCTTACTATGTTGGTCTGGAAGACGATTATGACATGGGAATAAAGTTTGACTATACAGGGATTGAGAACCTTAAACTGAACTTTGCATACTTTCATCAGGCAGAACCTCAGGGGTCTCCCAATTTTGCAGCTCGTTATTCTTACGATATAACACCTTCTGAGAATGCTAGTCTTAAAGAGGCAGGGCAATTCAATTTGCGGGCAGCGTACAATGTTACTGAAAACATCGAATTAGGTTTATCGGGACAATATGGACGCAATTACAATAGTGTACTGGAATCAAGTGAAGCCTCAACAGCTTTCGCAGGTCACGTGGTAGCTGACTTCGGTAATTTTAACTTTAAAGGGGAATATATTTACTACAACTACGGAGCAAAGGATAACCTGGGTAACGATATGGATAAGGTACAAATGGGTGCTTACGGGTCTAATTACGACATTGCAGCCGAAGGAAATATTTTCGTAGCAGGTCTTGCATACTCTATTGATGTGGATATGGGACCCATCTCAAATATTCAACCCTATATTGATTATTCAAGGATTGATAAAGCTGCCCACAACTTTAAGCCGACACAACACCTAGTTCCGGGGTTTTTAATAACTGCGGGCAAAATTTATACTTATGTCGATTATGCGATGGGTAAAAATAATGCATGGTTGGGTTCCTGGCAGAATGGCCTTGCTGAAGGAACGACCGATGCGAAATGGGAGTCGAGGTTCAATATCAACATGGGCTTTTACTTTTAGTCAAACACCTGTACGATAAATTATTTTAAATGGAAGAAACCAGAAAAATCAAAATCAAAGTCGAAGAGTTGTCCTTGATTTTTGGAAAAAATAAAAAGAATAAAGAGAGAGCTTTGGAAATGCTCCGGAAGGGGATTTCCAAAACAGAAATCCTGGAAACAACCAATTGTACTGTCGGTGTCAATAAGGTTAGCTTTGATGTGTACGAAGGAGAAATTTTCGTTGTTATGGGTTTGTCCGGTAGTGGCAAGTCAACATTAATCAGATGTCTTAATCGTTTGCACAAACCAACAGCCGGGCATGTTTTGATTAACGATTACGACATTACAAAAGAAACCAATAAAGAATTGCTGGAAACCCGTCGGACAGAAATGAGCATGGTGTTTCAAAACTTTGGACTACTGCCTCATCGGACAATTCTTGAAAATGCAGCTTTTGGTTTGGAAATCAGGGGTGAAGATAAGGCGCTGCGCTTGCAAAAAGCACAGGAAGCACTTGATACTGTTGGCCTGCATGGTTATGAACTCCAATATCCCTCGGAACTATCGGGCGGAATGCAACAACGTGTTGGTCTGGCCAGAGCTCTGGCCAATAATCCGCAGGTATTGCTCATGGACGAAGCGTTTTCGGCCCTTGATCCGCTGATTAAATCGGATATGCAGGACGAACTGTTGCAGATTCAGGAAAAGGTTCAGAAAACAATTGTCTTCATTACTCACGATTTGGATGAGGCCATTAAGTTGGGCGACCGGATTGCAATAATGAAAGATGGAGTTATTGAGCAAATTGGAACTGCTGAGGATATCATTACGAAACCAGCCAGTGAATATGTGGAAGCCTTTGTTGAAAAGGTCGACCGGAAAACAATTATTACTGCCGGAAAACTAATGTTTGAAAAACCGACAGTAATCCTTTATGGGAAAGACGGTCCTGAAGTTGCATTACGTAAAATGAGAACCGCATCTGTCGATGTTCTTCCTGTCGTTGACAAGGATAAAAAGTTTCTGGGTTTTGTATGGCTCAATGATTTAATTAACCATGCAAAAAGCAAAAATCAAAAACTCGATGAGATCATCCGTTACGAAGTCCATAGTATTCATAAAGACTATACCGTAGAAGCAATGCTCCCTTTAATTTCAGGGAAAAAATCGCCTCTTGCAGTTGTCAACGAAAGCAATGGAAAATTAGAGGGCATTGTTTCGCAAACTTCAATCATAATTGAAGCGACAAAATATGACCGCAACGAAATTAACGATCTACAAGATCAAGCTAAAGAATTTTTCAAATGGAAAAAATAATAGACGTCGGAAAATATATCGAAAAGGGGATTGATTCTCTTGAACGAAACTTCTCGTTCCTGTGGACAGCAATCGATACTGGAATCAGCTGGCTGGTTGAAAGGATGAATGATCTTTTTATGGCTTTCCCCTTTTGGCTAATCATTATTTTTGTTGCGGTTCTGGCTTATACCCTGAAAGCGGGCAAAAATAGTTTTACGAAGCAAGGATTTAAAAAAGGCATTGGCATATTCCTTTTCATCATCTTCGGGTTTACCCTTATTGTTTTAATGGGATATTGGAAAGATGCCATCCAAACAACAACGCTGGTATTGGTATCAACCTTTATTGCACTGTTACTTGGAATACCTCTTGGTATTTTGACATCGAGAAGTAAGATTGCCGATAGCATTATCCGTCCCATTCTCGATTTAATGCAAACCATGCCGGCTTTTGTGTACCTTATTCCAGCTATATTCTTTTTTAGTGTCGGAAATTCGCCAGGTGTAATTGCAACAGTAATTTTCGCCTTGCCACCGGCAGTTCGGCTAACCAGCCTTGGAATTCGTAGTGTTCCGGGCGAAATTGTTGAAGCCGGATATGCTTATGGAGCTACCGAAAGCCAGATTTTATATAAAATACAGCTTCCGTTGGCCATGCCAACTATTTTAGCCGGCGTAAATCAGGTCATTTTGCTGTCTTTGTCAATGGTTGTTATTGCCTCTATGGTAGGCGCTCGCGGGCTTGGAAGTATCGTTTACCAGAGCATTCAACAGAATGATATTGCCAAAGGATTTGAATCTGGTTTATGTATCGTTATTCTGGCAATTATGCTCGATAGAATTACTCAGTCAATAGGAACAAAAAAATAAATTTTTAAACAAGTAAATTATGAATACACGATTTAGAAGAATAAGTGGATTATTATTAGTCGCAGTGATCCTGTTTTTTGTTGTGTCATGCAACAGCAACAAAAAGAGTTCAGATTCAAAAACAGTAACCATTCTTTACCCTAACTGGGCTGAGGGAGTTGCCTTTACTCATCTGGCAAAAGTAGCACTCGAAGCCAGTGATTACGAGGTGGTACTCTATAACCTCGAACCTGGTTTAATTTATGGTGAACTATCGAAAGATGATTCAAAAGGTGATGTATGTCTGGATGCCTGGCTTCCCAACACACACGTTGAATACTGGAAAGATTATGGAGATAAACTTGAAATACTTGGAGAAGCATTCAGCGATGGAACTACGGGACTTGTTGTCCCTTCTTACGTGGACATCAATTCAACTGAAGAATTGAATGCTAATAAAGATAAGTTTGGTGGTGAAATTTTCGGCTCCGGAAGTGGTGATGGCATTTATGCCAATACATTGAAAGCAATTGATGCTTACAATCTTGATTTTGAACAAATCGCATCGAGTGGCCCGGCAATGGTTGCCAGTCTTGACAAAGCAATCAGAAACAAGGAATGGATTGTTATTACCGGCTGGAAACCTCACTTCATGTGGGCTAAATTCGACCTGAAATACCTCGATGATCCTAAGGGAATTTACCCTGAAGATGCTTGTACAATAATTTCACGTCGTGGTTTTGAAGAAGAAAAACCTGAAGCAGCCAAATTCTTTAAAAACTTTAACCTGAACGAAGATCAGCTTTACTCACTACTTGATGCCATTGAGAAGAATGGTGAAGAAGCCGGAGCTAAAGAATGGTACGAAGCAAACAAAGCTTTGGTTGATGGCTGGAAATAATCAGGAACTACGAAAAAGAAGAATTTTACCAATATAGCCTTTGTCGTTTTTTTTTAACACAAAGCAGGATTTATTGGTCAACTTAAAAAGGGTTTGTCAGACTGCATTTGGTCTGACAAACCCTTTTCGCGTATCATGCAGTCGGTTTTTTGGTCAATGCAATTGAGTTGTTCGTTTGAACTGAGATCCTGCGTGGCTACATTCGTGCCATATACCAGTTCAATTCTTTTTCCATTTTTTTGTACCTAAAAGTGGTTGCGATAATTTTTTGTAAACGTATGTATGATGTTTCGCTTTTTACAACATAATCAGTTGCCCTGTGACGCATGCAGTTTACTGCCACTTCAATTTTATCCTGTGAGGATAACATCACTACAGGGATATCCGAATTGAAAGCTTTTATTTTATCTAATGTGTCTATTCCATTCATCGCGGTAAGCTCGATGCCGTCAAGCTGATAATCTAAAATGATTACATCAGGTTGGTGTGATAAATTCTCTATACAAAGTTCGCCTGTTGCATAAGTTTCAATGATAAAGTTAGAATGCTGAAGGAAATCAACTTCCAATGCTTTTAAAAATAAGGCATCGTCATCTACCAGGAATACTTTTATTTTAGTTTCGTTGTTCATGCTATAGTGCTTTTAATCGTATTAAATTCTTCTTCTAATTCTTCACATGCCTGCAAACAAACATCCTCAAGCTGTTGAACCATGCCAGGTATTCCCTCTGTCTGTTTCTGGGTGCTTGCAAATTCCTGAACTTTCTTTGCCATGTCTTCGAAATTAGTATCAATACCCATGATTGAAAATGAGGGAATCATTTTATGCGCTGCCGCGTACAATGAGTTCCAGTCTTTATTCTTCAGGCCTTGTTTCATGGCCTGTATTAATGGCGGGGTTTGTTCCAGATAGAGTGAAATCATCTGCATCATCAATTTCGGATTAGATTTTGTGCGACGTTCCAAATAATCCAGATCGATGCATTTTGATTTTTTACTTTTCCCATTTTTAGTTTCTATAGTCGCACCGGAGGAAAAAGTTTTTTTAACAATCCCTACTATTTTGTTATACAGTAACCTTTCGTCAACAGGTTTGGCGATGTAATCATTCATGCCTACACTTGTGCATTTTGCTAAATCGACCGTGGTTACATCAGCTGTCAAAGCAATGATCGGAATTTTAGAATTCATTTTATTCCGAATGTACTCTGTGGCTTCAAAACCGTTCATCTCGGGCATCTGCAAGTCCATCAGGATAATATCGTATTTTTTTGTTTCAAGTTTTTCGACAGCTATTCTTCCGTTGGCTGCAATGTCGCATTCGAATCCAAAATCATCCAACAGCGTTCGCATCAGTAGTTGGTTGAGTGCAATATCTTCAGCAACCAATACTTTGATGTTTTTAATTTCCGTGTTTACTTCCACTGTCCCGGTTTCCATTTCAGCTTCTTCTTTTGTTTTTAGGAAACTTAATGTAAAACTAAACGTGGAGCCCTCATCGATTTTGCTTAGTACCTCAATGCTTCCGCCCTGCGGTTCAACTAATTGTTTTACAATGGCCAAACCTAATCCGGTGCCACCATACAAGCGCGAAGTTCCGCTTGATGCCTGCTGAAAGTTTTCGAAAATTGTTTCTAATTTATCTTCCGGGATTCCAACTCCCGTATCCGAAACTGAAAATTTAATCGTTACTTTCTCGTCATCTTCGGACAGCAACCGGACACTCACTGTAATTTCCCCTTTGTTTGTAAACTTTACGGCATTACTTACCAAATTCAGGATAACCTGGTGCAAACGTACCGGGTCGCCGACCAGGACCTCAGGAATATTATTGTCGTACTCTTTAACCAACTTTAAATTCTTCTCCTGAATTTTTGTTTCAAACAAGTGAAGCATGGCTGCAATTGATACAGTCAGTTTAAAAGGAGTTTGTTCAAAGGTCATTTTACCGGCATCTACTTTGGCCAGATCGAGAATGTCGTTAATGAGCACGATTAATGCGTCGCCACTCATTTTTATGGCTTGTAAATATTCTTTTTGTTTCGCTGAAAGATCTGTTTTCAATACCACTTTTGTAAATCCGATAATCGCATTCATAGGAGTGCGAATTTCATGACTCATGTTTGACAAAAATTGCTGCTTTGCTTTAACAGCATCTTCAGCAATTTGTGTGGCACTTTCGGCTTTACTTTTTGCTTCTTCAGCAATCAATGTTGCCATCTCTGCAAACACGATCGCTTCCGTCAATTCGGTTGCATTTCTTTTTTGTTCCGTAACATCACGTGCAACAATCACAATACCCAGCACATTTCCCCGATCATCTTTATAAACCGATCCGTTAAATAACACATCAGTCAGCTTACCGTCCTTATGACGAAGGGTAAGTGGAGAATTGGCAACATATCCTATTGCAAAGACCTCCTGGTAAACGTCCCGGGCGTTTTGGGGTTCGGTGAAATAATCGAAGAAGTCAGTTCCTTTTAGTTCTTCGCGCGACATGCCCGTAATGTTGACCAATGCCTCATTCATATCGGTGATTTTACCTTCGTTGCTGATGGTAATCAACGGATCAAGGCTGGCTTCAATCAAACTAAGAGAATATTGAGAAAGTAATTTTTGTTCCGTAACGTCCCGTGCTACGATTACCACACCCAATACATTTCCCCGATCATCTTTGTAAACCGATCCATTAAATAATACATCGGTCAGCTTGCCATCTTTATGACGAAGAGTCAGTGGTGAGTTGGCAACATATCCTATTGCGAATACTTCCAGATAAACTTCACGGGCTTTCTGTGGCTCTGTGAAATAATCGAGGAAGTCGGTTCCCAGTAATTTTGCGCGTGACATGCCCGTAATGTTGACCAATGCCTCATTCATGTCGGTGATTTTACCTTCATTGCTGATGGTAATCAATGGGTCAAGGCTGGCTTCAATTAAACTAAGCGAATATTGCGAAAGTAATTTCTGGGCGGTAACATCTCTGGCGACAATTACTACCCCCATCACATTCCCCCGGTCATCCTTGTAAACCGATCCGTTAAACAATACATCGGTCAGCTTACCATCCTTGTGACGGAGCGTTAGTGGAGAATCGGTTACATATCCTTTTTCGAATACTTCGAGGTAAACTTTACGCGCTTTTTGCGGTTCGGTGAAATAGTCGAGGAAGTCGGTCCCCAGTAGTTTTGCCCGGGAAATACCAGTGATGTTCACCAATGCCTCATTCATATCAGTAATTTTACCTTCAATGCTGATGGTAATCAAAGGATCAAGACTGGCTTCAATCAAACTAAGCGAATACTGTGAAGCTAATTTTACAGAATAACTGAAGGCCTCAAGTTCTTTATTGGCAATTTCCCTCTTTTCTTTTTCTTTATTTTGAAAGTCAAGTTCTATGTCTGCAATAGATAGTTCTGCGGCCCTTTTTTCTTTTTCTCCGGTCTGAAAAATAAGTTCTTCGTTTGCAATGACTAACTCGGCTGCACGTTTTTCTTTTTCGTCGTTCTGAAAAGCAAGTTCTTTGTTCGCAATGATTAACTCAGCTGCGCGCTTTTCGTTCACTTCGTTGAGTAAAGCGAGGTTTTTGTTCGCAATAACCAGTTCGGCTGCACGTTTTTCCTTTTCATCGTTTTGAAAAGCCAATTCTTTATTGGCAATGGCTAATTCAGCAGCACGTTTTTCTTTTTCGTCGTTTTGAAAGTGAAGTTCATTGTTCGCAATACTTAACTCGGCTGCACGTTTTTCCTTTTCATCGTTTTGAAAAGCAAGTTCTTTATTGGCAATGGCTAATTCGGCAGCACGTTTTTCTTTTTCATCGTTTTGAAAGTGAAGTTCTTTATTGGCAATGGCTAATTCGGCAGCGCGTTTTTCCTTTTCATCGTTTTGAAAGGCCAGTTCTTTGTTGACTTTTCGTAACTCAATGGCCCATTTTTGCTCGGCAATATCTCTGGCAACAATCACGATCCCTAATACATTTCCGTCATCATCTTTGTAAACCGATCCGTTAAATAATACATCCGTCAGTTTTCCGTTTTTATGACGAATCGTAAGCGGAGAATCGGCCACAAATCCGGCAGCAAAAACTTCTTTGTAAACATCAAGGGCTTTTAGCGGTTCGGTAAAATAATCGAAGAAGTCGGTTCCTTTGAGCTTTTCGCGTGTGAACCCTGTAATGTTCACTAATGCCTCATTCATATCGGTGATCTTGCCTGCTGGATTGATTGTCACCAATGGGTCAAGGCTTGCTTCGATCAGGCTTAGTGAATATTTGGAATGCAATTTTTGAGCTGAAACATCCCTGCCTACAACAACTGCACCAAGCACTTTCCCGCTATTATCTTTATAAACCGACCCGTTGAATAATACATCAGTCAGCTTGCCATTTTTATGGCGAAATGTCAGAGGAGAATCTGTAATAAATCCTTTTGCGAACACTTCCTTGTAAACATTACGCGCTTTTTGTGGTTCGGTGAAATAATCATAGAAATTAGAGCCGACAAGTTTTTCACGTTCGATTCCGGTAATATCCACCTTGGCCTGATTCATGTCAGTTATTTTGCCTTCAGTGCTGATGGCAACCAACGGATCCAGGCTGGCTTCTATCAAATTGCTGGCATATAATGACTCGTGCCATTTCGTTCTTTCCATGTTATCTGTTCTATAGTACCTTTGTAAACGTTAAACCTTGTTCCCGATTTCTTCAATCGGGATTCGTCTTCTATTTTTCAATTGTTTAAAATGTGAAGGAGAGAGTCCTGTGACTTTTTTAAACTGATTGGATAAATGCGCCACACTGCTGTAATTTAGTTTGTACGAAATCTCCGTAAGGTTAAGTTCGTCATACAACAACAGTTCTTTTACTCTTTCAATTTTATGAATGATGATGAATTGCTGTATGGTGATACCCTTTATTTCTGAAAATAAGTTAGACAGGTAGGTGTAATCGTAATCCAGTTTTTCACTGATGTATTCGGAATAATTCATTTTAGGTGATTCATCGGAATAATGAATCATTTCGGTGATCACATTTTTGATTTTTTCAATCAATACCGCTTTTTTGTCGTCCATCAATTCAAGTCCGGAGTTGAGTAACGCAACTCTGACTTGCTCCCGCATTTCATCAGAAATATTTTCCATTATCTCAACTTCACCCAGGTCAACCACGATAAAATGCAGGCCAAGTCTTTTCAAGTCTTCTTTCACCGCCATTTTGCAGCGGTTACTAACCATGTATTTGATATAGAGTTTCAAAATGATATATATTTAGACAGATGGGGACAAAGATGCACAACTTATATTACATGTTAGTTATACAATTTTATATATAAGTTACATAAATCACACATTCCAGGAATGATGCTCATAGAAAAGCCCCCTTCCGGAGAACCGAAAGAGGGCTTTTAAAAATAGATATATTTATTGAAGGGTATATCCGGAGATTACATCATTCCGCCCATACCACCACCCATGCCACCACCCATTGGAGGCATAGCTGCTTTGTCTTCTTTTTCGTCAACCAATACACATTCGGTAGTCAGGAACATGCCGGCAATTGAAGCTGCATTTTCCAGCGCGATGCGGGTCACTTTTGCTGGATCGATTACACCCGCTTCGAAAAGATTTTCGTAAACGTCTGTACGTGCATTGTAACCGAAATCGGCTTTTCCTTCCAGTACTTTCTGCACCACAACAGCGCCTTCTTTTCCGGAGTTGAAAACAATCTGACGTAATGGCTCCTGAATGGCACGTTTTACAATTTCGATACCAGTAGTTTCGTCTTCATTATCGCCTGTCAGTCCTTCGAGAACTTCGATGCTGCGGATATAAGCAACACCACCGCCGGGAACGATACCTTCTTCAACAGCAGCACGGGTTGCATGCAAAGCATCGTCAACACGGTCTTTTTTCTCTTTCATTTCAACTTCGGAAGATGCTCCAACATAAAGTACAGCAACACCACCAGCTAATTTAGCCAAACGTTCCTGAAGTTTTTCCTTGTCGTAATCAGAAGTCGTGGTTTCGATCTGTTTTTTGATCTGGTTAACACGAGTTTTGATGGCATCTTCAGCGCCGGCACCAGCAACAATAATGGTTGTTTCTTTGTCGACGGTGATTTTTTCAGCTTCACCCAGCATTTCCAGTGTAGTGTCTTCCAGTTTCATACCTTTTTCTTCGGTAATTACCACACCACCAGTCAGAACTGCAAGGTCTTCAAGCATTTCTTTTCTGCGGTCACCAAAACCGGGAGCTTTTACTGCACAAACTTTCAGCGAACCACGTAAGCGGTTTACAACCAGAGTAGCGAGTGCTTCACTGTCAACGTCTTCAGCAACAATTAAAAGTGGACGACCAGTTTGAGCAGATTGTTCCAGAACAGGAAGCAGATCTTTCATCGTGCTGATTTTCTTGTCGTAGATCAGAATGTATGGACGTTCAAGATCAGCTGCCATTTTTTCGCCATCGGTAATGAAATAAGGAGAAATATAGCCACGATCGAACTGCATACCTTCAACAACATCAACATAAGTTTCGGTTCCTTTGGCAGCTTCTACAGTGATGACACCTTCTTTGTTTACTTTTTCCATGGCTTCAGCAATCAATGCACCAATTTCGCTGTCGTTGTTGGCAGCAATACGTGCAACCTGTTCAATTTTGCTGAAATCGTCACCTACATTCTTCGACTGCTTTTTGATGCTTTCAACAACTTTCAGTACAGCTTTGTCGATACCGCGTTTCAAGTCCATTGGATTTGCACCTGCAGCAACGTTTTTTAAACCAACTGAAATCAACGATTGGGCCAGAACAGTGGCAGTAGTTGTTCCGTCACCTGCATCGTCACCGGTTTTGCTGGCTACTTCTTTAACCATTTGAGCACCGATGTTTTCGTAAGGATTTGAAAACTCAATTTCTTTTGCAACAGTTACACCATCCTTGGTGATTTGCGGAGCGCCAAATTTCTTTTCAATAACCACGTTACGGCCTTTTGGTCCGAGGGTTACTTTTACTGCATCAGCCAATTTGTCAACGCCTTTTTTCAGAAGGTCGCGGGCTTCAATATTGAATTTTATTTCTTTTGCCATTTTTATTTCTTTTAAATGTTGTTACTCAATTATTCAGCAATAAACAAAACATCAGTTTGCGACATCAACAGGTAATCTGTTCCGTCAATGTTTAATTCAGTACCGGAATATTTTCCGTAAAATACCATATCACCAACCTGTACTTCCATTGGTTCATCTTTTTTAGGAGAACCAACCAAAACCACTTTACCAACCTGGGGTTTTTCTTTTGCAGAATCAGGAATGATGATTCCACTTGCTGTTTTCTTTTCAGCTTCCTTTGGCTGTACTAAAACTTTACCTGCCAGGATTTTACCTTTTAAATCTGCCATTTTCGAATTATTTTATAAGTTAGACAAACATTTTTAAATTTTTGATACCCCTTTCAGACAGATACTATGCCAAAGAAGATATTGTCAATTACGGGTACAGGAGTTAGCCATTTTTGCATTTTAAAGTAGTGTATTTTATTCGTCATGTTCGTAAATATCTGAAATACAGTTATTGTAGCTGCGTCGTATTGTCTGTCATTTTGTGTGTCAGACTGGCAGTTTTTTGACTTGCGCACAAACACAATTTATCATGGTGTTTGCAGGTTAATAGTAAGCCCTTCAGCCCTGAATCTTTAGTGGTTTTTGTCTATTGAGTTACATCCATGGGTATTGGGTTGAATATAGCCGGATCTTCGTCGCCAAATCACCATTCCGTGTCGGTAAATGTATTTGTGGTGAAATGAACAAAAGCATATTGTCTCATTTTATACCAGGCTAATTGGTGGTCGGTCGGAATTGGCAAACAGGTTCGGGTGGAGTTCCCGTTTTCTAACAGGCAGAAAAACTGAATACGCTACTCAGTAAAATCAAGCTGAATGCGGATAGTGATCGATTCCTCATGGATTATTTTTTGATTCGTTGTGAGGCGGAACAAAAAAAGTCTTCAATGGCTTTGCATTGAAGACTTTCAGTTATAGCATATTCAGATTTCAACCTGAAGAAATTTTCTTATTTCGCAGAGTCGGGAGCAGTAGTTGTTGCAGGGGCTGCAGTTGTTGCATCAGGAGCAGGGAAACTTGGAACCTGATTTGGATCAATCGCATTTTCGATCTGATCTTTGATCGCTGACTCGCCACCAACTTTGTTTTCTCTTGGAATGAACGCACTGCCACCAACTGATAAAACTAATAAGGCTATGGCTAAACCCCAGGTTGCTTTTTCGAGGAAGTCAGTTGTTTTGCGAACGCCCATAATTTGGTTTGAAGCCTGGAAATTGCTTGCCAAACCACCACCTTTTGAATTTTGTACCAATACAATCAAAATCAAAAGGATACAAACGATGAATAATAAAATTGTGATCAGTGAGTACATGTTAATTGTATTAATTGTTCATTAAATTTTTTATTTTTTCAATCTGACCGGCAAAGTAAGTACTTTTTTCCGGATATTTCAAACTTAATTTTTCAAATATGTGAATGGCTTTTTTGTTATATCCCTGCCTGGCATAAATGAAAGCCAATGTTTCAGTTACCAATTCGTCGCTTACTTCTTCTTTTTGATTTTGACTATCCATCGGCGATGCTGATTCATCTTCTTTAACTGGTGTCATTTTGGGTTGCGCTTCCAAAAACTTTTCGATCAGACTGAATTTATTTTCTGATGTTTTCTGCATCGACCGGGCAATATCACCCATCGTTTCTTCTTCTTCCTTTTCTTCTTTTTCAGGCGCTTCGAGTCTGTATGACGAAGGGAATATCAAATTGTATATATCGGTGTCGTCTCCGGCATCAGGTTCTGTCGGTGCTGCCTGATCAGTCTCCGTCTTTTCGGTTTTCGCATTCAGAAACAGGTATAACTTCCGACGGTCATGAATCCGGATTGCTCCATTAATCAGTTCCTGTTCGAACGCTGAATCGTTTAGGTTTTTCAGGTTTTTCAGGTAAAGAATCCAGCCAGCTTCAAATGCAGGATGCTGCTCTGTAAGTTCCCTAAAGAGCGGTAGTGTTTCCTGATTTAATTTTTCAGGAGTTTGCATATATTGGTGGATTTGCTCGGCTGTCATAGGTTACCAGTTTGCAATAGAGGCATTGAAGATATCATCGGCTAATTTTACTACAATTAAAGGAACCAGGTTGCCTTCAACCGTGCTGAGAGAGCTGTTGCTGTCAAAATCTTCATATTCAGAAAATGACTTTTCCCAATCTTGCTCATGGTCTTTGTTGTTGGTATATTTAACCTTGACAGAAATCGTAAGCCTGTTTTGTGCAGCCATATCTCCTTCTGAAATATTCATTGGTTTTATATCATAGCCAGTTAGTTGCCCGGAGAATTCAAGATCTGCACCTTCTGTGATCTGGTTCAGTGAGGTTTGCTTTATAAGTTTGTCCTGTAAGCCTTCGGTAAACAGTTGGCTAAGGTTTGGGTTTACCAGTCGGGCACGGTTTGGAAAGTAATCGACCATGAACGTTTTTACGTTTGGTGCTATGGAAGCACCAGTAAACGAGTAGCTGACTTTACATGCAGTGAAAACTGCGATACTAAGAATGGCTGAAAGTAAGATGAGTAGTGAACTTCGTCGTTTCATATTTAATCGATATTGTATTCTTTTATTTTTCGGTAAAGGGTTCGTTCCGAGATTCCCAGTTCTCGGGCAGCATATTTCCGTTTGCCCTTGTGTTTTTCGAGTGCTTTCTGAATCATCTCAATTTCCTTGTCTTCGAGTGAAAGTGATTCTTCGACAAATTCTTCCGTATCGAAAATGTTTTCGTGAGAAGCAGGCTTGACATTCGCCCGGGCTTGAGTCTGCTGATCGGGAACATAATTGCCGTTTTCGTTTTTGTAGAGTTTCCTGATCAGCTGAGCATTATCGTCGCGCACATCGGATATTGAAGCTTCGTTCTGAAGAATATCGTGAACCAGTTTTTTTAGGTCGTTCATGTCTTTCTTCATGTCGAACAGAATCTGGTAAAGGATTTCGCGTTCCGAAGAAAATGTTTTTTCATCAACATTGTGGTACAGCGCCGGCAGCTTGCTTTCGGATTGTGAAGGAATGTAATGTTGCAGCGTTTTTGCATCAATAATCCTTTCCTTTTCAATGATCGAAATCTGTTCGGTAATGTTTTTGAGCTGACGCACATTTCCGGGCCAGTGGTAACTGAGCAAAACAGATACTGCATCGTTTTCGAGCCTGATGGCTGGCATGCGGTATTTGTCGGCAAAATCGGAAGCAAATTTGCGGAAAAGCAGATGAATGTCTTCCGACCGGTCGCGCAACGGCAATACCTTGATCGGTACCGTATTTAAACGATAGTACAAATCTTCGCGGAATCTCCCTCTTTCGATGGCTTCGGTGATGACTACATTAGTTGCGCCAACAACCCTGACATTGGTTTTCATCACTTTCGACGATCCCACTTTCATGAATTCACCGGCTTCGAGTACACGCAGCAAGCGAACCTGAGTCGAAAGCGGCAATTCGCCAATTTCGTCGAGGAAAATGGTGCCGCCATCGGCTTCTTCAAAATAACCTTTTCGGTCGGACAATGCGCCTGTGAAGGAGCCTTTCTCGTGCCCGAAAAGCTCTGAGTCGATTGTTCCTTCAGGAATTGCACCACAGTTTACAGCAATGTATTTGCCATGCTTACGCGTCGAGAACTGATGGATGATCTGCGGAAAGGATTCCTTTCCCGTTCCGCTTTCCCCGGTAATCAAAACCGAAAGATCAGTAGGTGCAACCTGAACTGCAATCTCTATCACGTGAAACAATCCGGGAGAATTGCCTATAATTCCAAATCGTTGTTTTATTTCCTGAATATCCATCATAAGGACAATATGTTTAACTTCGCAAAATTACAATTTTAACATTTAAGTACTGTCCAAAATTAAATTAACTTTGATTTCAATGGCTTAAGCTGCGCATGTTTTAACATGTTTTAGCTTTTTATGCCTGAAATCTAAAATTAGAAAGGAATATGAACTTCATCGGAATTATCCCGGCCCGCTTTCAGTCAACACGTTTCCCCGGGAAGCCATTGGCGCTGCTTGGTGGAAAACCCATCATTCAATGGGTATACGAAAATGCTGAAAAAGCTCTCGAAAATATATATGTCGCAACTGATGACGAACGTATTTATCAGGCAGTTGAAGCATTTGGAGGAAAGGCTGTTTATACCTCGGCCAACCACCAGAGCGGAACCGATCGTTGTGCCGAAGCTGCACTGAAAGTCGCGGAAAAGCTGAAGTTTGATGTGGTCATTAACATTCAGGGTGATGAACCTTTTATCAGGCCTGAACAGATTGAAAGCCTTAAAGCTTGCTTCAATTCGCCTGAAGCCGAGATTGCAACCCTGATCAGACCGGTTTTAAATGTTGCTGACGTCAGCAACATTAACCGTCCGAAAGTGGTGATCAATAAAAATCAGGAAGCCATGTATTTCAGTCGTTCGCCCATTCCTTTTGTTCGCGACAGTCCACCCGAAGAATGGTTGAGCCGGAATGCATTTTACAACCACATTGGAATGTACGCCTATCGTTTCGACATTCTGCTCGAACTGACCAAATTACCAGTTGGTATTCTGGAAAAAGCGGAATCGCTGGAGCAATTGCGCTGGCTCGAAAATGGCTACAGGATTAAAACGGCACAAACTCAATTCGAAAATATCGGTATCGATACTCCGGAAGATCTGGAGCAGGCACGGGAGTTTTTGCTGTAGAGTCAGTTCAAAAGAACGACTGTTGGTCGAATTTTTAGGGCAAATTGTATTTTTTCAGCGAGTCGGGTATCAGTTTGTTGTTTATGCAGGCGTAGTTGTTTTTCCTCAGGAAATTATCGAGTTCTTCTTTCAGTTGCTTTTGACGGGTGGTATTATCCATGGGCTCGATATCCATACTCGGATAGAGCTGGTAGATAGTCTGGTTCGCTAAGAATTGCTCTGAGCTAAGCAAATCAAGTATTTCATTTTTATTACGCATCAGCGGATAAGTTTGCAGACTGCGGAATTCTGTGGAATTATCTATTCCATGACCAATCCAGGAAGCAACGGAAGGCCGCGAAATGTATTTTGCCGCGTCAAGCATTGCAATGATCGAAGGAGTGATGTCGAAATGAGTAATGACAGCCGAAAATTTCTCAGCCTTTTTTAGCATGGGCGAATAGACGACCAGCGGCACATGAAAACGGTCAATTTGCGTGCTGATTGGTATTTCAGGCATTCGGTGATCTCCGGTGATGATGAAAATGGTATTTGCAAATGAAGGCGATTTGCGGATCTCCTGGAAGAAATAGCGCAACGATTCATCGAAATAAATCATGGATGCAAACTGTTTGGTGTATTGAAGGTCGAATGTTTTGGTTTTTTCGCTTAAATCCAGACTGTTTAGCCGGTTTTCAAATTTGTGATTGTACGATTCCTGATTTGGCAAATTAAACGGATCGTGCATGGAAAGGGTGAGTAAAACGTCCATTCGTGGTGAATTGGGCCTGGATTTTACATCTTCCAGATACCTGCTGAAAATTTCGCGATCGCCATACCCCCATGAAAATCCATTTCCTTTTGCCGGAATTTTGTTGTATTCTGCCCCAAATTTCTTACTGTCAATAATCTGATCAATTCCTTGCCGGTTCATGAAAACATCCATTTTGTCGAATTCTGCTTCGCCTCCATACACAAAGGAGCTGGTGTATCCGGCCTGTTTTTTCAGAATACTGATCAGGCTGATGTGATCCGGCATTTTTTCATCCAACTCAGCAAATCCATGGTCGCCAAACGGCAGAGATGCCAGAGTGGTTGGCAGAACCTGAAATGTCCGGCCGGAAGTACTCAGGCAATTTTCCCAGTAAAGGCTTTTTTGCATCAGCGAATCGAGAAAGGGAGTGAAACTTCCCAGATAGGCTCCCTCACCGCTATATGCACGTCCCAGACTTTCAACTATAATCAGAACAATGTTGGGTGGCGTTTCTCCCAGATTAAAATACCCGCCCAGAACATCGGGTGTAGTTTCCTGATGCAGGAACGGATAATCAGGATTGATGTATATGAAAGGATTTCCCTCCGGAGAAGAAGCGACGGAAGTAAATGTAAAAGGCTTGTCATTTAGTGTTCCCTGATGCACATAGTGATTGATCATACTTTGAGCAAAAAAGTTGAGTTTGTTATTGGCGGCAAACAGGTTGAATTCGTTTTCAAATTTGGCCGGTTGCGGATTGAATTGTTTGATCGGAAGCAGTGACCCAAGCATCAGGATGGTTAGAACTGACATCATCCATGGTTTTAGCCGGAAGTAAACATGTTTGATAAAAACCCTTACCATCAGGGAAAGGTAGAGGGCGATGACAATAAATGGGAAAATATTTAATTCTCCTGAAGCTCCAATGGTATGCCGGATTTCGGTTAATGAATAGCCCAGCAAATCAGCTCCAAGCGGAACCAGGGCAGCAGAGAAATACTGTAACAGTAAAATATCACCCAGAATCAGGAAAATGCTGGAAGTGATAAAAAAGTATCGCGCAATTTTTTGACTGAAATAAGCTATGAGTAAAAATGGAACCATCAGAATGGCAGATATCCGCAGGTACAAAACCAGGTCGTATTTCAGGCCGGCCAACAGACTGTGGAAGCTTTCGGGCGGGTAGTTTGAAAAATTGAAGGTAATGATCAGTTCATAAAAGCGAACCATCAGAATCATTGAAGCCAAAATAAAACTGAGGCTGAGAAACCGTCGGAGAGACCGGATGATGAGTTGCATTGATTCTTTGAAATGGCTCATAGCAGAGGTTTAAAATAGTCGTGAAATACTGATGTCAAAAGTGTAATATCCTGAAAATGTACCGGCTTGACGTTCTTCACTACCCCAGATTGCTCCGGTGTTTAATATCCAGACATGGCTGAAGATGTGATTGAATTCCAACCGAAAAGAACGGGTTTTTAACGTCAGTTTCTGTTGCGAATCTATTAGATTCCGGATGTCGTCAGGAGAAACTCCGTATCCCAGCCGCAAGCCGACATAGTTTTCAGGATCGGAAAAATAACGTCTCATATGGAATAAGCCCGACACCGAAGTTCCATCGGTTCCGGGAGTGACAAACGAACGTAGCGAAATCCAGTAATTGCCTACATATTTGCCTAAGTATGCCGTGTAAATGTCAACATTTGAACTGCTGAAATACAACATACGCATTCCGACAGAACCTTCGAACGATTTTGGAAAGCTATGATACCATTCCATGCCAAATCGGTTTTTGGGGAAAATGGAACTTTGGGAAAATCCGTAATTCAGATAAGCATAGTTGTTTTCGCTGATTTTGGGATAAGCGTCCATTTCGTATTGAAAGCCGTTAGTGCCGAACCGCCGGGCCTGATTCACCCGGGCAATTACCGACCCGAATTTAGTCTTCCGGCTATACGATAAAGCTATAATTTGCCAGGGATCACGATTGAATGCCTTGTCGAAATAATCGAGTGTATAGGAAAGCCGAATCGTGTTTTTTAACACGTCAAGGCGGTACTCCTGAAGTTTTTGCAAGGCTTCGGGATGCGCTGCATTTTGCCTGATTAGTTTTTCCAGCGTGGAGACCGCTTCTTCGTACTTTTCGCTGCTGTGCAGAATTTTTGCTTTTTTAAACAGAAAGTCTTCAGCGGTGGAATCTTTTTTTAGTGCCAGATCGCAGTATCCGATTGCTTTGTCATAGTTTCCTGACCAGTATTCCACATCTGCAAAAGCATCCAGAGCATCCATGTTATCCGGGTTCCGGGCCAGTACTTCGTTTAGTATTACCCGTGTCGAATCATACTGACCATCCCAGGCATAGGTTCGCCCGAGTAGCAGGGCAACATCGGAGTTGAAACCCTGCGAAAGAATCGCCCTGCAAATTTGTTGTGCTTTGGCCCGCTCACCATTAAAAGCTAAATTTCGTGCCTCCTCATATGTTTGGGAAAATGTTTTACCTGACAGTCCCGCAATTAGGAAAAATACAAGCATCACAGATAACCGTATATGTAATTTGTGTCGCATATGATATGAATTAGACAGATGTATGGAAGTATATCTCAAACTTTTCATTTTATGCTTTTTTTTGTTTTGCAAATCCGACGCGGGTCATCGTTCCCCATGTTTTTTTTCTCCGGATAAAATAATCGAAATTTCCGCGAAGAGCCCAGTAGACCACTAAGGGGTGGTATAAGATGGGTTCAAGCCAGGCAGTGAGAATCAGTTTGATGATCATCCACTTTTTTTTGTACCGGTGATAGGCCAGATGATCAAAGAGAATGGCGTAGGTAGAAAAAGTAATGGAAAAAAAGTATACGAAAAACACCATGACATAAAAGAAAGGCCAGTTGGGTTCACCGAAAGCGGCTATAATGATGAAATACAAGATTCCAATTGTTTCAATAATTGGAGCCAGCCATTCGTAAATAACCCAAATAGGATGCGAAACCATCCCCATAAAGCCATATTTTGGCCTGAAAAAAACATTCCAGTGCAGGAACAGCGTATCAATCGTTCCACGTGTCCAGCGGTTTCGCTGACTGCCCAACGCTTTCAGGGTTGAGGGAGATTCAGTCCAGCACAGCGGATCTGAAACATAAGCAACTTTGTATTTGATTTTCTGTTCGGCCATGTGTTTTCGCATACGGACAACCAGTTCCATATCTTCGCCCACCGTTTGGGTGTAATATCCGCCACAGGCAATAACCACATCCTTGTCGAACATTCCAAGTGCTCCGGAAATCAGCAGAAGACCGTCCAGTCGGCTCCATGCCAGCCGGCCCATCAGAAAGGCCCGGTTGTATTCAACAACCTGACATAGCGGCAGAAACTTGTCGGGGACATTAATTTCGACGAGAGTGCCATCTTCAATTTTGCATGAATTGGCAATCCGGATAACACCACCGGTTGCGATTACTTTACGGTCGGTTTCTTCAAAAAATGGTTTGATCAGTTTTTGGAGCGCATAAGGATCGATAATTGAATCCACATCAATTGAAATAAAATAATCGCCTTTGGCAATATTTATTCCGGAGTTAAGTGCATCTGCCTTACCGCCATTGAATTTGTTAATGACAGTCAGGTTACTGAATGCTTTTTTTTTCGATTTATAGATTCCAATAATTTCCTTACAAGGTATTTTATAGTCTATTACGTATGGAACTATTTCAAGGTCAAATGCTTCTATGGCTTTCTCCAGTGTGGTGTCCTTGCTTCCATCGTTAACCACAATGATTTCGAAACTGGGATAATAAAGTGCAAGCAAAGCTTTTATATTTTCAACGATAGAAAGCGATTCGTTATAGGCAGGTGCAATAATTGTTATCATTGATGCAAATGGAGAAGAGATGATTGCATCATAGTTCGTGACCTTGGCTGTGTGTATGTTTTGGTGCAATTCTTTGGCTGAAATAATGGCAAGCCAGAGATACATGCTGAAAATACTTATTGCATAGAACAGTATGAAGTTTTCGAAGATGATTTTTAGTATTTCTCCTGCCATAATTTTTTAGTTTCTCGGATCAGTAATATGTGCTACATACTTCCCAATTTCCAAATTGGAATACTGTTTCATGAAGTTTATCCTTTCCATACCTTCTTTGTTCATAAAATACAAGGATCGGCAAGCCTCCGTTTTTTCCGAAACTGATCCCGACTGAATGATTGATTCCAAAAAATCGAAATCGTCTGTTTGCCCTATATTTTTTAAGGCTTTTATAATTTCCAGTTTATTATTTTCGGTTTCTTCTGAATATTTTTTCTTAATAAGTTCTTTTCCCTCATCAAGCCGCAGGTCGTTTATTGCCCTGATGGAAAAAAAACGGGTTCGTTCCGGCTTACTTTCGAGCATTTTAATTATTTCTGTCGCATTTTCAAGTTGCTGAAAGTAGATGATCATCCGTAGGCTAAAGTTCCTTACGTTGGGGTGTTCAGAGTTCAGATAATCAACGAACGACGGAATCGGAAGCTGGTGCAGACGGAAAAGATAAAAGGCAGATAGTTGAGTCCAGCGCGTAAAAGGGCGCGTTAATGTCCGGAAGAATTCAAATGGTTTATCCGGATGTAGTATTATATAGGAGGTTTGTGCCTCAGCCCTGACCAAATCATTGGGGTCGTTCAGGTAATCCCTAATTATTTCTACCGCACCTTCAGGATACAAGTTCGTTAATTCGCGTATTCCCTGAACCTTGTTGAAGTAAGAGGATGATTTTGTCGATTTTATCGCATCGTGCTGCAAACCAATTTTCTCAAAGATCTCCGGAATCTGGGTATCCATGCCACCCCGAAGGTTTTCCTGAAAGTTAAAAAGTACTGAAGTTAAAATTTTTCTGTTCAAAGGTTTTTTTATTCTTTTCAGTTTAATCAGGGCTTTATCCCAATCAATTTCTCCAAATAGGTACGATTGCAATACCTTTTCATACAGGTTGTTGTAAATACGGATGTATCTTTCTTTTTTGTTTTTTTGTTGATTGGAATAATACAATACCAGAAGCGCCAGTAAGATATTCAAAATGAAAATAGAGATCAGGAAAATAAAGAGCAGAATGATTGGATAATCATAAGCCTTTTCAATAACCTGGACATAAAATTTGCGGAGGAACAATGGGATATGTTTGTTCCCGTATACAATCAGGTCTTTTTTTAGCTCTAAAACATTTTTATCACCGAACATCCAAAGGAATATGGAATTGCTCTTTTTTTTTAATTTTTTATTTTCCTGATTTTTGTTCGAATCTGGAATCGCACTGTTTTCCGTATTTTTATTCGTTAAAGACGAAGAATCGGTTGTGACAGCAGCAATTTCAGTATGCATGGCAGAGTCCTTTTTTTGCTCCTGAACCGGGTTTCCTGAAATGACCTCAAGCGGGAAAGCCCCTGATAATCCATTTTGTCTGGCGATTTTGCCGGCATATTTGGAAGCTTCACTTCGGCTTTCAAAGTTTCCTACCACATATCGATACCAATTTTCTGATTTTAGTTCGATGATGCTGTCAGTCAGATGATGCTTTTGGGCCAAAAAAGGAATATCGAGAGGAGTCTTTGATGCGGAAATCTGAACGGTAAATTGCTGTGATCCTGCAGTATTGAAATAGAATAACAAACTTAGGATGCCAATCAGGACTGAAATTGGAATAATCAATTTTAGGGCTGTATATCTGACTGATGTCATTAACGATAATTTTAACGGTATGGAAACAAAGATCTGAGTTCTGTTTATCTTTTCATTGCCAGTAGTTTACGAACTCTGACGTTGAGTTCAACTAAGCTGAAAGGTTTGACCATAAAATCATCGGCTCCCAGTTCGAAAGCCTTCAATACATTTTCTTCTGCTCCTGCGGCTGAAAGTACAAGGATAGGAGTGTTTTTTTTTCGCTCATCCCGAAGGATGGAAATGACTTCGTGACCATTGATGCTTGGCATGTATAAGTCGGTAATAATAAGGTCAACATCGATGTCTTCAAGTATTTTGAGACATTCTTTTCCATCAAGAGCCTTAATCATTTCATAGCCTTCGCGCGTCAGGCTGTGAGCAATTGTTTCCAGAATCAATTTATTGTCTTCAGCCACCATTATCCGTTTCATCTGAGTCTGATTATGTGTTATAAATGAAGTTTCGAAGATAGATAAAAAAAATACATAAAAAATAGTATAAACTAATAGTCAGAATAATTGTTTGTTAGTGTACTATACGAAATAATAGTGATAAAGATTTCATTCGAAGTAACCTGAAAAATCGATTGTTTTTTTGTATTGGTGTTTGGATCAGTCTTCCTTTTTTTTGAACCCGAATACAGAATACTTCATTTACGATATGAAGCAGGGTATTTGGAATGCTACTGTTCGATCCTCTGGAATCAGGCTATTCGGAAAATATCACTTGGCTGATAAATTCGGGAATAACGATGGATTCCTTGCGGCTAAAGTGCTTCAATCCCTTTCTGTTTGAGTAGTTCAATGCTGAGCTCCCTGAGTTTGTACTTCTGTATTTTTCCGCTGGCAGTCATTGGAAATTCATCCACAAAAAAGATATACTTCGGAATTTTGTACCGGGCTATTTTACCTCTGCAGAATTCCTGAACAGCCTCTTCGGATAGTTGGGCATCGGCTTTAAGTTTGACAAACGCACCTACCTGTTCTCCGTACTTCTTACTCGGGACGCCGACTACCTCGACTGCTTCCACTTCGGGCATGTTGTAGATGAAATTTTCAATTTCGCGCGGATAAATATTTTCCCCGCCACGGATAATCATGTCTTTGATGCGGCCGGTGATTCGGTAAAAACCATCCGGTGTTTTAACCGCCAGATCACCTGAATGAAGCCAGCCATCCTGATCGATGACTTTTGCACTCGCTTCAGGATCATTATAGTAGCCTTTCATGAGGTTATATCCGCGGCAGCAGATTTCGCCCTGTTCGCCCTCCGGACATTCTTTCCCCGTTTCCGGATTGAAGATCTTAACTTCAATGTTCGGTAGCTCAAATCCTACCGTAGTTGAACGTACTTCAGGAGAATTGTGAGTTCGGGTAGCAGTCATTCCCGGCGAAGCTTCGGTTAGGCCGTACACGATGATGATGTCTTTCATGTGCATTTTCTGCATCACCTGGTTCATGGTTTCGATGGGGCAGGGGGCTCCGGCCATGATCCCGGTATGCAGCGTACTTAAATCAAACATGTTGAACATCGGGTGGTTCAATTCTGCAATAAACATGGTCGGGACACCATATAAAGCGGTGCATTTTTCTTTTTCAACTGAAGCAAGAACCATCAGCGGATCAAAATTCTCGACCATGACCATGGTACAACCGTGAGTAATAGCGGCACACAGGGCTAACACGCTTCCAAAACAATGGAACAGCGGAACACAAACCAGCAGACGTTCGTTGTGAGTGAATTTCATGCATTCACCAACCGAATTGCCGTTGTTTAATATATTGTGATGGGATAACATGACTCCCATTGGAAAGCCTGTTGTTCCGGAAGTATATTGCATGTTGACCACATCGTGGCAATTGATGGTCTCCCTGATCAGATCAAGCTCCATGTCGTCAATATGACTACCAAGCAGCATGAGCTCAGAGGTGTTGTACATTCCGCGGTGTTTTTGCGGTCCAATAAAAATGATATTCTGAAGCTTTGGAAATTTTTCGCTTTTAAGCTTACCGCGCTGACTGTTTTTCAATTCCGGAACCAAATCAAAAATCATGTTTACGTAATCGCTGTCACGGAATCCATCGACCAGACAGAGGGTGTGAATATCAGCATTGTGAAGTAGATATTCCAGTTCGGATGATTTGTAATTGGTGTTGATGGTTACTAATACCGCGCCGATTTTGGCAGTTGCAAACATGAAAGTGAGCCAGTCAGGAACATTGTTGGCCCAAATGCCTACTTTGTCATCAGCACTTACTCCGATGTATAATAGTCCTTTGGCCAGTTGATCAACCCGTTCATTAAACTGGGAATAAGTAAACCGTAAATTGCGGTCGGCATAAACCATAAATTCGCGGTCGGGAGCTTCGAGTGCATATTTTTCCAGTAATTCGCCAAGCGTATAATCGAGTAATTGCATGAAATCAGATTTTCAGGAAAGGATGAAAATTAAAAAGGTGCATAAACCACGGCAAGAATCCGGGCTGAATTGTTGTTTCCTGCATGTACATTGTGCAGCACAATCGAATCGAGGTAAATACTGTCCCCTTTGGTCAGAATGTAGATCTCCTTGCCGTAATTGATCTCAATGTCTCCTTCAAGAACATAGATAAATTCTTCACCTTCGTGCGATGAGAGCATATAATCTGATTGAAGTCCGGGTTCAATGTCAATGATAAAGGGTTCCATGTTGCGCCCGGCTTTGTCGTATGCCAGCGAGAAGAAATTCAGATGCTCACGGGCTTCGCTGGCCTGCGATGTAAATCGGGCTCCTTTGTGATGGTCGCCTGAACGGACTACTACCGGGCCGTATGAATCACTGTCGTCAAGGAAAGTGCCCAGCCGAACACCCAAGGCCCGGGCAATCTTTATAAGGGGAGCCAGTGATGGGATATTTTTTTCCTGTTCAATTCGCTGAACCATGGTAATCTCCATTCCACTTCTCTCTGCCAGCTCTTCGATGCTGACCATTTTTAGTTCACGAATCTGTTTGATTTTTTCTCCAACGGTTTTTTCAGCTTTCATATCGGGGGCTTTTTGAGAGTGATGTACAAAATTAGATTTATTTTGCGATCACACAAATTAAGTAATAGGAATGAAATAATGTCGTGTTTTTCAAACAGAGTTATAAATACTCGTTTTGCAGTTCTGCTGCTTCCACGAGTAAAAATTAATATCACAGACTTCACAAATTAAGATATAAAATAGCTTTTAAATCTGTGTTTATCTGAGTAATCTGTGGTAAAATCTACAGGTATCTCGCTTGAAAGGACACATTGTCAAAACTAAAATACGACATTTAATAGTTCTCATTACTTAGATGCTGGCATATCAAATTATTCATAAATTTTATCCTTCTTTTTGTGGTTTGAATTGTACCTTTGTTATTCAAATCATAACTACACCATCATGTCATCTTTTATTAACGAAGAAGAAATTGCCCGGATACTGGAACAAAATCAAAGACCCAGTCCGGAGAAAGTGCTTGTAGTCCTCAATAAAGCCAAAGAGATGAAGGGCTTAGATCTTGAAGACGTGGCAGTGCTCACGAACATCAGCGATCCGATGCAGCTTTTTGAGCTTTTCGAATCTGCAAATCACATCAAGGAAAAGATTTACGGGAAGAGGCTTGTTGTTTTTGCCCCGCTTTATATTTCCAATCTTTGCGCCAACGAATGCAGCTATTGTGCGTTCAGGGCAAAAAACAAAGCAATTGTTCGTCGCTCACTTACCCAGGATGAAATCAGACGTGAAGCTGAGATACTAGTCAAGCAGGGGCATAAGCGTGTCTTGCTGGTTGCCGGAGAATCATACCCAAAAGAGGGTTTTCAATATGTGATTGACGCGGTTGCTTCGGTATATGAGGCTAAAGTTGGCAATGGAGAGATTCGACGGGTTAATGTAAATATTGCACCGCTTGACGTCCCCGAGTTCAAATTATTAAAAGAAGCTAAAATCGGTACGTTTCAGCTTTTTCAGGAAACTTATCACCGTGAAACCTACAGCAAAGTACACACTGGTGGAAAAAAGATGGATTACGATTACCGCGTTACTGCGATTCACCGGGCCATGGAAGCAGGTATCGATGATGTTGGCATAGGAGTTCTTCTAGGCTTGTATAATTTTCGTTTCGAACTGCTTGCTTTGATGCAACATGTCAGGGAACTTGAAAAGGTTTTTGGGGTGGGTCCGCACACGATTAGTGTACCACGGCTTGAACCGGCTACCGGATCCGATATTGCTTCTCATCCACCTTTTGCTGTTTCAGATCTCGATTTCCGTAAAATTGTTGCCATACTTCGCCTGGCTGTTCCTTATACCGGTATTATCATGTCGACCCGCGAAACTGCACATATGAGGCGCGATACTTTCGCACTGGGAGTTTCGCAGATTTCAGCCGGAAGCCGCACTAATCCTGGTGGTTATACTGATTCGTTGCATGAAGATGACGGAAGCCAGTTTTCGCTGGGCGATCATCGGCCACTCGATGAGGTAATCCGCGATGTGGCTGAAATGGGCTATATTCCTTCGTTTTGTACCGGATGTTACCGACTTGGCAGAACCGGACAAGATTTTATGGATCGTGCAAAACCAGGCGATATCAAAAATCACTGTAATCCGAATGCCGTTTCCACTTTTATGGAATACCTTATGGATTATGGATCGTATGAAACACGTCTTGTGGGTGAAGCCCTGATTGATGACGTGATCAATTCGATGCATGGAATTGCACGCGAACGCTCCATTAATTTACTCGAAAAAGTCAAAAAAGGTAATCACGATATGTATTGCTGAAATTAACCAGACCCGATCAATCCCTTCTTCTGAAAAAAAAAGAGTGGATTGATTGGGTTTCCTTTTCCTGGTAGGGAGTGGGTTGAAAGTTTTTTTTACAATTCCTGAATTACAATGTTTCTCCAGCGAACTTTAATTCCGCCGCCATCATGAATCTGAAGGGCAATGGAGCCTTTGCCTTTGCCAATCAGATCGTCAGTCAGATCAGTCATTTGATGACCATTCAGCCAGGTTGTTACATGATCTCCAACAACCTGAATTTTCATTTTGTTCCATTCTCCCATTTTCAGGAAACCTTCCTGATCGTCTGGAATCTGATGCAACCAACCACGTCCGTATGATTCATATACTCCTCCGGTGTCGTTATTGGGAGGGGCAACTTCTACCTGCCAGCCCTTGATTTTGGTGCCGTCGATCGTAGACCGGAAGAATACGCCGCTGTTACCATTGGCTTCCTGTTTAAATTCGAGTTCCAGAACAAAATTATCATACCATTTTTCGGTTGCCAGATAGCCGTATTGTTTGTCCGGGCCACTTTCGCAAACCAGCATGCTATCTTCGGCATACCATTTTTCGGTGCCGTAAATTTTCCAGCCATCCAGAGTTTTACCGTTGAATAACGGTTCCGTTGAATTTTGAGCATTGACAAGTAATACACTGGCAAGAGCTAATGCAATCAGGAAAATTGTTCTCATTTGATTTCTTTTTTTAGAAGTTTTACGTTGTTTTCGAGCCTCGTAATGGTTTCATCTTTATCATTCAATTGTTTTTTTAGACTTTGAATTTCACTTTTTAGTTTATCCGTAGCCGCAGTTAATTGATCGATGTTGGCATTGCCGGTCGATAATTTATTCTGTAAAGTTTGCTTTTCGTTTTTTTCACGGTTCAGGTCAAACGTAAGTTGGGAAAGTTCATCGTTCAGTTTGCGCAAGTCACTCGAAAGTTGATTCAATTCCAGTTGTTTTTTGCTGACTAATTGCTTCTGTTCAGCGAGATCTTCCGTAAACTGCCGTTTTTCGAATTCAAATGAATACAGCTTATCTCCAAGAGCAGACTCTTTTACATTCACATCTTTGGCCAGTTTATTAACTTCTCCGGAAAGTGAATCGATGTACTGATTCTTGATCGCGTTACTCTCCATCAGTTCGTTTTTCATCTGCTCAAAATCTGCAATCATTTTTTCGATTCGCTGATTTTTTCCGGCAACTACTGAATTAAGTTCCAGTACTTTCGAGTCGGACAGCTGTTTGGCTGATTCCATCGCCAGATATTTCTTTTTCGCCACACACGACGGATTCAACAGGATTGAAAGGGTAATAAGAAGTAAAATGAATATTTTCCTGATCATGGCATTTTTTTGATAAAGATAATATGAATATGCACTAAACTTGCGTTATCCCTTTACAAATTTGTATATTTCCGAATCTGTAAATTATAGTCCGCCATGAAACAACTGCTATCAATCACATTCATTCTTCTCTTCTTCAGTCTGGTTTCGCAGGCTCAAGCCGGAATAGCTACCTTAAAGGGAAAAGTCATCGATCAGGAAACGAAGGAAGGAATCGCATTTGTCAGCATTGGTATTCAAGGAACTTTCCTGGGAACAGCGACTAATCCGGAGGGCAATTTCGAAATCCGGATTCCGGAGGGAAACCAGTCAGAGAATCTCTACTTTTCAGCCATCGGTTTTAAAAATGTCAGTTTTCCGATTTCTGATTTTCTGAAGAGGCCGAACATTCTGATTGAATTAAGTCCACAGTCGTATCATATTGAAGAAATTGATGTGGCAGCTGAATCCAGAGTTTTACAACGCATTTTACGTACCGCTTCCGAGCGAATTCCACAGAATTATCTTTCAGGACCGATGAATCTGAGAATGTATTTCGAAGAACGAAAGTCAACCGATAACGAAGCGAGTCATACGACAAAGACCATTGTCGATTTGTATGACACAAAAGGTTATGCCGATCCTTCGTGGTCTGACGCATTTAAAAACCGGTCTTACCAGATTGCTGAAACCCAAAGGGAAACTCCGACTGTCGCTTTTCGCGATGCTTCCAATAATCTTGATGAGCTGCTTGAAATGGATGTGGCACGGCTTTCGAATACCATCCTGAATCCATCACTTCTGAACGATTTCAGTTTGAAACTGGAAGCAAAAACGCGGTTGAACGGTGATTCGGTCTGGATTATCTCGTATGATGCTTTAAAGCTGGATCTGGCGCACACGGGCTCGTTTTACCCAACAAGTTTAAGGGGAAAAATTTATATTTCCTTCACGGATTATGCCGTTTTGCGAAACGAGATTAAGCTCACCGAAAAAAAGTCAAATCCACAGGGCAGGTCTTTGGCTGTAAATAGTAATCCGCTTACCAATACGCAGATGAATGTAACATCAGGATATAAAAAAGTGGATGGCAAGTCTGTATTAGCTTCCATTGATTCGGAAAAACAATATACCTCATCGGAAAAACAACTGATTTACGAATCAGAAAAAGTTGTAGTTTTGAATGTAGAAACAAAACAGACCAGAAAAATAAATGGACGCGATTATTTTGCAGAAGCGAAATCAAACGAATCTTTCTGGCAGAATTTCGCAGTTCCGGTGAAATAACATCAAAAATTGTCAAAGGATGAAAGCCAGTTTCGATGAATTTCAAAGCGACCGAATGATTAGCGACCCTGGAAATTATAAGTGGGGAATCTTCTATTTTAATCAGAAAGACGGTCGGGTAGTGGTTCCACGCTACAACAAAAGGATGGGTTGGACACTTAATTTTGCAAATATTTACTCATTTCTCATTATTTTGGGCCTGATTGAAGCTGTTCTTGCTAGCGTGTGGTTTGGTTGATTTTGAGACTAAATATCGCGCTCAGTAAAGGATTCATGATATTTAAATACTGAAAGTCGGAATGTCAATTCTTAAATATTCTTAACATTACTAAAAATCAGGCATCTATCTGATATTAGTAAGAACTTTTTTACGACATTTGGTGTTCTATTCGGAAACTTACCAGAGAGAGATTATGATTGCAGTGTTTAAAATTATTCAGGTATTTTTGTTGGCAACGGTAAAGTATGTATTAACATTCCCATTTGCATTGCTCATTGGACTAAACTTTGAGCAAACATTGATTTCAGTTACCTTGGGCGGAATTGCAGGGTTTTTCTTTTTTTACCATTTCAGTGGTTTTGCCATTAAACGATTTCATCACGTAAAAACATTCCTTTGGAAGCACCTTCCTCCTTCGCTTCGTTTGAAATACCGTCAGCTGATCGCATGGCGCAAGGTCACAACAGGTGAACGTGTCTTCTCAAAAAGAAACAGGTTTATTGCCTTGTTTCGTGCGAAATTTGGATTGCCGGGTATTATTGTTTTGTCGCCTGTATTGCTAAGTATACCTATCGGTGCCTTTTTGCTGAACAAATACTACTCAAAACACAAATTAGCCAAGCCTTTTATGGTTCTGTCAATCCTCAGCTGGTCCGCTGTTTTTGTCGCGTTTGCTCTTATATTCCCGCATTTGATGAGGTAAAAGTAAGGAGTGAATATCCCATAACTGGCTCAATCTGCAGCTCACTGCAACGATTTCAGTATCTTCTGATTTTTTAAGATCAATGCTCGGTCGGCTCCTGACCAATCTATCATTTCCCATTCATCGAAACCGAACCAGCATTGAGCCATGTGTTCGGTCAGCTTAATTTCGCCGGAAACAATTTTACAAACAAATGGAATCAGTTGGATTTGCTTTGAACTGTAGTCAAATTCTACAGCTATGAGTTGATTTACAACTTCGATGCGGATGCTCAGTTCCTCTTCTATTTCCCGAATGATACATTGTTCTGCAGTTTCTTTTAGATCGATTTTCCCTCCCGGGAATTCCCACTTCCACGGATGACTGCTTTCAGGTCCACGCTGGACTGCCAGTATTTTTGAACCCTTCAGTATGATTGCACAACAAACTTCAAGCATGATCTTCGATTTTAAGCGCATTAAAAATACGTAACTATTCAGTCGCTTTAAAAGATGAAGATATTTTTATTTGAAATTGTATCAATAGCCCCGGGTTTTAACTCGGGGTTTGATGGAAATACAAGATTCAAGGCCGATCCACAATTTTTCAACAAAGCATCAATGTTATATCGGCCGAAAAACGATTTTTTCGAACAAAATTCAGATGAACCCAATAATGAATGAATAGTTACAAAAATACAAAGAAGTAGAAAATCAGCTTCAACCCAAATCAAACATTGAAAAATCAAAATCCAGAGTCTATTCGTAGTTGAACTTCAGTTATCTTTACTGCTCTGAAAATACAAATTTTTCGCGATGACAGAAAATGATGTCCAAAATTTGATTCAATCGTGGGAAAACCTCGCATTATTGGTGCGATATATTGCTGACTATCCGGAATATTTGGATATTATCATAAACAAAGCGTTGGATGACGGTCAGCCTGAAAACTGGCGGGCCATGTGGATGGTTGATAAAATTCATGAAAAACATCCTGAACAGGTTCTACCATACCTGCCGGTACTAACCGAATTTTTACCGACAACAACAAACTCCGGTAAAAAACGTCATCTCCTGAAACTGATCAGCTTTCATGGTATTCCGGAAGAAAAAATGGCCTGTTTGTTGAATTATTGCATCGAGGTTTTTACGGATGCAAAAGAACCTGTTGCTGTTCGCGTTCATGCGATGCAAATACTGTTCAATATCGCTCAACAAGAACCTGATTTTGCCGGTGAATTGATCCGCTTGATAGAACATGAAATGGAATACCATGGTTCGTCCGGAATAACGGCCCGAGGCCGGAAGTTACTGCGGAAATTATCTCAGATCAGCAAAGAACGAAGCAATGAAAGAGGTATGACATGACGTAGTGTGGTCGGCCAGAAATGATGTGTACGGTCAGGACATGTCCTGACCATACTACCTATTTATTCTTTCAGGAAAGCTTCCTTTAATTCCATCAATTGTTCATCATTGAGTCCTTCCGGTTCCATTCCTGTTTGCATGGCCATAAACCAGATTTGTGCCGATTTTGATAGTATATCAATCATGTCAAAAGCATCGGACACGGTTTTGCCAATAGCAAAAACGCCATGTTTTTCCCAGATCACCACTTCGTGACCTTTTTTAAACCCTTCGATGGTGGCATCAGCAATTTTATGACTTCCGGGTAAGATGTACGGAACCATAAATACCCCGCGGGGCACAAAAACAAATGCTTCAGGATGCATCCCCCACATTGTTTTATTCATCATTTCAGCCGTCTGAAATCTGGGGATCTGGGTCATTGCAACCAACTCGTTGGGATGAGTGTGAACAACAGCCTTGTTTTTTGATCCGGTGCTGACCAGTAAGTTATGTGTGCTCAAATGAGTAGGTAATTCGGAGGTTGGCCTGAAATTATAGAGGTTTCTCTTTTTCATGGAAATGATGTGGTATCCGTTTCCTTTTTTGTTCATTCTGATAATACAGGCATTCTTCATTGGATTAATGGCCAGATCGCGCATTCGTTTCCCTGTTCCTGTCACGAAAAAAGTATGGCCAGCCAATGCCGCGTAAGTCCGCTCAAGTTTAAAGATCGGAAAATGTTCCAGTTCAATTGTCAAATCTGTCATCATTTCAGTGAGGTTCACCGATATATTGCCGGCATTTCGTTCTGCCCAGCCCTTTTGCCAAAGGTAATTGGCAAGTCCGGCAACTTCGTTAATTGTCTTTGCGATCTTTTTGTTCTCCTGAAAAAATTCTTTCATTTTAGCTTCTCTTGTTTGTCTGTTTGTTGTAAATCATTCGTTGTGAGTGCCATGCTTCGACACTGAATCGGATGTTCTTAGTTTAAGCGGGTAAAAGTACGTGACTTGTCTATACTATTCGTATGTTCTTAAAATGTATTGGTAGTATTCTTAACAATCAGTTTACACCAAACACAATAACGACAAGGTGCTGAAAGTGAAAGATTAATGGTATCGAAACTTCATCGATAGTTTTGAAGTACAAATAAACATTCGGTAGAGCGAAAAATATTATGCCTAAAATAGATGCTAAAAAGATAATTTTTCTATTTTTGCACCGTCTTTAAAGAAAAGACGACTAAGGATTGACCTATGGTGTAATTGGCAACACAACTGATTTTGGTTCAGTAGAGTCCAGGTTCGAACCCTGGTAGGTCAACAAAATAACCAGTTTTTGCTATATTTGTCTTGAATTGGTATCTGATATTGAAACTGTCCTGTGGTGTAATTGGCAACACGTCTGATTCTGGTTCAGAAGAGTTCAGGTTCGAGACCTGACAGGACAACATTTTAAAGCAGCAAACCCCTGTAATTCAATACATTACAGGGGTTTTTGTTTTTCGGGGGATGGTGTAGGGGACATTACGTTTTAAATCTATCCCTTCTTTTTTCAGTGCATAATCTAAATAAACAATAACACAATACGCTTTATTTTAATATCAAGATCTAAAAAGTGTCAAGATCTAGTATAATTGCTTTTGTCTTTAATCGTTTTATATATTCTTTCATCTTCCGATAATAATCAGGTTCGATATCTCTAATAAATGAAAGATAACCTGCGACTGAATTTTTATTAATTGAAGAATCTTTTTTTACAATCACGTTGTAAAGATTACATCTTAAATTTCTTTTAATTTCTTTGTTCACTGAGAGCCTACCTTCATTTATATTGATGCCAGTAATAACCATTCTTCCTTTTCCAGAAAAATACTTTGTTTTAGTCTTATTTATAACAAAAGAATATTTCTGTAAGAGCTTATTGACATATGAATAGATTTCGACAAGGGTAATTTTTGTATCACACGAGAAAACCAGATCATCAGCATATCTAGAATAGATTACCAATTTATTTTTACAGTAATTTGTAATCTCATCATCAATATCTTTAAATACTATATTTGACAGTGCTGGTGAAGTGGGAGCCCCTTGCGGCAAATAACGTTTGTAAGTACAAAGTTTAGCTAACTTTAAATTTAATTCGTTATCCCCAAATTTATTTTCTAATGCATCAAAAACCTGTTTCTGAGAAATAGAAGGAAAGAAATTTTTTATATCTATTGAAAGAATAAAGGATTTATTCAAATGGAATTGAGCATTACGTTTTATTCCTCGTCCTTTTATGAACCCATTTGCACGATCACTAATTTGAATATTGTTAAAATAGTTTGAAAGTATCCAACGCTGAATTGACTTTAGTTCCTTTGAAGGACAATCTATCTGTCTTTTTTTAGTTTTATTTTTCTTTGAAATATAAAAAGTATTATAAAAACAGTCAGCATACGTGACATAGTTATCAAGCACCTGCATATTAAAACCAATTTCTTTTGCAAAAGATTCAAATGTTTTCATATAATAAAAATGAGCAAGGGAAAACTTTTACTTAGATGAAATTAAGATTCAAGGTTGCGAATCTTGCTAGATTCGTGAGGTTGAATATTAAGTTCATCGTAAAAATGTCAGTTTAAACCAGCTTGTCGAAACGACAAACTATTGATGGTTCATCTTATACTAAAAGTTTTTTATCCCTGCTCAAATTTCTTTTATTTGGTTTATATCTATCATTAATGATTTCACTTCTAATCACGGTGAAGTCCTTTTTAACTTTGAGCTTTTCAATTAATTCCTCATAAACATATGTATGTCCATCATCACTTAATGAGAAACTTCTTTTCAGAGGATTTGAATCAATATTTTCTTCAATTCTATTTTTTTGCGTCAAAATTTGAATTGCTGACTCAATATAATTCAACTTCACTTTACCTTTATTTAACTTCTTCATTAATTTTTTAATACCATCTTTCCCTATCGGTTGGAATATTGCTATTAAATATAGAATAAATCTTGAAAGGTTAAATAAATTTTCTAGTTCATATGAAATTTCCTTGCTATATCTTTTTAATCTTACTTTTTCAATAATCTGTGCAATTATATCTTCTTCTTTTCCTTTCTTAAAGTATATGACATTGTTTGCATTATGCCTTTTAATTAAATCAATGGGACCCAAATTTATAAAGCTATTACTGTGTTCATATCTACCATTATTTATTACAATTATTTTCGGTAATAAGTTTTCGTTTACAGCAAATGCACCTAATTCACAATAAGTTCCAATACCCTCTAAAGGCAAAATTATTACATCTACATATTTTGCTAATTCATCTTCTAATTCCAACAAGTTATAACCACCTTTCCCGTATGAATTTGCAAAAATAGATTCAGGATAAACACAGTTGAATTTTGCGTCCTTTCTAAATTCGGTATTAAGTGAATCTCTAATCGAGTTCCTTGTAGAAGTCGCAGCACCACATAAAAATATATTGACTGAAAAATCTACATCTCTTTTGTAAAGTTTCTCAAATATTTCATCTAAAATATTACTAAGATCTTTCATATTATTGATGCCAATCGTTTATGTATAGGACAAACTCGGCAGATTCTTTTATTGTGTGTTTTTAATTATTTTTTTTAAAAACTGTTTAATTGACAATGTTAATGAAATTAATTAGGGTAAAGAAAAGTATTAACATTTTTCCAAATCTAAAATCATAACTGAATCTCTATTTACTAATAGCCTAATTATGGAAAAACAAAACTAAAAATAAAAAATCCGCAAATAGCGGATTTTGATTACTTGATCATTCATTAATTCCTATACTTTATGGAAAGGGATTACTCAAAATTGAATACTCATCGCATTTCCGGCAACAAAGGAAAGTTGCTCCGCTTTTATAAGGCTCTTGTTTAAGTAATTCTTTGAACCCATTTTTTGAACATTCCGGCAAATCTTCGAATTTAACTGTTACCCTTTCTTTTCCACATGTTGAACAATTGCTGAATAATTTGGCGCTATTAAGAAATAACAAACTTTTAAATGCTTTTTGCTGTTTTGTTGTCATGATTATCGATTTTGATTATTTGTTAATGTTTAGTTTTTAGAATTGTATACAAGCTCATTCACTCCATCCAGATCAGAAAATATGATTTCATTCGGAGTAAATTTGAATCCTTGTACGGTGAAATACGGTTCTTGCCTGATGAAATAATTTTCAGGATCTTCCGGCAGATGTTCATATAATTTATCTTCTTCCGATTCGTCATAGTTTTGCGAGGTGAATAATCTGGAAACATCACGGGAGCAATGCCAAGGAAGACGGTAAAATTCAATATCATTTTTTGATATGTACTTTACCAGATAGCTAACAAGACTCTTCCTTGTCCCCTTTACCATTTTAACGTCAACACCGTTATACTTCTCCGGATTGATACTCTGCAATGCTTCAACTCCTTTTTGTTTCGCTGTGGCGAGCGCAATAGCCATAAATCCGTTTACATCTCTAATCTGCATATGGTCATTGGTCAAAAGGTGGAAATGTATCGTTCCATTCTTTTGTCGCTCTGCAACCCATAGATAAGTGTTTAATCCTCCTATCTTCCGGCAGCGAGTCAGCCAGACATTAAAAACTTTGTATGCATCATCATCCGATAAACCAACCGGAAAACTAATGGAATAAAAAGCCAAAAACTTTTTACTCTTTTCAAGTCGGCTAAGAGCAAAGCATTTCCTTTTTATTTTTGATTTCCGAAGCTTGTAACCCGTCTTAATTTCACTTTCTGAGATGACAGGCTCAAATCCTATGTTGACGAGGTATTCATCATCTGTACACGCCTGAGAATCGAAATTCGACACATCTGTATTATGTTCTTGCTTTATAGGTTTTGCATCCTTTTTCACCCTTACGGTTGTAATCAGTTCGTCATCTATGACCCGATACTTTGACGATCCGCCAAACTTGGATTCTATTTTTATAGGTACTATTGTTAAACTAGAGTAACTCAGTATATTAGACATTTTGGTTGTTTGAAAAATGAAGGTCTATAATAAATCCATTAAAGGTTATTAAAGGTCTTTTCACTAAAGGTTAAAAAAAAAATTAAAGAAAAACAGGGACAGAGTTTCCCTTGTAGAAACGTTTGATGTATTGTCCTTTCCTTCGGTCGTAAATGATTATTCCTGATAAATACCGCTATAATCAATTGATTACAGCGGTATTTATTGGTGACATTGGAGATATCACTTTAATGGATCGCTTCATGTCGTGCTGGACAAAGAGGATATTTATGCAGGGATTCCAGCATACTCAAAAGTCTTAAGAATAACTGTTTTTATGGAATATTCAGGAGGAAAATGTAGAATTCCAACCGGATTGTTTTATCGAAGTATAAATTGAAAAAACAAGGCGGTTGAGGATTATTCGCAAAAACCATCTTTCTAATTGAATGAATTAGGCCGCCTTGTTAGATTTGATCTGGTTATTTCTTTTTCAACGACACCACGATCGTTTTCTTTTGGGTCCAATCGGAAAAGCTTGTTCCTTTTTCAGAAACGATTCCAATCCTGTAGTTCCGGCTTGCATCGGTACTATTCCCTTCAGCATGAGACCACATTACTGCAATTTTGTTTTTGTTTTTCTTTAAGGCCTTGAAATTTAAAATCTCATATTCACCTTTTTGGTATCCAAAACCTTCGCCCGCATCGGTGTAGATTTTACCTTCAGCTTTTTGATGTTTATCCAAACAAACCAAAAGTGTCAGCGAGTCTGTTTTATAATCCACCGTTGATTGCACTAACTGAGTGAGTGGGATAATTGCACCGCCGCGTAATTTAAGCTCGGGTTGGTACGGATCATTTTTTGAATCTTCTCCTGTTATGGAAACAGTTTTCCAGATTCCATGCGGAAGAGTCGGTTTTTTCGCCCATTTGGGGATGATCAGCAAGTCGCTTCCCCACATAAAAGCGGCGTCCTCTTTTCTTAAGGTGGTATCCTTCACATCAGCAAAAAATACCGGACGCATAACTGGTAATCCACTAACCGATGCTTCGTGAAATAAAGTATACAAGTAGGGTAGCAACCGGTATCTTCGGTCGAGCGCCGTTCTGGAAATATCTTCCACTTTTTTGCCAAAAGCCCAGGGTTCCTGATCTCCTCCATCCAGTTCGGTATGGTCGCGGCAGAATGGATAGAAGGCACCTACACTGATCCAGTTGGCAAAAAGTTCGGCATCCGGAGTTCCTTTATAACCTCCCAAATCAGGACCACAAAAAGGCTGACCGGAAAGTCCCAGGTTAAGAACCATTGGCGTCGCCATTTTAAAGTGTTCCCAGGTCGAAGCATTGTCGCCTGTCCAGGTTGCTGCATACCGCTGACCACCGATATAATTGGAACGCGAAAGCACAAAGGGACGTTTTTCAGGATTTACTTTGAGGATACCATCCCGGCTGGCTTTTACCATCATCATTCCGTAGGCATTGTGGTACCGAAGATGAACGTCTTTGGTCAGATTGCCGCCACCGCGATGAATGTTGTCTTCGGGCATGGTTGCATCCGGGCCATTAAATACTGCCGGTTCATTCATATCGTTCCAAACCCCGTCGATGCCGGTAGCCATAAAATTTTTATACAAGCCTCCCCACCATTCACAGGTTTCGGGACGGGTAAAGTCGGGAAAAGCACATGCTCCTGGCCATACATTTCCATTAAACTCTTTGCCGCTGCTGGTTTTTACCCAATGATCTCCGGCGGTTCCCTGGTCGTAAACGTGGTAGCCAGATTCTTTTTTTACTCCGGGATCGATCATGTAAACCGATTTGAAATTGATGGAATGTAAATAAGCATTCAGTCCGGCCGGATCAGGAAAACGGATAGAATCGAAGGTGAAAATCTTAAAATCCTGCATGTAGTGAATGTCCATCCAAATCACATCGCAGGGTATATTTCTTTTGCGAAATTCCGAAGCCACTTCTTTTACACGCGAATCCGGAAAATAAGAATACCGGCACTGCTGAAAGCCCAGCGCCCAAAGTGGTGGCATTTCTATTTTTCCGGTCAGCTCTGCAAGTCTTTTCAAAACTTCCTGAGGCGAATTTTCCTGAATAACAATCACCCGAAAAGCCGGGCCTTCAGAAATGAATTTAATGCTGTCGCCCAAAATGAGCTGTTGTTTCCAGGTGTTATCAGCAAGTATTCCGAAAGATATTCCATCTGTATTGACACCCAAAACCCAGGGATGTGACTGATATAGTCGTTTCCCGTCATCTTTTGAATAGGTATAATTGTCGGTGTTCCAAAGAGTAATGTCTTTTCCGTTTCGTAACAGAGAACCAGTCACTTCGCCCGTTCCATACAAACTTGTTCCTTTTTTTACCGGAATTGTTGCTATGGTTTTTTCTCCGGAATGGTAAAAGTTCGGAGACAGGTTCCAGTTTGGTGGAATTTTTCCTGTTACCGGAAATTCTTTAACCAAGGCAAACGATGGCAGGTTTTCGACCGAATCAAAATCAGCCGGATAAAATACAGCCACTTTTGATTCGATTAATCCATCTCTTTTATCCTTTGCCTGAGACGCCAAAGCCAGAGCGATAAAAAACAATAAAATAAGGTGTTTCATTTTTTACTTTTTTAAAATAATGTAGGCAAATGGGTTTATGCTTAATGAATTATTTAGCTGTATGCTTGTGCCTGACAGGGCATCTTTCCAACTTGTTCCGGCAATTGAGGCAGGTAATTGAAAATCGATTGCTGAATTCCGGACATTGACGATAACCAGTACTTCTTCGCTTCCTGAAATCCTTTTGAAAGCCATGATATCGCTGGTATTGTAGGTTTCGATTGAACCATTTTTTACCGCGTTGCTACCGTTCCGAAAAGCCATAAGCTTTTTATATTCCTGATGCATTTCGGGATTGATTGTCCAGTCAATTTTCGTGGTTCCGTTGCTGAAAAAAGAAAGTTTAATCGGACAGCCAACTTCCTGACCATTGTAAATCAGTGGTACTCCGCCCATATATGAAGTCAGAACAAAAGCGGCCATTGAGCCTGCATTTCCTTTAAAAATCGTAATTGGGGTATTATCATTCGAATTATCATCGTGGTTGGTAATCCACCTTAAAATTTGAGAACCTTGAGGTACATTGGAGTAATCGGCCTCGTTAACAGATACCAGCCCCGAGGCAGCTGCATCGTTATTAAATACATCTTTCAATTTAGCGTAAAAGTCCCAGCCAAAAGTTAAATTAAATCCTGAAGTAAATAAATTCTTGCTTCTGGCCTCAGCAAACATGATGATTTTCCGGTTTGGAATTTTTCTTAGTGTATCAATGGCCTGTTTCCAAAAATCGGTTGGAACTCCTTCTGCATAGTCGCAGCGGTAACCATCAATGTTAGCGGTGAGCGTCCAGTATTTCATCGCTTTAATCATTTCCGCACGCATGGCTGTATTGGAATAATTCAGATCAGCCACATCAGCCCATCCATCCGGACTTATTATATTTCCGGAAGCATCCTGCGTGTACCATGACTTATTTTGAATCCATGCATTGTCCCAAGCCGTATGATTGGCCACCCAATCGAGAATAACAGCCATGTTTCGGTTGTGGGCTTCTTTTACCAGGCTGCGCAGATCATCTAATGTACCATAAGCCGAATTAACCTGGGTGTAGTTTTTAACGCAATACGGGGAACCCACTCCTTTTAACTCACCAATGGGGTAAATGGGCATTAGCCAAACTACATTAATACCCAAGCCTTTTATTGAATCCAGACCTGCTTTTACGCCACTTAAATTTCCTGCAGAACTAAAAGCCCTCAGGTTAACTTCGTAGATAGCAATATCAGAAGTTTCAGGAACTTTATTAAAAGGAACATCATATTGAACTGGGTCATTATTCACTACCGGATGAACAGTCTCAAATACTTTTTCGTCCTTTTTACATCCGGATATAAATACAATGAACAAAGAAAGAATAACCGTTAACCGGATGAAATTCATCTCTTTATTAAATTTTTTCCTGAAATAATCCAACTTGTTTTCCATCTTTCTTTTATTCATTATTCTAATCCTTCTACAATTAAATATTTTAACAATCGTTACAGGGAATCAGTTTTTAAAACCGAAATCCCTGCAACAATCTCAAGTTTTAATTCTTTTTAATTTTATAGGTGTAATTACCCGGATCATGTAAATCCAGCGTAATGGTATAATTTCCATCTGTTGGAACAGTTAATTGAGGACGTTCAACATACGTCAGCCACGGATGGTTTGCATAGGCCAGATTTCCCTCTTCATCCATTCCGAAATCAATTTGCCAGGCCTTGTTGGCACGGAATTTAAATGAACCGTCAGCCTTCATGTCAGCAGTAACTGTCCACGTTTGAGCTCCCGGATTGTATGTCATCTCCGTGTCAGCATCCCAACCCCCAGGTGTTGCTGCACCAATAAGACCCCAATCCATTTTTATAAGCAGATAGGTCATGTTATTCAGATCGATCGAAAAGAGATAATAACCGTCTGATGGTGCCACAAAGTTGTCGCCTGCATAATCTGCCTCAATGACAATTCCATCGTTTTTTGTGCCATAGGAAATTGGATTCCAGTCAGCCTGAGCATAAACTTTAAATTCGTTGGTTCCACCAGCTGGAATATAGATATAACCTTCATAAATACCATTGTCGGTAACCGATACAATCCTTGGAGCAACCGTAACATCCCAGCCCTGGTAATCGCCGGCAACCCACAATGACGGATACATGGTAAACACTTTGTAGGGTGTAACATTTACCGTTACCGCTTTTGAAAAGGCATTCCTGTCAACATATGATTTTATTCGTATGGCAATACTTCCGATTGTTTCAGGTTCCATTCCCAGATGATCGACAACAATTGTATTCAATTGTTCCCCGGTAATTGAAGCAGTTAAAACATCATTGCCAACTTCCATTTCATAAACATTTGCCCAGGTAACAGTATCCAGAGTTGTTGTAATCTGGATCGTATAAGTGACAGGAGCTTCAAGGTAATAATCAACTTTCTCCCAGTTTAAGGAAATAACATTCGAAGTTAAATCGGCTTCAGTAATTACAATCTGGTTAACAGAAGCTGTAACCGGTGCGGTAAATGAAACTTTTTTCAGTACCGTGATTGTTGGATCATCTTCACATCCGGCAAAGGAGAATAACAGGATGACCAGTCCTAAAAATATATTTATCGAGTGTTTCATAATATCTTGTTTTTTGTTGTTAATATCCTGGATTTTGAGTCAAGCTGGAATTCGCATTTTTTGCTGATGTCGGTATCGGGAATAATTTGAAATGATCGTCAACAGCAGGAACCAAACCATGAGCCTGTGTATAAGTACCAAAACGAATCATGTCCTGGCGGCGATGACCTTCCCAAGTTAACTCAAAGCCTCTTTCATTGTAAATGTCAGTAAGCGTAGGATTAGATGCAAGACCACTTAAACCTGCACGTGTTCGCACCTGGTCGATAAATGTTTTGGCGTCGCTTGCCTTATTTGTTCTTACCAGACACTCAGCTTTCATTAGTAAAATGTCGGCATAGCGATAAATGGGGAAATCGTTTGAAGCTCCGCCGCTGCTCATTGGTGCTACAGGCCAAAACTTAATGTCCCTGGCACCGGCATCGCGATCTGCTCCCGGATTATCCAGGTTTGTAATTTCCAGTGGATAGTTGATAAATCCTGCAGGTTTGGGGCCATAGGGATCAGCTCCGTATCGGAATTGTCTTTTGCGAATATCGTTGTTGTCGAATTTTTCGATATAGTCTTGCGGAACAATTGAGCCATTCCATGCTCCATATCCGGTTAATAATGTTCCGTCGGTACCACCCAAACTTCGGATTGTTAAGATATTCCGTCCCACAACATCGGCTGTTGCATAAATAGCCAGAATCGTTTCATCATCCGGACAGATGTCGCCGAATAACTCGTAATATTTATATCCCAGTATATTAGCGGCATCGGCAGCACCGGAATGAAGGATGTAACCGCCTTCGCTCACTTTATTACAAGCATCAAGACATTCGTTCCACATGGCTGTTCCGGTATAGACTTCAGCATTCAAATACACTTTTGCCAGTAAAGCATAACCAGCCCATTTATTAAACCGGCCATAATAAATGCCTCCTTTTGCCGAAGAAAGTTGCCCGATATTTTCGGTTAATTCTTTGACCACAAAATCAAAAATATTTTTTCTGCTTTCCTGAGGAATTTGATCGACAGACAAATTATTTTCAGTAAAGAATGGAACACTGCCGTAATCATCGATCAGCAGGTAGTAGTAAAAAGCTCTTAAAACTTTTGCTTCTGCAATTTTTGAAGGGTCAGCATTGGCTGATTCGAGTTGCTCAACGGCTAAGTTTGAAAGAAATACAGACTTGTAAAGCCAGTTCCAGGTGTTTGCAATAAAAGCGTCACTCGGTAGCCACTGACGAAGATACAGGCGGGCGAAATCAAGTTCCCAGTCCCCCGTGTTCCGGTGTGGAACAACCTGTTCGTCAGACGACATGCAATTCAAATCATACCAACCTCTGTCTGCTCCTGCATATCCAACGCCATCCCAGTTTCCGGGTATTTGCGCGTACACACTGGCCAGTGCTGCATCCGATCCTTCGGGTGAAGCATAAAATTCAGTTGCTGAATATTTGTCGTATACGTTCTCCTCTACATCAGTGCAACCGTAAAAGAGAATTAAAGCAAATATTGATATTATTATTTTATTCATTGTTTCGATCTTTTAATTGGTTAGAAAGTAAAGTTTAATCCCAGTGCAAAGCTTCTGGTACGGGGATAGATTCCTGTATCTGCACCGGTTCCGTTTCCGCCGGATGCATTTAATTCCGGATCAAGACCAGTATATTTGGTAAATACGGCCAGGTTATTTCCTGTTAATGACAAACGCATTGAATTCATAAACTTCAGTTTAGTTGTCTTAACTGTATAGCCGACGGTCAAATTTTCAAATCGGATGTAATCGCCCTTTTCCAGCCATAAATCAGATACATATTTTGAGGTGTAAAGTCCCAGATTTGTTGAGCTGCTCAATAGATTGGATTTCCCTAAATTTTCGAATAAGCTGAAGTCTTTGTTGATTTTATTGTAAATTTTATTTCCGCCTGAACCACGCCAAACCATTGACACATCAAAGTTTTTGTAGCTCAGTGATGGAGTAAAAGCAAACGTATAAGTTGGCAGGGCAGATCCGGCGAAATAACGGTCTTCACTGCGGCTACTCTGATCGATCACCCCGTCAGTGTTTCGGTCAACAACCAATTCTTCATTGGTCGTTGCATCTTTTCCGGCATTCTCAAGGATATAAAAGGTGCCGATTGGTTTACCTTCAATCAGGTAGGCGTTATTTCCCCAATCAACGTAATCGGTACTCAGTTCAACTCCACCAATGCTTCCGCTTAGTTTCAGAACTTTGTTGCGTAATAAAGAAATATTTCCTCCTAATGTAAGAGTCAGGTCTTTGGTGTCAATAGCCCTGTATTCCAACGACAATTCAATTCCTTCGTTTCTTAGACTACCAACATTGGCTGCAATTTCATTAAATGGATAGGGCGGTTGAGGTACTGTATATTTGAATAATAAATTTTTTGTTGTGGCTGAATAAACATCCAGAGTACCGTTCAGTCTGCCATCGAAAAGGCCAAAATCAAGACCAAGGTTGGTTTGATATCGGGTTTCCCAGCGTAAGTCGTTATTTGAATTTTGAGTCACACCAAAGTTTGTGATTAATCCGCCATTGAAATAGGTTGTACCTGATGCTCCAACCAACTGAAGTGAATTTTGAGGATTAAGTCCCTGCTGATTTCCTGTTACCCCATATCCTGCACGAAGCTTCAGATTGCTCACAAATGATTGATCCTTCAGGAAAGATTCTTCACTAATTCTCCAGGCCAGTGAGGCTGAAGGGAATGTTCCCCATTTATGGTTGGTTCCAAAAACTGTTGATCCATCTTTTCTTACACTGATCGTTGCCAGATATCTATCGGCATAGGAATAATTGATACGACCAAGGAATGATACCAGTTTCCGATCGTTTTTATAGGAAGTAATATCGTTCGGAAGAACCTTGCTGATTGAACCTAACTGTAAGGCATTATAGGTAGTAAGGTCGTTGATAAAACCTTTTGCCTGAGCAAAATGTCCCTGGTAAATCTGGCTTTGCCACTCGTATACACCAATACCTCCGAAACGATGTTTGCCAAGGGTTTTGTCAAAATTCAGACTGATGTCCATCAGTTTTTCATCTGTGAGATTCGTTGTTACATTGGCAACACCGTTTTGATCAATTGCATTGGGTAAGGTCGACTTCGATGGAGCATAATATCCCGAATTATTGTCTACTTTCCTCCAGCTGCCAAACCATCCGGCAGTCAATCCTTTAACCACTTCCAAATCTGCCTTTAGGCTTCCAAACTGGTTATGTGCTTCGCTTTCATTGACAATTGTTTCTGCAACGGCATAAGGGTTGATGTATTGGAACACATTCTCGTCAAAGTAGTAACTGCCGTCTTCAGACAATACCGGATCGGTTGGTTTCGATACGTATGCATTGCTAATCAGGTTTGATTTAAATGCCGCACGACCTACATCGCCAGGACTGCCAACATTTTTCCGGATGTTGTTATTTAAGTTGATGGTAAGAGTAAGCTTATCGTCAAGTGCTTTTTGTGTTGCCTGAATGCGTGCAATGTAGTTATTGTTGTTGCTGTTAATTACCACCCCGCTTTGAAGGATCGCAGAAACGGATGCCCGGTAGTTGAAATTACCGCTTCCTCCACCAAATGATAAAGTGTGATTTTGTGTTAAGCCGTTTTGAGTTAACAAATTATACCAGTCAGTATCCGATCCATGATCGGCAGAATATGGAATGCCCCAATTTCTAGCTTCGGTTCTCCACTCGTCAGCCGAAAACATATCTAATTTATTGGCCAGAAAATCCACCGACATGGTTCCGTTGTATTCGGCAGTCGACTTACCTCTCATGGATTTTTTGGTTGTGACGATGATCACACCAGGTGCGCCTCTTGAACCGTATATTGCTGTTGCTGAAGCGTCTTTCAAAATATCTACCGACTCAATTTCAGAAGGAGGTATTTGGTTTAACAGATCCATATTTCCCTGTATTCCATCAACAACTACCAGCGGGTCGTTGCCACCCATCAGCGAAGTTATCCCCCTTATTCGTACACTGGGTGCTGAACCGGGTTCGCTGCCAGTCTGTGTAATGTTAACTCCGGCAGCACGGCCTGACAATTGCTGTAAAGGACTGGTAACTGCTCCCTGATTAAAGTCCTTATTGGAAATACTGCTTGAAGCTCCGGTTAAATCCACCTTTCTGGAAACGCCATAGCCGATTGCAACCACTTCTTCGATTCCAATTGTTTCTTCGGTAAGTACGACGTCAACAACGGTTTTAGTTCCAACATTTACTTCTTCTGATTTCATCCCTACAAACGAGAAAATAACGGTGGCATCAGCAGGCACATTTGACAGGTTGTAGGTTCCGTTGGAATCGGTAATCGTCCCGATAGTTGTTCCGTTAACAAACACTGAAACTCCGGGCAAAGTTGCTCCTGAATCGTCTGTAACTTTCCCGGAAATGGATTTTTGTTGCTGACCTGAATTGTTCCCTGAATCTTTTTCAGAAAGAATAATCTGCCGGTTATTGATTGTGTATTTTACATCTGTTCCTTCAAATAAAGCATCCAATATCTCATTGATCGATTTATTTTTCAGATCGACTGAAATTTTCTTGTCCAGGCTAACTACCTGGTTGTTGTAGAAAAAGAAGAAGTCAGTTTCATCCTCGATTTTTTCGAGCACTTTTACAATACTTGCTTTTTCAATCTTTAGGTCAATCTTTTTTGTTTGCGCGTAATTGGTTATTGCAAATGTTTGTAAACTGGCAAAAGCAATTAGGAAAATGCTAATTTTCATAATTTTAAGGATTTTTTCGACATAGGCAAAAAGATACCTGTTGTCCGTTAAGAACCAAGTTTTTTTCATAAATTTGTTTTTTCTTGAGTTAATTATAACAATGATTAATTCGATAAGGGCGGTGGTGCAAACACTGCTCTTATTTTTTTATTTTATTTGGTACGACCGATATAAACCTCCCTTTTTACGATTTTAGTTTTTACTGATGTCGATATTTCAATCATTTTTAATACTTCGCCAAGTGTTTCATCCTGAATGGTAGCTGTATATTTCAGATCCGATTCATTCAGTTTAGGATCAAGCTGTATCACACAATTAAACCACCTTTCAAGTTGTCTTGTGACATCGTTCAGCGATGCATTTCTGAAAATAAGTTTTCCATCTTTCCACGAAGTGGCTTGTATCGTTTCGATGTCATTAATTTCCAGTTCATTCGTGCTTTTATTCCAAACAGCCTGCTGCCCCGGAACTAAACGGGCAAATTCTTTACCTTTTAAACTCAGCAATGCGATCGATCCTTCTTCCAGTGTTGAACTAATGAAATTGTCATTTTCGTAACCAGATACATCGAACGAAGTTCCCAGTGCTTTTATACTCATTTTGTTGACTTCTACGAAAAAGGGATGCAGCTTATCGTGTGCAACTTTAAAATATCCCTGTCCGGTTAGTTTAACTCTCCGCTGATCCAAATGGTCTAAATTCAGCGGAAATTCAAGCACACTTTCAGAATTCAGCCATACTTCAGTTTTGTCAGGCAAGGTAAAATGTACCCGGGATCCCGGACTGGCCATTACCTGTTGCATAGAGGAACTGGTCTGTTGATTGATTTGTTTTTCCAAAGTATAAAAAACAGCGACCGAGCCAAGTAAAAGAGGGATAAACAAGATCGCAGCAACTCGCATGAGCTTATTCTTCCAGTCAGGCGGGAATAAGCGGAATTCCTTTTTGGCGATTGGTTGAGCTGGTGTAATCCGGGAAAGTATCTTTTTCTTCAGATTGAGCAATTGAATTTCATCGCCGACCAAATCCTGATTTCCCAAACCTGTCCAGTGCTCCCGCATCAATGCATCTAAATCCTCATCCATGAATGAAGACTCGATATATTCCTTGAGTTTTTCCTTTTCGGGAATTGTCAGACTCCCGGAAGACAGCTGATTGAGGAGAAGTTTAATGTTTGTTTTGTGATTATTACCCATTCTGTTTTTTGCTAATTCAAACAGGTATACACACAAGTAGAATCAAACCCCTATTGGGGAAGTGATTTTTTAGCTAAAAAAAAAGTTCAAAAAATATTATTCCGGAGAAACCCAGCGTGCGGAGGTGTTTTCGTATTTCAGATAAGGATGAAGTCATTTGATTTTCAACGGTTTTAACTGATATGTTCATTTTGTCAGCAATTTCTGCATTCGAAAGAGATTGCTCTCTGCTTAATAGAAATATTTCTTTCCGACGCGGGCTTAATTGGTCAATGGCTTCATTATACGCTTTTTCAAGTTCCCTGAAGTTTAACTCCTGGTCGAGCAAAACATTTTCGCCCGGATTGAATTTTGCATAATTATAATAAGTCTGTTCATATTTCGACTTCCGGATGGTGTTTAGAATCCCGTTTTTGGCAATGGTAAATAAATAAGATTCAAATGATTTTTCGACCGATAATTCTTTTCTGTTGTTCCAGATCTTCAAAAAAACCTCCTGGACAATCTCTTCTGCGTCCTGAACTGATTTCAGATATCCGAATGAAAAATGGTATAGTCGCTTTCCGTAATGATCAAAAAGTTGATTGAAGGCCTGAATATTGCCTGCATTCAAGGCACGAATCCATTCGGCTTCTGTTATTTCATCCTTTTTTTTCAACTAGTGAAGATTTTTGGTGTGTCCTCTTCAAAGTAATATGAATTTTGAAGATAATCAAAACTTTAAACTGAATAATATGGAATCTGAAAAATATGTATTTGACCGGATGGTTTTTCTTTTAATCAAATATTTCCTGATTATCGCGCCACCTTTTGCACCAGCATAATTCCGTCTCTAACCGGAAGGATCACATTTTTGACACGTGGGTCGTTTTGCACCAAATCGTTAAATGCCAGTATTCCCTGGGTTTGTTCATCGTTTGAACATTCCGGATCGACAACTTTCCCATTCCATAAAATGTTGTCCGCTATCAGGAATCCACCAACCGGAATCTGATCAAATATCAAATGGTAATAATCACAATAGTCGCGTTTATTCGCATCCATAAAAACGAGGTCGAACGACAGGTTCATCGTAGGAATAACCTGCCGGGCATCGCCAATGTGCTGGAAAATGCGATCGGACAGACCCGATTTCAGGAAGTATTTTTGTGCAATGGTTTCCAGTTCATCGTCGATTTCGATGGTGTGTAACTGGCCGCCCTCCGCAAGTCCTTTGGCCAGGCACAAGGCCGAGTACCCTGTAAATGTGCCGATTTCAAGAATGCATTGCGGCTTAATCATGCAACTGATCATGCTTAGAATTTGTCCCTGAAGGTGACCCGACAACATGCGTGACCCGAGCACTTTGAGATTTGTTTCACGATCGAGTTCGTAAAGAAAATCTTCTTCGGGCGAAATGTGATCTGAAATATATTGATTGAGTAAAACCGGATCGGACATTTTACTGATAGATTAATACGCTGTTCTGCGATTCATTAAATATTTCGTTGGCAATTTCAAGAATTTCCCGGCTTTCAATGTGTTCTATCTTTTGGAATATGGATTCCAGTGTGTCCACATGGTTGAAAAACAAATAGCTTTTACCGATCGAAAGCATCAGATCTTCGTGGTTCTCGGTTGATATGGCCAATTGCCCGATTAGCTGTTTTTTTGCGCGACTCAGCTGCACAATCCCCATCGGCACTTCTTTCATTTTCCTGAATTCCTTATTTACCAGCCACTGTGCCTGTTCGAGGTTTTCCTTGTCAGTACCAAAATAAACACTGAACTCGCCGGTGTCAAAATAACCGGTGTAACCTGCTTCAACATTGTAGGCCATTCCGTTACGCTCACGCAGAGACATGTTCAGTCGTGAGTTCATCGATTGTCCTCCCAGAATGTTGCTGAGTAGAACCATCTGCATCCGTTTCTGGCTGTAAATGTCAGGTGCAAGATTGCCGATAATACAATGAGCCTGAAAGGTGTCTTTCTGGACCACCCGAGTTTCGGGCTGATAATTATAGGCATTCGATCGTTGTTTGCTGCGTATTTTCTCCGGAATCTGTCCAAAGTATTTTTCAGCCAGGCGAATGAATTTGGCCATTGAAATATTTCCTACCGAACTCAAAACGATCTGATCGGTATGGTAATTTTCGTCCATGAATTTCAGGATACTACTTTTGCTGAAGGTTTTGATCAGCTCGGGAGTACCCAGAATATTGCGGGCAATGGGATGACCATCGAACAGGATCTCTTCAAACTCATCAAAAATCAATTCCGAAGGACTGTCCTTGTAAGAGTTTATTTCTTCGATAACTACCTCTTTTTCACGTTCCAGTTCTTTCGCAGGGAAAGTACTGTTGGTCAGAATATCGCTGATCAGTTCCATCGAACGCTGGTAATATTCACTTAAAAACGTGGAATAAACCGCAGTCTCTTCTTTGGTGGTATAGGCATTCAATTCCCCGCCTACATCTTCAATGCGGTTTAAAATATGAAAAGCTTTCCGGGTTTGAGTTCCTTTAAAGATCACATGCTCAATAAAGTGAGCGATGCCTTGTTCGTCTGCCTCTTCATCCCGCGATCCGGTATTGATCAGTACGCCAAAATGAGAAACTGGTGAATTTTCCTCTTGATGGATGATCCGGATTCCATTCTTTAAAACGAATGTTTGCATCATTTTCCTGAAAAAGTATTAACTGTTTTGGTCTGCAAAAGTATGAAATAGGCATGACAACATGCAATAAATGATATAATTATTGATCGAGGCTATTCCATACCTCATCGTTTTGACCAAAGAATGGCAGTGTTTCAAAAAAAAAGCAGAATTTATTTTCAGGTAAAGGCATGAAAAAGAATGGATTCGACACCTTCTGTGAAAATAATGCCGGACTTGAATTCATTTCTTTTTGTAGTTTAAATATTTGGGCTATATTTGCAACCCGAAAGCGAAACGGAATTGCGAAAGTGACAACGAAAAGCTTCGGAAAAAAGTCCGCACCGGACTCGAAATGGTGCCATAGCTCAGTTGGTAGAGCAATGGACTGAAAATCCATGTGTCCCTGGTTCAAATCCAGGTGGCACCACGAAAGCTGGACAACGTTTTAAACGTTGTTCGGCTTTTTTCTTTGTGGCGAGGCTTCCAGGCTTTCAACTTCTCCGGTATTTTATTCAATTCCATTCAAAAACGGATCACTTCAAATAGTTGTGGAGCAATATTAAAACGGTCAATTTCAAATCCGTTTTCTGTCCTTAGGCCGGACTGGCCCTTACTTTTCCAATCCCTGCCCGACGGCAGGCGGGGATGAAAAGTAAGCAAAAATCTTGTCAAAACGAACCCTCAG
>DASRMB010000009.1:0-22862 GCA_035648135.1 Prolixibacteraceae bacterium
GCTCAGTATACTCTGTGTATTCTCTCTGTAAATGAAAAACAATACTTTTGAAATCTTCAATTCAACCTGGCATTTGCTATGGATTAATACTATTTCTCTGTGTTTAAATACTTTTAATTCTATTTTTAAACAGTTTCTAAATTTAATGCCATATAAAAAGACCAATAATTCATTTCAAATTCTTCATCCGGAATACCTATACCATAGTCTTGAAAAAAATAACAGTTAAATGTAAAAACTTTAGAGTGATAATTAGAAGGTTTATTAATATTCTATTCAATAAATATTTAGCTGTAATTATATTTTATATTGGAAGCTGGCAATTCAAATTTCATTACGGATACATCAAAATTGGACTGCCTAAATTGCTTTATTATCTGAGTTGAAAGTAAATTCACATTAAAACTCAATTATTTTTCAACTTTATCGTGCTTTGATCTGAATCACTGAAAAATTGAGGTAATTGACAATCAAAAGGATATTATCAATAGAATATTCTCCCTTAAAAATGATCCTTCAACGTAAGAAATATGGCTAAAACCAGATTTTCTGAACCATTGAATAGTGGACGTCATGATGGTACCGGATAACGTAATTCAAAAGCAACTGAATTGAGTATCTCTTTAAGACCAAAAATCTGTTTACTCTGATTGGTACTTTTTGAAATAAATTCTTCCCTCTAATATTCATCACGTTATAATTTTCCGTCTGATTAGATAATTAAACTGTTACTAAAATTAAGAAGAACAAACCAATATCAAATGCATAAGAAAGACAAATATCAAAATTTTGTGATAATTGCACTATAAGTATTTATTATCACAAAAGAGCGAAAGGATACCACTATGTTTACATGCATTCATCACAGACTTACTTTCCAACCCGGATTTTAACATTTATAAACGCAGTTTAAAAAGTCCTTCAGGAAAAAGAGTTACACCAGCCTACTGGCTCCAGCAATCGGACAAGGAAACCGAGGCGGAAGTGAATTACTGGGATTTTAAATAAGCCTATTAGCATCATATAAACCGGCCGTCTCAAATCAAAATTGAGACGGCCGTTTTTTTGAGTTAAATTCAAACTCCACATTCTGAAAATTTCGGTCAAATGAATCTCATTCGTTGTTTTAATGGAAAATTCACATTCCTGGAATCAGTGAATGATGCAACTTTACTCAAACAGATGTAACATTTACTCTAAAACATCAAACTATCTTTGTACAATTAAATGTTTTACTCCTGAATTCTTGGGAGGAAGTAAGTGATCTAATTATTTTTGTGATGCTACAAGCTCATTTGATTTAAGCTACTTTGAAACAAATATTAAGTGTTCAATAAATAAAAAAAATAAAGAAGCAACCATTTCTTTCTGAATTAGTCTTACATGGAGGGTTTCGATTTATGAGGTACAAAAAACAGGAGCAACAAAATACTTTAATGTAGTAATGCTAAATTTTTGAAGAGGAATTATATACCATAAATATTTTGTTCCCGTTTTAAGGATGTATACGATTTTTCCTGTTCCAATACATATTTAATGACCAGTTCAAAAATAGCTAAATGTAAAAATATAGTCCATTCATAGGCTAAAACCGACCATTCGTACCGAAAAACAATCGTTTCATTAAATTTATCAATTAGATAACCAATATTGAATAATTACTATAATAAAAAGCCTTACTTTTGAGCGATCTAAAAAAAGATTATGCATATACAATTAAATATATTTTTAAGTCTTGTCATTGGATTTACAATTGCATTCTTTGTCATTCCAAAAATCATCCTGATTTCCAAAACAAAAAAGTTGTTTGATGTACCTAACCACCGCTCAGCGGCTAAACATATCGTACCAACACTGGGCGGAATTGCAATATTTGCAGGTTTTAGAATTAGCCAGGTTTTATCATTAAATAGCTTCAATACAGATGAGCTTAAATACATGGCAATAGCCATACTGGTCATGTTTATCATCGGACTTAAGGATGACATAATAGGTCTATCCGCCAAAAAGAAGTTCATCGTTCAGCTTGCCACCGCATTTTATCTGGTAATACTTGGAAACTACCGGATTACAAATCTTCACGGGATCCTTGGAGTACAGGAAATCAGTTATGTTGTAGGAACAATTCTTTCAGTAATTGTTATTGTCGGGATAATCAATGCCCTTAACTTAATCGACGGAATCGATGGTTTGGCTTCAGGAATTGGAATACTCATCACTGTAGTTTTTGGATTATTGTTTTTGTTTGCCCATGATTATATCTATGCAATTACTTGTTTCAGCCTAACTGGAAGTTTAATCGCCTTTTTCCTGTACAATGTTTTTGGCAGTACCAACAAAATATTTATGGGCGATACCGGTTCTCTTATTCTTGGAACTGTTGTAGCTTTAATAACCATTCACTTTCTTGAGTTTACCCCAATTTCATCCACTGGCATATACGGATCCAGTGCACTTGCCCTGTCGATCATTATTGTTCCTGTTATCGATACGATCAGGGTTTTCACGATCAGGTTATCACAAAAACGTTCGCCATTTTCGCCAGACATGAATCATATTCATCATAAATTGCTCAAATTAACCGGCAATCACATAAAAGCTAGCCTCATAATAATTACAGTTAATGCACTTATTATTTTTATTTCCTTTAATTTGATTGGTACTATCGGAAACAACAACCTTTTCTTTCTACTCATTATTTCAGGTTTTATCCTTGCAGGTATCCCTTCATGGATATTGAGATATCAGAAGAAATATTCGTTGGTGACAGGGGAACCCAAATCAGTTTTTGCATTTTCAATTTTTATGAAAAAACAGAAAGATTAGGTAAAACAACCAGCATTATCATATGTTTTCGATGATTTACTTAACGTACAATAAGTGTCAGAATTCAAGTAGTTATTGCTCCTAACATTTCTGCACTTCCTGGTATTTGACGTTATTTCTTGATTTTTGTCTTCATCAAGATCTATGGCTACACAATATGCTATTGCCCAGAAATGATTCCCCAATATGGTTTTTTTTTCAATTAAGGATAACTTTTGAAGATATTGATCTCTTTACGAAGGGATAAAATTTGATATGCCACAGTAAGGTCTAAAAATTCGGTATAGGATACTTATACAAACTCCTATTCAGAAAAAAATGGATCACTTCATATAGTTGTGGAGCAATATTAAAACGGTCAATTTCAAATCCGTTTCTGTCCTTAGGCCGGACAGGCCCATACTTTCCAATCGATGAAAAGTAAGCAAAAATCTTGTCAAAACGAACCCTCAGCCGGGCGTTTTGACGGCCCTCGCACTCGCTCCGATCAATTGTTGCTTCAAATTTGAAGAAGATGTTTCAATCCAATTCATTCGGGAATTTATGCAGTTGTTGGTATTCTTCCGCCTAAGAAGAAAAAGCCCGTCCGGCTTGAGGACAGTATCTTTAATTTCGGGCTAATTAATCTTATTTTGATTCGATACTTGAAAACCTTACCAATACCTTTCCCTAAAACAATATTAACTGATCCTAACACAATTATCTTAATTAAGTGGACGACAATGGTTATCAGCAAAGCACCGAACTGGCAGGCTTAACTCCGCGAAATACATTCATGACAATTATTCAGAGGGGTAATTCAGGCTTAAATTTCAAGTAAATTGTTTCGAAGTGAAAAAACAATTACTTCAATCATGTTATTTGAATTGGTTTTTCCCATCAAACTCGACCGATGTTTTTCAACAGTCCGGTCTGAAATCGAAAGTTTATCAGCAATCATCTTGATAGAAAGACCTTCCATCGAAAGACTAAGAACCTGGTTTTCACGTTCCGAGAAGAAATCAGTATTCTGTTTACGGATACTGAGATTCTGCCGTTTAAATACATCAATGAGCTTTTCACCTAACGAATCCGTTACGGATACGTTTTCTTTCTTCAAAATACTAAGGATATCTGAAATAAAAACATCACTTTCCGGACCTTTCAAATTAGAATTCATGGCCAAAAACCCGATCATTAAGGAATAACTTGAATATTTCTCATATACAGAAACATAAAGTGTCACTTCAGTTTCAATACCACTTTGAGCTTGAAGTGTAACATTCTCACTGAATGTGTTTAATAATCCGTTGGAGCATCTCCGTATTTTTTCTTTGATGGTTATAAATGAAAGCGGATTAACGATATCATTAATGGTATAGGAGGTTATTCGGTCCGGATTTAGTTCAAGCGTTTTCACCAAAGCAGGATTTGCATCATAAAGAACTTCACCATCAAAAAGAAAAATTCCATTTGGACTCAGTTTAAACAAAGCTTTGAATTCTCGTTTGCCTATTTCCGTTAGTTTTTTAAATTTACTCAATCTCTTTTCAATTGCAAGTACGAGATCATCATTATTAAATGGCTTTACAAAATAGTCATCCGCACCTAAATCCATCCCAAACCGGATTTCCTGAACATCACTACTTCCTGTAATAAAAATAAATGGGACCGTATCAATGATCGAACTTTCCTTTAATACATTATACACCTGATAACCATCAACCGGATCCATTTTGATATCACACAATATCAAATTAGGATTGTACTCAAAGGCTTTTTGAATACCTGAAGCTCCATTCGTTACTACGCAAACATCGTAATCCTGCAATACCAAAACATTACGAATCGTTTTAGCTAATCTTATATCATCCTCTATGACCAGAATTTTTGTTTTAAGTTTCATATGGAAGTACTATTTTCATTGTTGTTCCCTGATCAATTGTACTTGATATATATAAATTTCCACACAGGCTTTGAGTTAATGTAGATACAATTGCTAATCCTAATCCTATCCCAGGTTTTCTTTGTGCATTTGTTGCGCGATAAAACGGCTTAAATACCATTTCAAGTTCCTCTTCGGGGATTCCGACACCCCTATCCTGAACAATAATACTTAGCTGTTGATGATTCGCGGAGATGAAGAGAAGAACTTTCTCTCTGGAAAATTTCAGTGCATTTGACAAAAGATTAGTCAGTATCCGCCGAAGTAACACAAGATCTGAAATTATAACAGTATCTGCCAGATCCCACTGAATTAAAATACGTGAATATTCTAAATTGAGCCGGGCCATTTCCAAATACTCCTGATCTATAATTTCCCTGGCATTAAAAGTTGAATATGTTGGAATTATTTCTGACTGAATAGCCTTATTTAGCAACTGGATATCATTGAGAAAACAAATAATATTCTCAACCGACTCTTCGCACATGGATATACTTTCATCCTTTAGGTCCTGATCAACATTAAAGTTAAAATCTTTAAACATTTGAATGTTTGATTTCAGAATGGATACCGGAGTACGCAATTCGTGCGAGATCGTGCTGATAATTTGAGCGTATCCTAAATCTTCCAAATGTGACCTGTTGATCAATTTGAAATCTGTTGTATTTAAAATTTGGTTCTTCTGTCCTTTAATGTTTTCCATTTTCTGATTAACCTAAATGAGAAGATCGTAGCACTTTCTCTTTTGAGAACTCGCCTGAATTGCTGATAACTGTAGAAGGGGTAATTAGATCGATTCCTGAAAAGGAATTAAACTTCACTGTATTAAATCCTCCTACCCTGATATCAATTTTTGTTAAAAATATCATCATTATCTTAGCATATTAATCAATTCGAAAAGTAAAAAAAACTTTTGATTATTCAACATTATATCTAAAAGAAAAGCACAAGATATCATAATTTTTTCAATAAATTGCTTAGTTCGACTATCAAAACATAATATTTTAGAACAATTAAAATTAGACTCAAACAACGATTCGCGGAATGGGATTTCCCTGAAGATAAATTCACCGTCCTTCCATGCTATTTCCGATTCGATATCGACTGTCTTAACTGAATATTTTCTTGATCCCCTTTCAGGTAAAAATTTCGCTCCCGGGTTTAATTGCCAAAAAAATTCAAGAACCGTTCATTTTCATTCCGATCTTTCCAACAGCTAATGTGAGCTAAATATACGTCATCAGCATATGAACAGACATTGAACTCTGTTCCTGTAACCTGAATATCAAAATCAGAAGTTATCACGATAAATGAATGCACCGAATCTGATTTGACCTTGAAATAACCTTCACCACTATGACTAGGCACCCGATTCGATGAAAAATAGTTGTTGGAATATTTCAACTCGCTTCCTGAGTCTAGATTAACTTCAGTTCCATCAGCAAGCCAAACTTTGGATTTGGATCAGAGTGGTACCGAAACATCTAATACACAGCAAAATAAGAATTGATTTCTGAAACATTTCCCCTTTTAACGTTAATATAGTCCTGAATATTCGCATTCCCACGGTTCGTAAAAGAATATTTTAGTCCAATTGATGCTCAGGCCAGAAACAGAATCCTTCACTTTATTTTCTTCAATCTGACTATTAATCGTAATATATACATAGCATAAACGGATAATTCGGCATCGAAAAAAAGCACCCTGAAATAAAATCAAGCACATTACAATTTTGTTATCTTGTGGTTTCTTTATTCATTTCACTTTGATGGATAATATTTAACAAACTATTTCTGTAAATAGTAAATAATGACAAAAATGACTGAAGAAAAATATCATAAGAATAATCCTCGTGTTGAATGTCCAAATCTTCTTGATGTCTTCGTCCAATCCCCGATTGCCATTGAAATGTATGATAAAGATGGAAAATTAAAGGATGTCAACCAGGCCTGTCTTGATTTGTTCGGAATCAGCAGTCTGGAACAAGTAACGGACTTTAATTTATTTGCTGACCCTAACTTACCCGCAAATGTAATGTACGACACCAGTGAAGGGAAAACTGGCAAATACGAAATTGAATTCAATTTTGACCTTGTCAAAAAAAATAACCTCTATAAATCAAGCCGCGAAGGAATCTGTTTTCTGGAGTGTTACATTAATCCGTCATTCAATAAAAACAAAGAAATAAATGGGTACATTATACATGTCACCGAAATAACTGAACGAAAAAAAGCTGAATTTCAAAAGGAGAAACAAGCTGAAGAATTACAGGAACTCAATGCAACAAAAGACAAATTTCTGTCAATTATTGCACACGACCTGAAAAACCCGTTTAATGCGATCCTTGGGTTTACAGATTTAATGCTTAAAAATTACCATCTGTTTGACGATGAAACCTTTCTTAAAGGATTAAAAACCATAGAGAGTGCCTCGAATCACGCATACAAATTACTTGAAAATTTACTGATCTGGTCACAAAACCAAAACGGACAGAGACAGTTTACTCCTGAAAGTCTAAATCTAAAATCACAAGTAACAGAATCATTAAGTTTGGTTGAGAGTGCTGCCATAACAAAGGAAATTAATATTGTTATCCGCATCAGAAAAGATATTCATATTTTCGCGGACAAGAATATGATCGATTCAATACTTAGGAACCTGATTTCAAACTCCATAAAATTTTCGAATAAAGGAGGAAAGGTTAAAATTACAGCAATTGCAGTTAATCAAGAATTACACATTTCGGTTTCCGATAATGGAGTTGGAATTAGTCCGGATAAACATTCTTCAATTTTTGAAATAGGCAAACGATCAAATACAATAGGTACCGACAATGAACAAGGAACAGGCTTAGGCCTGATATTATGTAAGGATTTCACAACCAGACATGGCGGGGAAATATGGTTAGAAAGCACACCCGGGAAAGGGAGCAAATTCACCTTTAGTTTACCTTTAAATTAAACCTCATATTCAAGAACTGATTAAGTATGATCAAATATGTAATAGCTGATCCGTTCAACGAGAGTATTTCTGTTATTAATTCAATGGTTCGAAAGTTTGATCAGCAGGCCGAAATTCGACACTCGACTTCCGGAAACGGTTTACTATCTTTGGTATTATCCGAAAAACCTGATGTTATTTTCCTGAACCTTGATTTTCCTGATTTAAAAGGAACTGAAATATGTAAAAAACTGAAGGCAGTTGATTCGGTCAGTTCGATTCCGGTTATTCTCTTTGGAAGCATATCATCTCAACAAAGTTTTGCAGATGCAATTTTAGAATCAGGAGCCGACGCCATCCTGACTCTCCCCTTGGATGAATTATCATTCAGACTTCAATTGCATACTTTATTAGAATTCGTTCGGTCAGTAAAGAACCCGACCAATACTCGTAAAAGCATTGAAGATCTGATCTTAGAGCGTACTTCCGAACTGAAAAATGAAGTCGCAGAACTAAAAAAAGCAGAGTCAATACTCCGGAACACCATCACCGAACTGAGAAGCAGCACGTCTACCGAAAAACCACAGGATCAGCCAAATAAAAGGCTTGCCTCCATAAAAACTGAGAATCAAACAAAAAAAGCGTTACAGGAAAGTGAAGAAAAATTCCATCTGTTTATTGAAAAATCGGCAAATGGTTTTACAATGTTTGACGAGCAAGGTTTAATTGTTGAGTGGAACCAAAGCATGGAAAAAATAACGGGGTACAAAAAAAATGAATGCATTGGACGAACAATCTGGGACGTGCAATTCGATTTGTCGCCGAACGAAGAAAAAAATCATGAAACCTACAATTATTTAAAATCATATACTGAATCAATTATAGAAAACCCCCAGTATCATTTATCCGGAGAATTAATTGAATCTGAAATTAGTAACGCAAGTGGCGAAATCCGATTTATTGAAACAATCCTTTATCCGATCTCGACGAATGAAAAGTTATTTATTGGCAGCAATACCTGCGACATCACCCAACGGAAACAAGTTGAAGTTGATTTGCATGAAAGTGAAAAATTATACCAGAATCTAGTTGAACGCTTACCCGACGGGGTATATAAAAGTACCCATTCCGGAAAATTCATTGAAGTAAATCCTGCAATGGTTAAATTGCTCGGCTACAGCTCAAAGGAAGAATTATTAGCCATCGATATCAAATCAGAACTGTATTTTGAACAGGAAGATCGCGAAAGCGTAGTTTTGCAAGAAAAGTATGTGGAAATGGGAATTTTCAGGCAAAAGAAGAAAGACGGCACAGAAATCTGGGTAGAAGACCATGGCTGGTACACCCTCGATGATCATGGAGAAATCCTTTTTCATGAAGGAATCATACGCGATATCACTGAACGCAAGATGGCAGAAGAAGTGCTGAAAGAAAGCGAAGAACGCTTTAAAATGTTATTCAACAAAGCTCCAATCGGCTATCAGTCACTCAACGAAAATGGCTATTTGATTGATGTTAACGAAACATGGCTTGATTTGATGGGTTATCAGAAAGAAGAGGTAATCGGGAATTGGTTCGGCGATTACTTAACTCCTGAATACGTTGATTTTTTCAAAAAAACATTCCCTGTTTTCATGACCAATGGTATCGTCCAGTCTGAATTTAAATTGATCAGAAAAGACGGTTCTGTTATTCTCATTCAGCTCGAAGGACGAATAGGACATACCCCAGCAGGAACTTTCAAACAAACGCATTGCGTGATCTCTGACATAACCGAACGAAGACGAACGGAAAAAGCTCTTGCAGATGATCGTATCCTGCTAAGAACATTAATTGACAACATTCCAGATCCAATTTATGTAAAAGATACATCTTGCCGAAAATTAATTTCGAACAAAGCTGATTATGAATTATTGGGATTAAGCGACGAAAAACAGGCTATCGGAAAAACTGATTACGAAGTATTAAACTCAACAGTTGCTGAACAAACCTTCAATGACGATTTATCGGTTATACAAACAGCCCAACCCATCATCAACAAGATGGAATTTTTTTCTGATCAAAAAGGTGGGAAAAGATTTATTTCAACAACAAAAATTCCCTTAACCAACGATTCAGGAGAAATTATAGGTTTGGTCGGTTATGGTCATGATATTACCAAACAAAAAGAAACCCAACAAAAAATCATCCAGCTTTCACAAGGAGTTGAGCAAAGTCCGGCAAGTATTGTTATTACCGATACCGATGGGAATGTTGAGTATGTCAATTTAAAATTCACTGAAATTACGGGTTATGAAATTGAAGAAATAAAAGGGAAGAATCCAAGAATCCTTCAATCAGGATACACCTCGAAAGAAGAATATGCGAGACTTTGGAAAACCATTACTTCAGGCAACGAGTATCATGGAGAATTCCAAAATAGAAAAAAGAATGGCGAACTTTACTGGGAATCAGTTCATGTTTCTCCAATCCGGGATGAAGCTGGAGAAATAATCAATTTCATGGCTATCAAAGAGAATATCACAAACCGCAAAAATTCCGATCTTGAAATTCTGAAACTCTCGGTTGCCATCGACCAAAATCCTGCCTCAGTTGTAATTACGAATACTCGGGGAGTCATTGAATACATAAACAAAAAATTCATGTCAGTTTCAGGTTACTCCAGAGATGAACTAATCGGGAAAATCATTCGAATTTTAAAACCAGGTCATACGTCTGATGACGTATATATTAAAATCTGGAATAACTTGTTTGCAGGAAAAGAATGGAAAGGAGAACACCAAAACCGTACAAAAAGGAGAAAAAAATATTGGGAATCAATTCTAATATCACCTATTAAAAACCCGGAAGGAAAGATCACGAACTACATTCTCCTGAGCGAAGACATCAGCGAACGGAAAAAGATGGAAAAAGACCTGATTGCCGCAAAGGAAAAAGCAGAAGAGAGCGACCGCTTGAAATCAGCATTTCTTGCTAATATGTCACATGAGATACGCACTCCACTTAATAGTATTCTTGGGTTTTCCGATCTTCTAACCGATTCGGAACTGAAGCCAGAAGCCAGAAGTGAATTTGCAGACCTGATTAATTCAAGCGGAAATAATTTACTGGCTATTATCAATGATGTTCTGGATATCTCGAAGATTGAAGCTGGCCAGATTACATTGAGCAAAAATAAGTTCTCAGCACAGCGCATGATTTCAGACATACAGAAAGAGTATTCATTTAAGGCCAGTTCAAAAGGAATCAATTTAAGACTCGCCGACCATACATCCATTCCTAAATTAATGATTTTGAGTGATGAGTCCAGAACCAGACAGGTGTTAGTCAATTTCATAGGGAATGCCCTGAAATTTACCGATTCTGGATATATCGAGATTGGGGTGGAAATGGTAAAAAACAACATTCAGTTTCATGTAAAAGACACTGGGATAGGTATCGCAAAAGAATTTCACGATAAAATTTTCGAACGTTTCAGGCAGGTTGAAGGTGCACAAACGAGAAAATATGGTGGCAATGGTTTGGGTCTTGCTATTACGAAAAATCTGGCGGAATTGCTTGGCGGAAAAATCAGGCTCGAATCGGAACCGGATAATGGCTCAACCTTCTATTTTACATTACCAGAAGAACTCCTGGTAAAATGAAGGATTGAAGAGCTGAAAAGAAAAAATTATAAATTTACAAACACAATACAGAAACGAATCAGTAACTTGGAATGACATACAAAACACGAATGGGAACAATCCGTTAGGAAAGTTCCCATTCACTTTTAGATCACCCGAAGGTTTTCCTCAGTGCCAGACTACGGTTATTACAACTGGCTGTTTGTTCCGGCTTTTCAGCCTTTCTCTCCCAACCTTTAACCTTCCAGAATTGCCTGTTACAGCAAAATCTTCCGGTTGTCCGTTCGATTGTTTCTTTCGAATCGATCTTCACGGACGAAGCCTCAGTTCAGTCATCTTTAACTGGTCTTTCGATCAGTCAACCGATGAAAAGTTTCCGGTCGTCCGAAGACAATCTTCTACTTCTTTCAATTTTCAGAAACCGGAGTTCCTTCCAATCTTCACCTTTCTGAATCAACTTTTGAATGAACCTTTGACGGTCAATGTTTGGTTGATGAACTTTGAAAGCAAGCTTTCTGATTCAACTTCAACTCTTTCTGAATGCAGATCCGAAGATCCGGATGATCCGGTTTTAAGTTCGGTTAAAAACTCAATCCCTTTTCCATTCATTCGGAGCAGTTTTTTATCGCTCGTCTGATGAAATAAAAATACAACAAAAGAGACATACCAGGCAACTATTTTAAAGAGTTTAAACAAACTGAATATCACTTCGTCTTATTAACAATTGTTCATCTCGTTTTTTCACATTAGTTTCAACAGATGAGAAAGAGTTCAAGGATCATAAACATATCATTTCCATAGTTATGAACAAAAACGATGATTCAACAAAACGTGAATCTGCATTCCTTTTCAGAACAAAAAACAACTATAAATCAACGAATCCTTATTTCTCCTGAATCAGAAAGATATAGTCGTTGATTATTTTTACAGAAAACTTATAAAAAGTAAAACATTCAGGAATGTGACAATGGCTCCAATAAGGAGCATCAATACCGTAGTATATTTTGAATTCACATACTTCCCCATCACTTTTTTGGAGGAAGTCAGGTAGATCTGTAAAAAGATAGTAAACGGAAGTTGTATACTCAGAATCATTTGAGAAATAATCAACGCTCTAAATGGATTCCCGATGATAAAAATCAGTACCAATGCAATAAGTAACGACAAGGCAATTCCCAGCCGGCTATGGTTATCTTTCACATCGTATGGTTCACTGAACAAACCCGCAAAAATACTTCCTCCAGCCATTCCTGAAGTGATCGTACTGGCTATTCCGGCAAAAAGCAAGGCAATGGCAAAAACCACTCCGGCGTTATTTCCAAGCAGTGGCCCCAACATTGTTTGTGCCTGCTGCAATTCATCCACCTTCACTCCATTGGTATGAAATGTAGTAGCAGCCAGAAGAATCATTGCACTGTTAATTCCCCAACCGATAAGCATGGAAATTAAGGTATCAGCGAACTCATAATCAAGCTGTTTCTTGATGACTTTATCATCTTCCAGATTCCACTGGCGGCTTTGAATAATTTCGGAATGCAGGAATAAATTGTGCGGCATCACGACTGCACCCAAAACACTCATAACGATCAGGATCGATCCTTCAGGAATGGATGGTACAACCCACGAAATTCCTGCCTGAACCCAATCGATGTCAACCAGGCTCAGCTCATATAGAAATGAAAGGCCTATGATTGAAACAAAAGCGATAATTATTTTTTCGATGAGGGCATACGAATTGGTAACCAGCATGATGCCAACAAATATGACAACCAGAATAGCTCCGGCCGCGATAGGAATTCCAAAAAGCATTTGCAGGGCAATTGCCCCACCCAAAATTTCGGCCAGAGATGTGGAAACAGAAGCCACCATAGCCGACCCAAGTATCGATCTGGAAACCCAGGGCCTGGTATGTAAGGTAGCTGCTTCGGATAAACACAAACCCGTTGCGATGCCCAAATGTGCCACATTATGCTGAAGAATGATGAGCATGATGGTTGACATGGTAACCATCCACAATAAAGTGTATCCAAAATCAGCTCCGGCAGCTATATTCGAAGCCCAGTTTCCCGGATCAATAAACCCGACTGTGACCAACAAGCCAGGGCCAATGTATTTCAGTATTTTTAAGGCGCCAAAAGTAGGCTTATGGTCCTTGTTGTCAATATTCTTAAAAAAGGAAAACATCTTGAAACGTACTTTTAGCGAATTTATACCGGATTTGAATTTCCCCGTTTAGGCTTTCCTCCAGAAGAATAATTTCTTTTTCCTCCAGAACGACCACCCTTTCGTTGTGGACGAACTTTATAAACCGGAGCCTCTCCCAGTTCCGCCGGTACTGGAATTTTTAAAACCTCCATTTCGATGAGCTTTTCAATCCGGTCAAATTTTTCCATATCCTGCTCATTAATCAAGCTAATGGCAATACCGGTTTTATCGGCCCGGGCTGTTCGCCCAACCCGGTGAACGTAGTCTTCAGCTGAGCCGGGAACGTCAAAATTGATAATCAGGTTAATGTCTTTGATGTCAATTCCACGGCTTAGTACATCGGTTGCAACCAAAACCCGTGTACGTTTAGAGCGAAAACGCATCACTACATCTTCCCGTTCTTTTTGTTCCAGATCAGACGAAATCCCTTCAACAACATTTCCAGCCCTTCTCAGATTTTTTACAATTTCGTTAACCTTTCTTTTGGTCGAACTAAAGACCAGAATACTGTCTAAATCGGGCTTGTTGGAAATCAGGCTGTTGATTACCGCAATCTTTTGATTTTCATGAACGACATAGGCAGCCTGTAATACGCCTTCAGCAGGCTTGGAGATCGCCGTACTGAACTCGACCGGATTTGTTAATATTTTCGCTGCCAGCTCCCTGATTTTCTGCGGCATAGTAGCCGAAAACATGAGTGTCTGCCGATTTTCAGGAAGATAACTTAAAATACGCATAATATCATCGAAAAAACCGATATCGAGCATCCGGTCAGCCTCATCCAATATCAAATGTTTGATTTTATCGAATTTGACATATCCCAGATTCAGGTGAGAAATAAGCTTGCCGGGTGTGGCAATGATAATGTTTGTTCCCTTAGTCAGCGCTTTGCATTCAGCATCCCAGTCAGAACCGTCGCGTCCGCCATAAACAGTTATCGAATTAATATTCAAAAAGTAGGAAAATCCTTGTACTTGCTGATTAATCTGAATGGCAAGTTCTCGGGTAGGCACAATGATCAGAGTACTTAAATCGTGATTATCTTGTGTCGACAAATGATCGAGAATCGGTAACATAAAGGCTGCGGTTTTACCGGTACCAGTTTGTGCGCATGCCAATATGTCTTTGCCTTCTAAAATTGGGGGGATAGTAAGTTCTTGTATTTCAGAAACCTTCTCATAATCCATATACGAAATAGCTTCCAGTATTTTTTCATTTAAACCAAGTTCATCAAATCTCATGTGTATCAGTTGTATTAATTTACTTTATTTCTGTGTGTTCCAATAATAAATCATTTTAAATCCGATTTTGTTCATTCATCAATAAGTCATTTCGAAACCGGAGGACGCACAGATATTGTTTTGCTTTTTAGACTTGCAGTGCAAAAGTACTAAAACTTTATTAACCACAACTTAGAATGATAGCTGTGATCCTGATTTTCAGGCTAAACTTCAATTTCTGAAACTCAATCCGGTCTGAAACAATTATTTTAAGATTAGTTCTGGAAAAAGGTTTGCAATTTGTATTTTCGCCTCGTTAAAAAATCAAGCTAAATTGAGCCGTAACTAAAAAATTAAATTACATGGGAAGAGCTTATGAATACCGGAAAGCAACGAAAGAAAAACGTTGGGATAAAATGTCGCGTATATTTCCAAAACTGGGTAAAGCCATTACTGTTGCAGCCCGCGAAGGTGTGCCGGACCCGGACATGAATTCCAAGCTCCGCACCGCTATTCAAAATGCCAAGGCTCAGAATATGCCAAAAGATAATATTGATGCAGCGATCAAAAGAGCTTCAGGAAAAGATGCAGAGAACTTTATAGAAATAAATTATGAAGGGAAAGGGCCACATGGGGTTTTAATTTTTATTGAATGTGCAACCGACAACCCTACCCGTACCGTTGCCAACGTTAAAATGCATTTCAATAAAGCTGGTGGTGTGCTGGTGCTAACCGGTTCGCTTGAATTTATGTTTTCGCGCAAAGCAGTTTTCGAACTCCATAAAAAAGAAGGAATCAATATGGAAGACCTGGAATTGGAACTCATTGATGCAGGACTGGAAGAAATAGAGGAAGACGAAGAATTCATTTATTGTTATGCCGATTACACCAATTTCGGATCGATGACGCAGGCTCTCGAAATTCTGAAAATTGAAGTGTCTCAGGCTAATTTAAAGCGATTTCCGAACACACCCGTTGAATTCACTGAAGAGCAACTAATTGACATCGACAAACTAATTGACAAATTAGAGGATGACGATGACATCCAATCGGTGTTCACCAATATTGCCTGATTCGGTTCAATCGGTATTCAAAATATAAAGTCAGCCCAATCAAATCAATTGATTTTGACCCATTAAAAGGAAAAGTTCGCCGGGTATTTTTGTATCCATGCAAAATACCCGGCGAACTTTCTTATTTTTATATTCTCTCAACAAGAACTTACTGCTGAACAATTTTAAATAGCAACCCATGAGCAAGCGTGAACTTCGAAAATACCTGAAAGAATTGACCAAACAGCAGCTGGAAGAACAAATTGTTGATTTATACGATCGGTTTAAAAATATCAAAGAATATTACGATTTCGCATTTAATCCCAAGGAAAACGAATTAATTGAACAGTGTCATTTTCAGATCAGCAAGGAATATTATCCGGTTAACAGTCGTAAAGCGAAATTAAGAAGATCGGTGGCACAGAAGTGGATTAAAAAGCTCATACTATTCGATGCCGATGCGTCATTACTGGCTGAGGTGATGTTTTTTAATATCGAAATTGCCCAGACATTTTCAAGCGAACACATCATCCGTCAGGAAACCTTTTTCACCAGCATGTACAAATCCTTCGACGAAGCCTTGCGATTTGTATCCGAAAAAGGAGTTCTTCCTGAATTCAGAGGACGGATTGAAAAAATTGCCGGTGATGCCTGGGATCAAAAATGGCCCAACCGAAAAGCGTTTGAAGATCTGGCTGATATGTATCTTCAGTAATGATGATCGGATTACCAAACACTGCAAATAACCACGATACACTCTTGCCATTACTCGTTCTCAGTCCTGCTCCAACAAATGGTTTTGTTCGTTTCGGTCAAATACCATGAAGCGAAAAAATAAAGCAAAATTCAGATTTCGGTTGATTGAACTGATTTACATTGAACTGATTTTTAGACCTGAAGTAATTTAACAATTCAATATCAGTAGAACTTTGAAATAATTTGTGGTGAATAAGAAGCATATTTGAAGTTTTTTTATAGTTTTGCACACACAAAATTGAAATGCCCAGATGGTGAAATTGGTAGACATGCCAGCTTGAGGGGCTGGTGCCGGTTACGGCGTGCAAGTTCGAGTCTTGTTCTGGGCACTAAAACAGAAGTCAATTCATATCAAAAGCGCTTAAATTCAACGATTTAAGCGCTTTTGTTTTTGGCTGAAATATCAAAAAACTTCATATCTGGTCATGTTTTTAGGGACAAAATCGAGACCATGACTTTTAGTACTGTTTATGGTCGCGGCAAACTCTGCAACTAATTGAATACAAACATTTTATTTGATTCACGCTGACTCATTCTGGTGCTTTTCAAAAGCTTTAAATGAAGTTTTTTTAATCGGTTACAGAGACTATTTTTGACTTATTATTAAACAGACATGTTATGAAGATTGTAATCAATTTCTTATTAAGAAGTAACAGGGAGTCTACGGATAATAAATTCCCTATTTATGTGAGGTTCACTTTCAAAAACAAAAGAGTAGAACTCTCTACCGGCATTTTGATTCCAATGAATCCTTGCTTTTTGATTTCGAGAATAACTTTCTTAACGCTTTGCTAAAAGTTATTTCCCGATTTCAACGACATATGCATTCTATAAATCTATCATATTAAAAATTCGTAGTTACAAATTGCATTTTCGACAACCTTGGGGCAAACCCGCGAGGCATCAAAAACGCTAACTCGCAAGGCGAAATCGGAACCGCCCCAAGGGTCGGGGTATTTAACCAAAAAGAGAATAAACAGAACAGTAACTACTTCAATACTTAAACTCTTTTCGATACATCGCCGGAGACAGGCATGTTTGTGATTTAAATTCTCTGGAAAAATGGTATCTATTGGCAAATCCTGATTGAAAAGCAACTTCATCAATAGTCAACAAGGAATGATGCAATAATACGCATGCTTTATCTACACGTTTTTGCCTGACATATCTTTGAGGCGATATTCCAATTTCATTTCTAAAAAGCCGGGTAAATGCATTTGTCGACAATTTTGCATTTTCAGCAAGTTTATCATTCAAAAGTTTATCAGTCAAATTATTTTCAATAAAGCTGAGTACATCAAGAATACGATGATCTTTTGACGAAGAATTCCAGCTCGACGCTGGTATTTCTGAAAGTAAATCACTGATCAGAGATTGAATGACTAATACTGAAAAAAAATCAAAACGGGTTGAGTCAACAGATAAATGATCGGTTATAACAGAAATCTTTTGATTTAAATGTTCATTCAGGTCAAAAATGAAAATCCCGGGAGCAATATGATCATACGGCATCCCAATATTAAAATGTATAAATAAATGAATAATGCATCCTTTTGAAACCAATTGTTCTTCTGTTTCAGTTTCACCTACCCGGGCACCTTCCAACTCATATCCTTCATATGGGATTTCGCTATTAAAAAGTCTTGTGGCGAATGAGGTATTAGGTGCAATAATCACAATTTTATCTTTTGTAAGTGCATACTCTATTCCATTGTATGATATTTGGGCCCCATCCTGTTTGTTCCAGTAAATTCTCCAATATGGAAATGACAATTCCCTGAATTCCCATTTGCGGAGCCACCAGTAACGGCAACATAACAACTGTAATTTATAACTGGGGAAGAGCTGAAGTATATTGGAGGGATCTCCTTTATCCGGCACTTTAAAAAAAGTGTTCATTAATGTCAATGTTTAAATCAGATACAAAAATACAAATTTTAAACATTTACCAAACCTTAATTTATTACCATTTTTACATTATTAAAAATTAAACTTAATTTTAAAACCAAAATACAATAAAAATGGCAAATAGATTAATTGGTGATTTACCCAAAATTGGGATTCGCCCCGTAATTGACGGTCGTGAACGTGGCGTACGTGAATCATTGGAAGAACAAGTGATGGCAATGGCCAAATCAGCAGCAAAGTTTATCGGGGAAAACCTCAGGTTCCCCAGCGGTGAAAAAGTTGAATGCGTGATTGCTGACACTTGTATTGGTGGCGTAGCCGAAGCTGCTATGTGCGCGAACAAATTCAAAAAAGAAAATGTATGCGTTTCATTAACAGTTAGCCCTTGCTGGTGCTACGGAACAGAAGTTATGGATACAGATCCATTAATTCCGAAAGCGGTTTGGGGTTTTAATGGGACTGAACGTCCGGGGGCTGTTTATTTGGCTGCTGCCCTGGCTGGTTATACACAAAAAGGATTGCCAACTTTTGGTATATATGGACGTGATGTTCAGGATGCTAACGACACAACAATCCCTGATGATGTTAAAGAAAAAATTCTGCGTTTTGCAAAAGCAGCTTTAGCTGCATCTCAAATGAACGGAAAATCATACCTTTCAATAGGTTACAGTTCAATGGGTATTGCCGGATCGATGGTCGATTCCAATTTCTTTCAGGAATACCTTGGTATTCGAACTGAATTTGTTGAATCGGTTGAAATCCTTCGGAGAATCGATGAAGGCATTTATGACCAGGAAGAATACATAAAAGCGCTGGCATGGACCAAAGCAAATTGCAAGGAAGGCACAGACTACAACAGTCCCAAAAATCAGGCTAGTGCAGAACGGAAACAACATGAGTGGGATACAGTTGTAAAAATGACTTTGATTTGCCGCGACATGATGATCGGAAATCCAAAGCTGGTTGAAAGAGGATATCGGGAAGAAGGTCTTGGCCGCAATGCCATTTTAGGTGGTTTTCAGGGACAACGTCAATGGACCGACTATCAACCTAATGCTGACTTTACTGAAGCCATATTAAATTCCTCATTCGATTGGAACGGTATCCGTCAATCATTTGTGCTTGCTACTGAAAACGACAGTTTAAATGGAGTGGCCATGTTATTTGGACATTTGCTTACCAATACAGCACAGATTTTTTCAGATGTACGAACCTACTGGAGCCCGGATGCAGTAAAAAGGGTGACTGGGAAAGAACTTACGGGAACGGCAAAAAATGGTATTATCCACCTGATTAACTCAGGATCAACTACCTTGGATGCCACGGCACAACAGAGAGATGAAAACGGGAAACCTGCCATGAAACCGTTTTGGGAAATTGCTGAAGATGAAGCCCAAAAATGTTTGGATCACACCAAATGGCCTCAGGCCGATCGTGAATATTTCCGTGGCGGCGGTTATTCTTCTCAATTTAAAACTGAAGGCGAAATGCCTGTTACCATGAGTCGTGTGAATCTTGTAAAAGGACTAGGACCGGTTTTACAAATTGCTGAAGGTTGGACGGTTGAATTACCGGATGATGTGCATGCCATTATCGATGAACGGACAAATCCGACATGGCCAACAACCTGGTTTGTGCCACGGATTAACGGAGTTGGTGCTTTTGAGGATGTCTACAGCGTGATGGCCAATTGGGGCGCAAACCACGGAGCAATCAGTTATGGCCATATTGGAGCCGATCTGATAACTCTGGCTTCCATATTAAGAATCCCTGTCAGTATGCATAATATTGATGAAACAAAAGTTTTCAGACCAAGTGCATGGGCATCGTTTGGAACAGACAAAGAAGGCTCTGACTACAGGGCTTGCGCAACTTACGGGCCACTTTATTAAAATTGATTATTTCCAAAACAGAACTCAATCTTCACCAATCCCGGACATTCGGATTAGTGGACGATTGAGTTCTGTTTTCCTGATTCTGTTTTCAGGAACCGGTAAGAAGAAAAACGGACTAACGAACGATGATACAAAAAGATATTGCAATCGTTTTTGATAAATAAGCTGACCGGAGAAAAGAGAAACTACAGTTCCATGGCAGGAACCTCCATGATGCCCGACCTAAAAAACCGAAGTTTCCCGAAAGAGACTCGAATATAAAAATTGGTCAATAAAACAGTAAAAACGTCAAATCATTCTAAATTATGAAACCTGAAAATGAGAAAGTTGTACCTAAAAAGTACTTATTGCCATTTATATTAATTACCAGTTTGTTTGCACTTTGGGGTTTTGCGAATGATTTAACAAACCCCATGGTTGCCGCGTTTAAAACGGTCATGGAAATTTCCAATGCCAAAGCATCACTGATTCAATTTGCATTTTATGGTGGTTATGCTACCATGGCAATTCCTGCTGCCCTGTTTGTGCAACGATTCACTTATAAAAAGGGCATTTTACTTGGATTGGCATTGTATGCGACAGGCGCATTATTGTTTTATCCTGCTGCGAAATATGAACAATTTATCTTCTTTTTATTATCACTTTACATTCTAACCTTTGGATTAGCATTTCTGGAAACCACAGCCAATCCTTTTATACTTTCACTGGGAAGTGAAAAAACTGCAACCCGGCGGCTAAACCTTGCTCAGGCATTCAACCCTATGGGATCGTTATTAGGTATGTTTGTGGCATCACGAATCGTTTTGGTAGCCCTTGAATCGGATAAAAGAAATGCTGCCGGAGAATTAATTTTCCCCATGCTCGATGAAGGCACAAAAGCAATCATCCGCACCAATGACCTGATGATCATCCGCAATCCCTATGTAATTCTTGGGATAGTAGTCATTTTTATGTTTGCTTTGATTGCCCTTGTTAAAATACCGGTAACCAACAATGCTGATAAAATTCACCCATGGCAGTCTGCCAAGCGCTTATTTGCCAACAGAAACTATCGTGAAGGCGTTATTGCACAGGTATTTTATGTCGCCGCTCAAATCATGTGCTGGACATTTGTCATTCAATATGCCGATAACCTGGGTATTGACAAAGCAACGGCCCAGATGTACAACATTGTAGCCATGGGGATTTTCCTGTCAAGTCGTTTTATCAGTACTTTCCTGATGAAATATATCAACGCGAGTAAATTACTCATGTATTTTGCAATTGGCGGACTAATTACAATAACTGGCACAATCTTCATTGAAGGTATGACCGGCTTGTATTGTCTGATTGCAACTTCAGCATTTATGTCTCTGATGTTTCCTACCATTTATGGTATTGCTTTAAGGGGAGTTGGACAGGATGCCACTTTGGGTGCAGCTGGTTTAGTCATGGCAATTGTTGGCGGAGCATTAATGCCACCTTTGCAAGGTTCTATCATCGATTTGGGGCAAATTGGATACTTACCTGCAGTAAATGTATCTTTTGTACTTCCCTTAATTTGTTTTGTAGTCATTGCAATTTATGGTTACAGAGCTGATAAGCTGCTAAAAGAAATAGATTTGGTTTAGACTGATTTATTTCTCTACGGAAGAAAACAGGAATTCGATTTCAAAATTATTTAACTCAAAAAATGGCTGAAAGAAACTTGATGTTCGCACCATTCCTGAAAGTTTGATTTTTCGGCAAGACAGTGGAAATGTAGAATTTGGATCTCAATTTGAAGGAAAAATGACCATTCCTTCATTGGGTTCAAAAAACAATTCCGGCGTTATCATCGAAAACGATTCAGTCTTAATGACTGGCAGCTCATTGCTTCAGGCATTCGGGTTCTATAACGGATAGTATGGGTAAGCATTAATCCTGACTTTTTTGTCCTGAAGGGACAGCAGACACTAGCCCGGGGCAAACGACGAAGGAGTGTCGCCCTGGGTTGGCAGGAAACGATGAGATCGTCCGCGCAAAAATAATATTCAATGGAGTTGCTAACTTAGGCCGGACACATTGTCAAAACCAGAATACGACAATTGATAACTCTCATGACTTAGAACCATTGAAACTGTTTAAATTTTACGTTTCATTGTCATAATTCATGTTCAAAATTGTGAAGAATGAAAATTCCCTAAAATATTATGGGAAGAAAAATATTGAAAAATAATTGATTATATGGATAACCCAATTGATTTGGGATACTGCTTATCATCACCTATACATGCCTGGAATTGTATATTACAAATTCATTATCGGCACATCAAAACAGGACAGATTAGGGCTTTAAGTAACTCAAAAGATGGTCTATCTAGCTGGAACGCTAATGGAAAGAACAATAAACAAAACTGCTTATCTGCTTTAAACAAGTTGATTCTCTTTCACTATTTCTTTTAATGGCATCGGTGGGGTTGTCACTGCTTGTTGCATTAGCCGATAAAACAACTTCCCCCTGTAGGTCGAAAGTTTCCTATTGAACCGAAAGG
>DASRMB010000010.1:0-72787 GCA_035648135.1 Prolixibacteraceae bacterium
CCAGAAACGATTCCTCTCTGTTCCAGTTTGTTATATTCAGGTTAACGAGCGAAATTTCACCTCCATTTTCAGGAAAAACAGTTTTACATGAATATATCTTCAGTGCCGGAAAATCAGTAGAACGTGAAATTTCAACACCGGATGTAAAACTTAGGTTTTTCAAATCACCCTCATCTTCAAAAGAGGCTATGATTTTTTGTGCGAAGCTATTTTGTGACAGGATGAAAAAACAAAAGCAGAATAAGTGTAAATATATGTTTCTCATAACGTTTAAAATTAAGATTAAGCTAAAATAGTTTATAACGTGGTATTCTGAATGTTAATCAAATTGACTGGCAAAATAAATTGGTAAAAATATATTGCAAATACGTTGCTATTATTTATTATTAAGTAATTAAACTAGAGATTTATCAAATACGCTGCCTTGAAAAAAAAGCGGTGCAACCGTCAAATCCTTGTAAAATTTCGCCTCAGCTAATAAGCCAACCGCGTAGTGGCGAAATCTTAGAATATGTTTATTACATATTTTTTTCATTTGTCTATTTTTTTACCGAACACTAATTAATATTTCTATTCTTTCACATTCAAATTTACTACTGATGCGTTAAAATAGATCATTAAATAAATCATATTGTTCTTTGAAATTTTGGTTGACTTCTAATTCAGTAATTAGCTCCTTTACTGGTGTTTTATCGAATACCGATATGCCTAAGATTTGCATTATTTCATAAATAGACAGAGTGCTTTTGAGCGAATACTTGACATATGCCACTGTAAGGTATGTGCAGATAGCCACCCATATATGAAGGCTTACAGCATTTTCAGAGTGTCCCCAAAGTGTTTTTATGGTCAAATTTTGCTTTATCCACTTAAAGAACACTTCTATTTGCCAACGATTACGGTACAGATAAGCAATTTCCATTGCTGATACTTCGAAGTTATTGCTCAGAAAAACGAGTAATATATCTTTTTCATCATCGTAATATTCAACCAGTCGAAGCATTTCCGGATAAAGCTTTTTAGACTTATACCCATTTAGGTTTATAGTCTTATCGCTTCTTAATCCGGTGTTTTCATCAATGTTGTAATTGCACTCAACAATCCTGTAATCTAATGTCACTTTTGCTCTTGTAACAAAAAATGCACCTGTTTTATGAATATTGTATAAAGCTGCAAAATCAACATACGCTTTATCCATCAGATATATTGCTTCAGGGATGGGAACCATAATATCCAGTACATTGCTATCGTGGTATTTGCCATCTGTGATAAATATAAATGCCGGAATGCTTCCTCTTAAATCGAGTAATGTATGAATCTTTACAGCTCCCCGAGAGTACTTGCCTTTAGCCCAACTAAATAGCTTAATGCTTAAAGATATGGTTGTTGAATCAAGTGCAAAAATATCGTTGTCAATATCAATATTTGGGATTGGACTGTTTGCATATAATGGTCGGACCAGTTTTATCAGAGACTCACCAAAATCAGCAAAAATCCTCCAATCTCTTCGCTCGTTTGCACGTGAAAGGGTAGACTGATTGACATTTTGCTTAATGCCCAAATGATAAAGTTTGTTTTTATGGGCTTTCAAGCAAGTACAAATATCTCTTAATGAATTCCGGGAAGTGAGTTGACCAAAGAAAAGTTGGACAAACTGGTTCCAACAGTTCAAATCCCTTACATGGTAATCTCCTTTGTAACGCTCGACACACCTTTCAAACTCGTATTTACTGATAAACTGTAATAGTTGAGCGAAAACATATTTTCCTGAATTCATAATCTTGCACTTTTAAGGCGCAAAACTATAAGTCAATTCAAATCAAAAAATCAAAGAACGCTTGTAATATTATAATATATAGTTATTTACACAGTTTTATTGAAAATTAACGCATCACTAGTATAACACAATAATGAAAACACTGGTTTTGAACGGCATTCGAAAAATAGAAATGATTGACCGACCTCAACCCAAACTTAAAAATCCTGACGATGTATTGATTAGGATAAAATCAGTAGGTGTTTGCGGATCAGACGTCCATTATTTTTCGGAAGGTAAAATTGGTTCACAAGTGGTCGAATTTCCTTTTACTGTAGGCCATGAATGTTCGGGCCTTGTGGTTGAAACAGGAATTTCAGTTACCCGCGTAAAACCTGGAGATCTGGTTGCCATCGATCCATCCATTCATTGCGGAATCTGCGATCAATGCCTCGCTGGCCGGCCACACACCTGCCGCAACAACCTGTTCCTGGGCTGTCCCGGTCAAATAGAAGGTTGTCTGGCTGAATTTATCGTGATGCCTGAGTTTACATGCTTCGTCCTGAATGATTCGTTTAACCAGACAACCGGCGCACTGATCGAACCGTTAACCATTGGGGTATATAGCGTAGAATTGGCAAATACCAATTTTCAGGATAAAACCATTGGCATTTTTGGTGCCGGACCAATTGGACTATCCGTTTTGATGGTTCTGAAAACCATGCAGACAGGTTCTGCATTTTGCTTTGAACCACTGGAGTACCGACGAGAAAAAGCGCTAAAATTAGGGTCTGACTTTGCTTTCAATCCTTTTGAAACTGATGCTTATGAATCGACCCGGAAAATTGAGCCACTTCTACTGGATGTAGTTTTTGAATGCAGTGGCACCCAAAAAGCAGTTGATGATGCGATAAAGATCCTGAAACCGGGAGGGAAACTGGTTTTAGTTGGAATACCTCCCGAAGCCAAATATGTATTTAACATGGATTTGATGCGCAGGAAAGAGATATCCATTCAAAATGTACGGCGTCAGAATCATTGTGTCGAAAAAGCCATTAAAATGATCGAACAGGGATTACCTGCCGGACAAATGGTTACGCACCACTTCCTGCCTGAAGAAACACAGCAGGCATTTGAAATGGTCTCAAACTATCAGGATGGAGTGATTAAGGCAATGATCGATTTTGCCTGAGAATAATCTTTTGCAAAAATGCAGAATAAAAATCCAAAAAGCTGCGCTGAAAATAGATTTTCATTTATATTCGCCGCTCAATATTTATATTTTTTTTTCATATCATCGCACTAAAACATTTATCAATGAATTCGAACAAACCCAGAATCATCAAGGATTATGACAAGCTAGATCCTGAAATTCAGGAAAAAATCAAACTTGAATATACAAGCGGATATAGCGATAGCCTGATTTATTTCAACAACAAGGAAGGCAAGCGGGTAAGTGCATTGCCTTACGAAACCGAAGACAAATACTATCTGGTTCGGATGACCATTTATGAAGCCGAAAAAATCATTGAAGACGATGATGATTATGACAGCACAGGGTCACTCAAGGATAGTGCAAAAGAAGAATATGAAAACAAGTATTCTGATGATGAAATGCTTGCCGACGAAGCTGAGACCAATGAAATTGAAGATGTTGCCGATGAACCTTTCGACGATGCCGATAAGGATTTTGATGACGACGACAACGAGGCTTAATGGGCTGCAGGCAAAAATCAGTACTTGTTTTTGATTCTTAGAAATGAATAGCCGCATCCTTACCCAATGAGATTTTCGTTCTGAAGAATATGGTCATTGGATAGTCATTATCGTCACTTGTAGTCATTTGAAATACAATCAATGACAATTAATGACCATTTAATGACTCCATTTGAAAATTAGGTAGATACTCGACTCTCATGTTTTTAAATAAGATTTTAACCGATGGGCTTTTGTATGATGTATCAGGATGTTGAAAAGGCAAGATGCTTTTCACTCCTGAACACAATACATTCAGTTCAAAATGGAAGGGAAAAGATTACAAGTCAAGACAGTCATATAAAACTGTCATCACTGCTTTTCTGCGATTGATTGACCTTCAGCAGCAACACACCAATCATTTCATTTTCAAATATGTTTACAAATTTAGCCTAAGTTCATCGCCCTGATTGGCAAACGTCTTTCGGTGATAAGGCGTAATTCCGATTTCCCGGACAACTTCCCGGTGGTGCAAAGTTGGATATCCCTTATTTTTCAACCAGTCGTATTGCGGAAATTCCTGATGGATTGCAACCATATAGTCGTCCCTGTATGTTTTTGCCAAAATCGAAGCTGCTGCGATGGATGAGAATTTACCATCACCTTTTATAATGCAGGTATGCGGAATGTCAGGATAAGCTTTGAACCGGTTGCCATCAATCAGCAAATATTCCGGTTTCAGGGCCAGTTGGTTAATTGCCCGGTGCATTGCTAAAAACGAAGCATTTAGAATATTAATCCGGTCAATTTCATGATTATCAACAATACCGACCGCAAAAGCCAATGCCTGTTCTTCAATGATTGGACGAAGTGAATACCTTTGTTTTTCAGTCAGCTTTTTCGAATCGTTAAGCAATTCATTCTCGAAATTTGCAGGTAGAATTACTGCCGCGGCAAATACAGGGCCCGCCAAACATCCACGGCCTGCCTCATCACAACCAGCTTCAATTCTGCCTTTTTGCAGAAAGAGTTGTAGTACGCTTTTCTTCATCCAATGATTTTAGTGTTATTTTTTTTCGGGACATTTCACCGGGTATCATGTATTCGCGCAAATCTGGATACTTCCCCAAAGCAAGTCGGCTGTTTTGTCCCAGCTAAATTTATCTTTTTGCACAAACCCTTTTTCAATCAGCGAATCACGAAGTTCTTTTTCCTGAAAAATACGGATCATGCCATCTTTGATCTGATTCAGCGAAAACGGATCAACGTAAAAAACAGCACTACCCCCAACTTCAGGCAATGAAGTCGTATTCGAGCAAATCACAGGCACGCCGGTACTCATCGCCTCTATAATCGGGATACCGAATCCTTCAAAAAATGGAATAAAAGTCAAAGCCAATGCAGCACCCAGCACCTGATGCAACTCATCATTATTCAGTCGTCCGGTAAAGACAACATCATCTCTGAAGCGCATACCTTCGTAGGTCAGTTCAATGTCATTCGTTTTAAACATACTTTCGCCAACGATAAGCAGCTTCACATCCGATTCGACTAAGGTTCGAAATGCATCGTATGCACGCAATAATCCGCAAATATTTTTACGTGGATGCAACGATCCAATGAACAGAAAATAATCTTTATGAGCCGAATAGGTCATCTTTGCTTCAATTCTTTCTTCTTCCGAAGTAGGCGTATAAATGGTATTTACACCGTTATAAACCACATCAATTTTATCATTGCTGATTTTATAGGTACGGGTAATGTCTTCTTTCGAAAAAAAAGAAACCGTAACAATTCGTTTGGCTTTGCGGGCAAACCGTGGGAAAAAGTGATTGTAATAAGCTGCTTTCAGCCAGGGCAAATCTTTGGGCCGGTGCGCAAAGTTGATGTCATGAATAGCCGCTAACTGATTAACCCGTGAATTGAGCGACAAATATCCATCCGGAGAAAAAAACAAATCGGCCTTATACTTCTTTAATATTCGTGGAATCTGAAACTCGAACCAGATATACCAAAGTATGGGATGCCTTGTTGGCGGTGATAAAACAATGGGAGTCACATTTTCGGAGAATATAAATTCGTTTGCATAGGGGCGATCGAAGATAAACAGAAACTGATGTTCAGGATGATCCCGAGTTATCCGGGATAAAGTTTCCCGTGTAAACCACCCGATTCCTTCGAGCTTTCCCTGAATCAACAAACGGGTATTAACAGCAATTATCATAGATATTGGTTATGGTTTCGAAATCTATTCAAATGTACAAAGTCTGTTCAAAAAAATGCTAATTTTGAAGTACTTTAATCAAACCAGAAAAAGTTACCCGATTGAAACGGAAGTTTTTTACAAATCTTTTACTGCTCCTCTTTCTGAATGTTTTAATCAAACCTTTCTGGATATTCGGAATCGACCTTACCGTTCAAAATCTGGTTGGTGACGAAAGCTATGGACTGTACTTTTCGCTTCTGAATTTCTCAATGATCCTGAATATCTTCCTTGATCTCGGGATAACCAGTTACAACAATAAAAACATTGCACAGCACAGCCAACTGCTCAAAAAATACATCAGTAATATTGTTGGTCTGAAGTTTATGCTGGCCGGTGTTTATGCGGTTATTTGCATAGTAGTTGCACTGATTATCGGATACAGGGCAATTCAGCTGCATCTGTTAATCTTCCTGATATTAAACCAGTTTATCATCTCATTCACGTTTTATTTACGTTCAAACATCAGCGGATTGCATCTTTTCCGAACCGACAGTCTGCTTTCGGTACTGGATCGGAGCCTGATGATCATGATCTGCTCTGTTCTTTTGTTTACCAACATCACACACCACACCTTCAGGATTGAATGGTTTGTTTATGCTCAGACGGCAGCCTATATAATAACCAGTTTTATCACATTTGGAGTTGTACTGGCGCACACTGGGAAGCTTAAATTCCATTTCGACAGCCGTTTTTTTATAGTCTTCCTGAGAAAAAGTTATCCGTATGCCTTGCTGATCTTGCTGATGTCATTCTACAACCGGATCGACTCGGTCATGCTCGAACGGTTATTGCCAAACGGGAGAGAGCAAGCCGGTATTTATGCCCATGCATTCCGTCTGCTCGATGCAGTCTCGATGTTTGGCGTTTTATTTGCCGGCCTACTGTTGCCTATTTTTGCCCGCATGATCAAACAAAAAGACGACATTGGCCCAATGGTGCAGTTTTCATTTCTGCTGTTGTTTGTTCCGGCAATCATCATCAGCCTGTCTTCGGGCTTTTACGGTCACGAAATCATGATTTTACTGAATTACAGCAACAGCGAATTGTCGGCATCCATTTTCCGGCTGCTGATGATTAGTTTTCTGGGAATAACTACAACTTATATTTTTGGCACCCTACTTACAGCAAATGGAAGTATCCGTCAGCTTAACTGGATGGCTGTTGTAGGAATGATTCTGAATATTGGCCTGAATTTAATTCTGATACCGCATATTCAGGCTCTCGGATCAGCCTGGGCAAGCCTGACAACACAGATATTTACAGCAATCGCTCAAACGATACTTGCTGTTATCATTATGAAACTGAAAATTAATTACCGTTTAATCGGGAAATTGATTTTGTTTATTGGTTTTGTATTCCTGACAGGTTACTTTAGCCTTCAAATTACCGACTGGCATCTTGGTTTTTTTACGATGATTGGGGCGAGCATAATTTTTGCCTTTGCATCCCGTTTAATAAACCTGAAGGCATTGGCTCAGATCATCAGAAACAAATAAAAATGAGAAAAAAGCTGGTTCCTGAAGACTTACAAAACAATGGAGAATTTGAACTCTTAACTGAAGTTTCTCATCAAAAGCTTCGCGAATTTGTGATGAAGCAAATCAGCGAAGAAAAATACATTATCTGGATTTATTCTATCTATCAGATAATAATGATGCTGGTATTCGGCTACTTTTTTGCGAATGGCATAATTGAATTGATAAAGGGAGAATCGCAACTGTTTCTCGGAACTATTTACGGACTTTTATTCTCGTTTACCCTTTTAATTATTATTCATGAACTCTTACACGCGCTGGCCTATTTACTAACCGGAGCGCGCAAAATTTCGTTCGGCCTCATCCTGAAAAAGTTTATCTTTTATGCCATGGCCGACATGCAGGTAATTAACTCAAAAGCATTTCATGTTGTAGCTCTGGCACCATTCCTTATAGTGAAATTTGTTTGTTTACTGGTTATTTTAACAACAAACGATCAACCGATCATGTATTTTTTTCTTACAGTAATGTGCCTGCATTCGTTGTTCTGTGCGGGTGATATCGCCATGCTGGCCTTTTATAATTTGCATCGCGGAAAGGAAATTTTCAATTTTGATAACCGAAGTGAAGGAAAAACCTACTTTTACACCCTGAAACAATAATCTTAGAAAGTATACCAATTATTACAGGACCAGTCATGACATTATTCGAAGCCATTGTTATTGCCATAGTGGAGGGAATCACCGAATTTCTGCCCATTTCCTCAACCGGACACATGATTATTACCGAAGCATTGCTCGGTATGAACATCGACGAATTTACCAAAGCGTTTACCGTGAACATTCAGTTTGGAGCAATTCTCTCTGTGGTTGTGCTCTATTGGCAAAAATTTCTGCCGGACATCACTCCCGCCGATAAAGAAAAAATAAAATCATCGAACCGGATGATTCGGTCTCTGCACCGGTTTTTAATGCGTATTGTTCAAAGCTGGACATTTTATAAAAAATTACTGGTGGCTTTCATTCCGGCAGCGGTCATTGGATTTCTGGCTATTGATTTAATCGACAGTCTGCTTGAAAATGTATTGGTCGTAGCTATTATGCTGCTTGTTGGGGGTATACTTCTTTTGTTTGTTGACAAATGGTTTAACAAGGAAAACAAAAATCAGGAAGTCACTTATCCGAAAGCTCTAAAAATCGGCTTTTGGCAATGCATAGCTATGATTCCGGGAGTTTCGCGCTCTGCTGCAACCATTATTGGAGGGATGCAACAAAAACTAAGCAGAACGAATGCTGCTGAATTTTCCTTTTTTCTGGCCGTACCGACCATGGCTGCAGCTTCGGCTTACAAACTACTGAAAGACTACAAACATTTTAATGTGGACAATATTGGCATCCTGATTATTGGCAACATTGTCGCGTTTATTGTCGCGCTGATTGCCATTAAAACCTTCATCACCTTCCTGCAAAAACATGGATTTAAAGTGTTTGGCTGGTACCGGATTGTGGTTGGGCTAATCCTGATTATTCTAATTCTGTCAGGAGTCGACCTGAAAATGATTTAAACATCACCAGAGCTAAAGCCCGACATTAAAGTTATTCATATCCGTCAGCTAAGTATAACGGCCAAGAAAAAATTTCTGATCATTAATTGAGCGTTGCTGTATTTGCTGGCATCTGTTCAAATTTGAAATCTGTTTATATAAATACGACTAAACAACAAACCCGCCAAGCTCATTTTCAAATGAGGATTAGCGGGTTTGCTTATTTCACCAAAATTACAAATTATATTATGCTTCAGGTTTTTCTTTTACGGCTTTTGGAGCAGTGCGCTTTGACACCATATCGTTGTAATATTTGCGGGCAGTGTTGATCAAGTTAAGCGCAGTATCAAACATGGGCTTGTTAGTTGCTTTGGCCATGGAAAGCATATAGTTAGCAAAGTCGCTGTATTTATTCAGTAAGCCGGTGCGAAGGATTTTCATGTCATAGGTCTCTATCATAGCAGTAGCCACCATGCGGCTGCCAAAAAGAGATTTAAAATTCTCGTTGGCATTTTGTAGCCTGGTTACATACCGAAGCATCTGCAAGATGCTAACTTTACCACTGTAGGCAGGGCTTAAAAGTTCGCTAACCAACTTGTCGATGCCAAGCGTTTCAGCTTCATAGTTTAAAGTAGCCAGATTTTTATATTTATCAAATAAAATACTCAGACTGCGGCTGGCATTCGCTTCAATCGGATTTTCTGAATAAGCATATAATTTAAGTGCAATTCCAAATGCAATAATCGCATTATCACGATAAGCATCAGCCAATACAATGTTTTCAGTCGCTTCATTCTTTTTCACCAGAAACAGACCTTTCTGGTATTCGCTCAGTTGCAAGCCCAGATCATTGGTGTAAGCTTTAAAAGGCTCATCAGTCTGTAAAGCGGGATCGATAGTTGCCAGATCACTCAAATGCCGGTGAATCAATTGTCCCACTTCCATGTTGGTCAGATTTGCCGTAGCTAAAGGTTCCAGTTTTAGTTTCATAATCGTTTTGTTTTTAGTTTGATACGGTACAGGCTAATTTATCACAATAAAATCACAAAACCATCCGTATTCAGTGGTAAATAAGACTAATCTCAGGCATTTTTGAGATAAATTCAGAATGCGGTAAAACAGATGACGGTTGACCACAACGGTGTTTTTATTCCTTTCAGGAAAAGGGAGTCAAGCACAACTGTGGTTTGCTTCAAAATGAGAAAAGGAGCTTAACCACAGCTGTGGTTTTGTTCAAATCAGAAAAAAGAGGTCAGCCACAACTGTGGTTTTGTTCAAAAGGAGAAAAGGAGGTCGGCCACAGTTGTGTTCACGAAACATTTCTGCGTGAGAATAAAATGATTCATCGGGATGATTTTATTCTCTCACACCAAAGTCTCCAACCCGTTGGGTTCATCCGTAGAGACGCACAGCCGTGCGTCTTTACCCAGAATGCTGATTCTCTAACCGAACGATCCAGCATAACTTCCCCATAAGACGATGAAGTGATTCCACCGTCGGGATTGACATGAAAACGAAAGGCTCCGACCTTTTGGAAAGATCGGAGCCTTTAAAATTTGACAGGAGCATCTCTAATTTATCGTTTTTGCCAAGTCGTCGGATTCCGGCTGGTATGAAGAACCGCAGAAATGATCACCAATTTTTCTGACTCATCAATGAAGTAATGAATCAGATAAGGGAAAGTTGTTAAAACAGCAGTCCTCAGATTGCCATATTTCACATTAAAAGATTCAGGATTTTGTTGAATAAAATGAACTTTATCGCGGACTTGTGAAGCAAATTTTCGCCCAAGTCCTTGCTGTTGCTTTTCATACCAAAGTACCGAATCCCTGATATCTTTCCTGGCAAACGGTAAAATAAGAATCCTGTACATTACAATTCTTTTTCAATTTCATCCATTGATTGGTCAAAATCCAATGCCTGTTCCGGATTTTTCTCATAATCAGCCATGCGCTCCGTTACAATATCCAAATGCCACGATGGAATATCCATTTCATCCTGATCAAGGCCCTTGTATTTGCTTTTAAGTGCATTCCAATCATTAATAGGGATGAAAACCCCGGTTGTTTGCCCCTTGCTGTCGGAAATAAATTGTAAGTTCATAAAGTCAATTTTTCAGAAAAGTTAATGATATTGAACCTTACATACAAATCTCAATCAATTAATTTTACTGATTGCCATTTTTATCCTCCTGATTGTTTCCTCTTTGCCAATCAGTTCGAATATTTCGAATAAATCGGGTCCGGTACTCGTACCTACCAAAGCTAACCGAACCGGAACCATTACCATTCCAAACCCCCATTCTTTCTCTGTCATGAAAGCTGAGAACAAGTCTTTTATTCCAGCGGCATTCCAATCCGTAATCGTTTCAAAAAAAGCGGATATGGTTTCCAGTTTTTCGTTGGTATCGGGTTTCCATTTCTTCTGAACAATCTTTTCATCGTAACTTTCAGGAGCCTGAAAAAAGAAATGTCCCTGTTCCCATAAATCTTTCACAAATTCGCAACGTTCCTGAATGATTCCCACAATTCGTTCGAGCTGCTGTAAATCAGGAGTAATTCCTTTTTCTTTCAGAATTGGAAGAAACAAGTCAGTCACTTCAGCTGGCGTCTTCTGTTGTAAATAATGGCGGTTAAACCATTTGGCTTTCTCCGGATCGAACCTGGCACCTGATTTCACCACACGGGTCAGATCAAAGCTTTCGATCAGTTCATCCATCGAAAAGAATTCCTGTTCGGTTCCCGGGCTCCAACCCAGCAGAGCAAGCATATTGATAAAAGCTTCCGGGAAATAACCATCTTCGCGGTAACCTCTCGAAATATCTCCGGTTTTAGCGTCTTTCCAGAGTAGTGGAAAAACCGGGAATCCCATTTTATCTCCGTCACGTTTGCTCAGTTTCCCTTTTCCTTCAGGTTTCAAAATAAGCGGAAGGTGCGAAAAGCGCGGGCGGGTTTCGGAAATACCCAGTGCTTCGTACAATAAGATATGTAGGGGCATCGACGGAAGCCATTCTTCTCCACGGATCACATGCGTAATGTTCATGAGGTGATCGTCGACCACATTGGCCAGATGATAGGTTGGCATGCCGTCAGACTTGTACAAAACTTTATCGTCGAGCTGATTGGTATTGAACGACACATGTCCTCGAATCAAATCTTCATCAACAACTTCACGGTTTTCAGGCATTTTGAAACGGATCACATAGGATTCTTCACTTTGAAGCCGTGCCGAAACGTCGTCAGCAGCAAGGGTGAGCGAATTTTTCAATCCGTTACGGGTATGTAAATCGTACGAAAAAACCTGTTTTTTAGCTTCGGCTTCCTTCCGAATTGCATCCAATTCTTCCGGGGTATCGAAAGCATAATACGCAAATCCGTTTTCGATCAGAGAATCAGCGTATGTTTTATACATTGGTTTACGTTCGCTCTGGCGATAAGGCCCCAGATCACCGCCAAAGCCGGCACCTTCGTCGGGCACCAGACCGCACCATTTTAACGATTCGATAATATATTCCTCGGCTCCCGGTACAAACCGGTTTTGATCGGTATCTTCGATGCGTAAAAGGAAATCGCCTCCGTGTTTTTTGGCAAACAAATAATTAAATAAAGCAGTTCTCACTCCACCCATGTGAAGCGGGCCTGTTGGACTGGGCGCAAACCGAACCCTCACTTTTCTTTCCATGTTTTCTGCTGATTAAATTTTCGCCACAAAGATAACATTTCTGAAGGGTGTGAATCATTTTTAGCCTTACCGCAATGAATAATCGATGTTACCGGATGATTTTTAGTGTCCGTTAATGTATATTAACATGATTTATTACAGGCTTCTCTGAAATTGATTTGGATATAAGCATATATCCATATCTTTGCGTTTTAATTTTCCATTTATAATACATTCAATTTATCTAATGAAACTATTTTTAGCAATTGTCGCCTCCATCCTGGTTTTTACACCTGGAATAGTGAAGGCCGACGAGGGGATGTGGTTGCCTGCTTTGGTTGAAAAACTGAATATCAACCAAATGAAGAAAGAGGGATGTTCGCTGAATGCCGAAGAAATTTACAGCATAAACCATTCGAGCCTGAAAGATGCGGTTGTTGCACTCGATCACGGATCATGTACTGCCGAACTTATTTCTGACGAAGGTTTGCTTCTGACCAACCACCATTGTGGGTTCGATGAAATTCAGGAGCACAGTACGGTTGACCATGATTACCTGAGAGATGGATTCTGGGCTAAAACAAAAGAAGAAGAATTGCCCAATCCAGGAAAATCTGCCTCATTTCTGATCAGTTTCAAAGACGTAACAGAACAGATTTTGCCTCAGTTAACCGATCAGATGAGCGAAGATGAACGTGGTAAAAAGGTTCGTGAACTGTCTTCAAAAATTGAAAAAGAAGCTATTGGCGATACGCATTACGAAGCCCGTGTTCAGTCACTTTACAACGATAACAAATACTACCTTTTTGTTTCTGAAACGTTCCGGGATATCCGGTTGGTTGGGGCACCGCCACAATCGATGGGGAAATTCGGTGGCGACACCGATAATTGGATGTGGCCCCGTCATACCGCAGACTTTAGCATGTTTCGTATTTACTGCGGGAAAGATGGGAAACCAGCTGCTTACTCACCGGATAATGTTCCTTACAAACCCAAATATCATCTTCCTATCTCGCTGAAAGGTTATCAGAAGAACGATTTCGCAATGGTTTTGGGCTATCCCGGAAATACCAACCGCTACAAAACCTCTTTTGGAATTGATTATACCATGAAGGTTACCAATCCGATACGAATTAAAACCCGCGGTGAGAAACAACGCATCATGAAAGAATTCATGAGTACATCGCGGCAAGCCAGAATTATGTATTCGTCCAAATATGCCCGCAGCGCAAACTATTACAAATACAGCATCGGACAAAACGAGGGTCTTGAGCACCTGAATGTTTTGGAAAAGAAAAGACAACTGGAAGCTCAGTTCACCCAATGGCTAAATGCAGATCCACAGCGAAAAGCAAAGTATGGCGAGGCCCTCAGCCTGATTTCAAACTCATACAAAGACCTTCAGGATGAAACAGCCTTTGAATACATGATGGAGTCAATGGTTCGCGGACCGGAAATCTTCTATTTTGCCTACCGCACACGGCCGCTTTACGATGCACTAAAATCGGATAAAAATTCGGAACATGTTAGCCTGGCCAGCGAACGTGTAAAAGACGGACTGGATGAATTCTTTAAAGATTACGACTCCGAAACCGATCAAAAAATAGCTGCTGCACTTTTCCGCATTTACCAGGAGAATGTTGCCCCACAATACTATCCTCCATTTTTCCGGATCGTAAGAACCAAATACGACAACGATTTCGAGAAATACACCAAAGAATTATACGAAAAGTCAATCTTCGAAAGCAAGGAGCGATTGGTCAAATTCTTTGAAGCGCCAAAAGCTAAGACACTTAAGAAGGATCCGATATTCCAGGCATCACTCGACATTTTTAGGATGATGAGTCTGATTGGCAATGAAACCAGTAAGACTACTGATGCATTGGAGAAAGGAAATCGTTTGTTTGTTGGAGGTCTGATGGAAATGGAAACCGATAAGACATTCTATCCGGATGCTAATTCTAGCATGCGTTTAACTTATGGTACAGTGGGCGACTATGTTCCCCGCGATGGAGTTAAATACAACTATTTCACCACTTTGAACGGATACATCGAAAAAGAAATTCCCGGCGACGATGAATTTGAGGTACCTGCCAAATTGAAAGAACTCTTTGAAGCCAAAGATTATGGCCGTTATGCCGATGCTGACGGAAGCCTTCATACCTGTTTCACTACCAATAACGACATCACCGGTGGAAATTCCGGAAGCCCCGTTATTAATGACAAAGGAGAACTGATTGGAATCGCCTTTGATGGCAATTGGGAAGCCATGAGTGGTGACCTTGCATTCGAAAACGAACTGCAAAAATGCATCAATGTCGATATCCGTTTTGTACTTTGGACCATCGATAAAATGGCCGGTGCGCAAAACCTCATCGATGAAATGACTATTGTAAAGTAATAATTAATTTTTATTATACCAGAAAGACCCGTATTTTGCGGGTCTTTCTTTTTAACTGAAAAACGTTAACCCTTGAAAATTACAATCTACACCGATGGTGCCGCCCGTGGAAATCCTGGCCCAGGAGGATACGGAACAGTTTTACTTGCCGGACAATTCAGGAAAGAATTGTCGGACGGATTTGAACTGACAACCAACAACCGGATGGAATTAATGGCTGCTATTGCCGGACTGGAAGCCCTTAAGATTGAAAACTCGCAGGTGACCATTTATTCTGATTCAAAATATGTGGTTGATGCCGTTGAAAAAGGATGGATATGGAATTGGGTGAAAATTCGGTTTAAAGCAAAAAAGAATGAAGATCTGTGGCTTCGTTTTCTGAAAGTTTACCAAAAGCATCAGGTAAAATTTGTATGGGTGAAAGGACATGCCAACATTCCGGAGAATGAACGGTGCGACCAGCTGGCAGTTGAGGCTTCGATGCAGCCCCGTTTAAAAAAAGATAGCGGTTATCTTTCAAGCCTGTAATCCGATTCAACAAATTACAGCACAAAAAACGCTATTTTTACAGACCCAAAAGAAAAACTGAATGAACACCCTATATAGCCTTTCCATTTTTTTCTATTCCATACTGATTAAACTGGCTGCTCCTTTCAACATCAAAGCCAGCCAGATCAACAAAGGGCGCCAACAGGTTTTTGACGGGATAAAAGCCAAAATCAAACATGACCGACCTATTATCTGGGTCCATTGTGCTTCGCTGGGCGAATTCGAACAAGGCCGTCCGATTATTGAAGCCATCCGGAAACAACATCCGGGATACCAGATATTCCTGACTTTCTTTTCACCTTCAGGATATGAAATCAGAAAAAACTTTGACCTGGCCGATTACATTTTTTATTTACCTGCCGACACCAAACGTAATGCTCAAAAACTGATCGAATTGGTTCGTCCCGAAATTGTATTCTTTGTAAAGTACGAATTCTGGTTCCATTACATCAGCGAGCTGAAGAAAAAAAATATTTCACTCTATATTGTTTCATCTATTTTCCGCGAGAATCAGCTGTTTTTTAAAAACTCGCTTATGGGAAGATGGTACCGCCAAATGCTTTTTAGTTTTGAGCATTTCTTTGTTCAGGACGAACAGTCGGTTGAATTGCTTGGCCGTTTAGGTTTGAAGAATGTAACTAAAGCAGGTGATACACGCTTCGACCGTGTTGCTGAAATTGCACGGAAAGGTAAAAATATTTCAATCGTTGAAAAATTTAAAGGCGACAGTCAGCTGGTGGTTGCCGGAAGCACATGGAAACCCGATGAAGAACTGTTGGCTCAATACATCCATAGTCATCCGGAAACAAAATTCATTATTGCACCACACGAAACGAAGAAGGGAAACATTGAACGGTTAATCAGTCTGCTGGAAAGTCCGAAAATTTGTTACTCAGAATCAACCGAAGAGTCTGTTATCGACAAACAGGTACTAATTATCGATACCATCGGATTATTATCTTCGATCTACAAATATGCTGATCTGGCTTATATCGGAGGTGGTTTTGGAGTTGGAATACACAACACACTCGAAGCTGCCATTTTTGGAATGCCCCTCATTTTTGGCCCGAATTACCTGAAATTCCATGAAGCGACCAGTATGGTTGAACTTGGTATCGCTTTCCCTGTTTCTGATTTTTCATCATTTCAATCCATCCTGAATCAATTACTAAACGATACCGAAAAAAAGGATTTGATTTCCGGCAAATGCATTACATTTACCAGGCAAAATATCGGAGCAACACAAATTGTTTTAGACAAAGTTTTCAACAAACACTGAAAGTGAAACCCGCCCGATCCGACCAGTCTACAATCTTCCTCAAACAGCTTTATAACAGATGATTTCCTGAAAATTAGAATCCAATTTTCGAAATTTAATTTTCATTTCTGTAAACTTATTCTAACTGGAATAAGTTCAATCCATTCAATATCAACATACTAACATTAGAAAGTTGATAACTTATCTATTTATATCCAAAATAAGTAACCGTTTTATTAAACGAAGGACTTATCTTGGCTAACAGAAAATTAACTCAGCGTGACGTAATATTTCATCACGTTTTCAATAGATTATCACTTATTAAAGATCAAAATTTTTGAAGCATGGCAATCAACAACGTGGCAACTGAACCAAAGACAGAAACAAAAACCTACACACAGGATGAAGCTTTCGAGGCTTCGCTAAATTATTTCAAAGGGGATGACCTTGCAGCAAGGGTCTGGGTAAATAAATATGCATTGAAGGATTCGTACGGAAATCTTTACGAACATACTCCTGACGATATGCACCGACGCCTGGCATCGGAAATTGCAAGAATTGAAAAGAATTACGAAAATCCGATGACCGAAGATGAGATTTTCGCACTTCTGAAAGACTTTAAATACATCGTACCACAGGGAGGTCCAATGACAGGTATCGGCAACGATTTCCAGATTGCATCACTGTCGAACTGCTTTGTGATCGGAAATGACGGAAACTCCGACTCGTATGGTGGCATCCTGAAGATTGACCAGGAACAGGTACAACTAATGAAACGCCGCGGTGGTGTTGGTCACGATCTTTCCCACATACGCCCAAAAGGCTCACCAGTTAAAAACTCGGCCCTAACCTCAACAGGTATTGTTCCATTTATGGAACGTTACTCCAATTCGACACGCGAAGTTGCACAGGACGGTCGCAGAGGTGCCCTGATGCTTTCCGTTTCGGTTAAACATCCGGATGCCGAATCATTCATCGATGCCAAATTGGAACAGGGAAAAGTAACCGGAGCAAATGTTTCTGTAAAGATCCATGATGATTTCATGCAGGCGGTTGAAGCAGGAAAACCATACCAGACACAATATCCAATTGATGCCAAAGAACCTAAATATGTAAAGGAAATTGACGCCTCCGCCCTTTGGGGTAAAATCGTCCACAATGCCTGGAAATCGGCTGAACCGGGCATCCTTTTCTGGGATACCATTATCAAAGAATCAGTACCTGATTGTTATGCCGACCTCGGTTATAAAACAGTATCAACGAATCCCTGCGGAGAAATTCCGCTTTGTCCATACGACAGTTGCCGATTGATTGCCGTGAACCTGTATTCGTATGTCGAAAATCCATTTACTCCACAGGCAAAATTCAATTTCGAACTATTCAAAAAAAATGTCGGATTCGCTCAACGCATGATGGACGACATCATTGATCTTGAACTGGAAAAAATTGATGGCATTCTTGGGAAAATTGATGCCGATCCAGAAAACGAAGAAATCAAGGACATCGAACGATCGATGTGGTTAAAAATAAAGAACAAAGCAAAAGAAGGACGCCGTACAGGCGTAGGCATCACAGCTGAAGGCGATATGCTTGCCGCACTGGGTCTACGCTATGGGAGCGATGATGCAACTGATTTTAGTGAAGAAATCCACAAAACAGTTGCGTTGGAAGCATACCGCTCGTCGGTAGTTATGGCCAAAGAACGCGGAGCATTTAATATTTTCAGCACTGAGCGTGAAAAAAACAACCCGATGATCAAACGTCTGCGTGCTGAAGACGAACAGTTGTATCAGGATATGGTGAAATACGGACGCCGCAACATTGCGCTGTTAACCATTGCCCCAACCGGAACTACAAGCTTGATGACCCAGACCACTTCAGGAATTGAACCTGTATTCATGCCTGTTTACAAACGTCGCCGGAAAGTGAACCCGAACGATAAAAATGTAAAAGTTGACTATATCGATGAAATTGGTGATTCATGGGAAGAATATGTTGTTTTTCATCACAAATTCAAAGATTGGATGAAAATCAACGGATTCGAACTTAAAAAGAATTATCCTGAATCTGATCTGGATGCCCTAATTGCCAAATCACCTTACTACAAAGCAACATCAAACGATGTTGACTGGATGAATAAAGTTCGGATGCAGGGGAAAATCCAGAAATGGGTCGACCATTCGATCAGTGTTACCATCAACCTTCCGGCCGATGCAGACGAAGAACTGGTAGGCAGACTCTACTTCGAAGCCTGGAAAAGCGGATGCAAGGGCGTAACCGTCTACCGTGACGGATCACGTTCCGGAGTGCTTATCTCGAATAAAAAAGAGGAAGAAGAAGTAACGAAAGATAGCATCTTCCCTACAAAAAGACCAACCGAATTGGATGCTGACATTGTTCGTTTCCAAAATTCGAAAGACAAATGGGTCGCTTTTATCGGAACAATCGATGGACGTCCTTACGAAATTTTTACCGGTTTGTCAGATGATGAGGATGGTATTCTTTTACCGCGTTCTATAACCAGCGGAAAAATCATTAAACATGTCAACACCGATGGAACCAAACGGTACGATTTTCAATATACCAACAAACAAGGATACAAAACCACCATCGAAGGTTTGTCATTCAAGTTCAACCCGGTATTCTGGAACTACGCCAAATTGATTTCAGGAGTTCTGCGTCATGGAATGCCAATCCACAAAGTGGTTGATACGGTTACCAGCCTGCAATTTGACAACGATACGATCAACAGCTGGAAAGCCGGTGTTGCACGCGCGCTGAAAAAATATATTCCGGACGGAACTGTTGCTGAAGGATCTGTCTGCGGCGAATGCGGATCGAAAAACATAACTTATCAGGAAGGTTGTTTAATCTGTCCCGACTGCGGAAACTCCAAATGCGGATGATACCCGGATCAGTCGATTGATCTTCAATCCAAAAACGATAATCAAAAGAGGCTGCCCGAAAATGCAGCCTCTTTTGATTTAAGAATTTTGACATTCACTACAAATAGTTCTCCTCTAAAATAAAATACAAACTTTTTCCAGTTTCCAATTGATTCCATTATCTTGTTTAGACAGCTGTGATTATCTGGCTGTCAATTTAAACCTGAGAAAATGATTTCGGAAAGCAGCCTTGAAAAATTGAAAATTTTAGCCGGAGCCGCCAAGTATGATGTTTCGTGTGCTTCGAGCGGAACCAAACGAACGAACACCGCCGGAGGAATCGGGAATGCATCGGCGTGGGGCATTTGCCATAGTTTTACCGAAGACGGACGTTGCGTGTCACTGCTCAAAATCATGCTCAGCAATTATTGTATTTTCGATTGCGCCTATTGCATTAACCGCAAAAGCAACGACATTCCTCGTACCTCATTCACTCCTGACGAAATTGCAAACCTGACCATCGAATTTTACCGACGGAATTACATCGAAGGACTTTTTCTCAGTTCAGGAATTTTAAGAAATCCCGATCACACGATGGAACAAATGATTGGCGTAGCTAAAAAATTGCGTGTCGAACACAAGTACAACGGGTATATTCATCTGAAAGCCATTCCGGGAGCTAATCAGCGACTCATTACCGATGCCGGACGCTGGGCCGACCGGTTGAGTGTGAACATCGAGATCCCGACCGAAAACAACCTGAAAATACTGGCTCCGGACAAAGATTTCAGAAGCGTGTGGAACCCATGAAGATTATCTCAGCCAATATTGCGGAATCGAAAGAAGAACGCAAAAAATACCGGACAGCGCCTCTTTTCAGTCCTTCGGGACAAAGTACACAGCTCATTATCGGAGCAACAGACGACTCGGATCATACCATCCTGAAACTATCATCAGCCTTGTACTCCAAACGTGATTTAAAACGGGTCTATTATTCGGGCTATATTCCGGTAAACACCTACGACAACCGGCTTCCGGCCTTGCCTTCGCCCCCACTCCGCCGCGAACACCGCTTGTATCAGGCCGACTGGCTTCTGAGGTTTTACGGCTTCCGGAGCGACGAAATTGTAAACGCAGAAAATCCAAATCTCGATCTGGAACTTGATCCGAAAGTAAGCTGGGCTTTGCGTAATCCTCACCTGTTTCCGGTTGATATCAACAAAGCTGATCCACTGATGCTGCTTCGGATTCCGGGAATCGGAACGCGTTCGGTACAACTGATTCTGGCTGCCCGTATGCACAACCGGCTCAATTCGGCACATCTGCAAAAAATGGGAGTCGTGATGAAACGGGCAAGGTATTTTATCACCTGCAACGAACTCCGCTCGAAAAATATTCAGGAATTAAAACCCGAGTTTGTCCGGCAGCTTTTGCTCGAAAAAAAGCCTGTTGGAAACGACGGTGCCATTCAGTTGAAACTATTCCAGCCAATGATGCCGGCGCTGAAGTCGTAAACAGTTATCAGTCGCAGTGCGCAATGGAAAATGTTTCGAGTTACAGGTTTCGACTAACTTGCAACACATAACACGATATCCATGAACATCTTCTCGTTTGACAACACTTTTGAAGGATTGCTTACTTTGGTTTTTGACAGTTACCAGAGAAAGCAGTTCCCTGATGAAATCCTTTCAGGAGAAGGAAGTCAGAATGTTTTATTTGGTTCAATCCTCACAATTATTACTGACGAACGAAAGGCTGAGCGTGTCTGGAAAGGAATTATAGCACATTCATCGGAGGAAAACGGACACCGCATTTACCGGGCATTTCTGGCCGGGATGCCGGATACACCGATGTTTCTTGTCAGATACATTCGATTGATAATCGATTCGGAGAAAAACGAAGAAACCAATTTTTCGAACCCGCTTGTCCTTGATCTAACCAAACTGCACCAGAAAATCTGCAAGGAAGCTCACCGCATCAATATGTTTGTGCGGTTTCAGAAAACCATAGAAGGCAGCTATTATGCGTCGTTTGCCCCAATGTATGATGTGCTTCCGCTGTGTATTCCGCATTTCAAAGACCGGTACGCCGATCAGTCGTGGATTATTTACGACCTGAAACGCAATTATGGTTTTTTGTACGACCTGAAAAATGTTTCACGGGTAGAGTTTGACGATCTCAAAGTTAATACGCAGAACGGGCAATTGCATGCTTCGCTTTTAGCTGAAGATGAAAAGCTTTTTCAGCAATTGTGGAAACAATATTACCGAAGTATTTGTATTCAGGAGCGAAAAAACGACAAAGTACACCGGCAACTTCTTCCGAAACGGTTCTGGAAATATCTTCCGGAGAAAGGAGTGTTATGAAAATTTCAGGTTTAAGTTTTGAAACTCCAGATTGGGCTGTTTTTCCCCATGCTTCACCAGTATTCCTTCCAATATATCTCGGGTCAGATCCGGGAAATTGACTTCGAGAGCCTTGGAGCTTCGAACCCATTCAGCCAGTACCGGAGCCGAATCGGAAAAATGATCAAGGACTTTGATTCCCATCGATTTTAGGTAGGCCGCATTACAATATTGCTCATATTGCTTTTTCATCGGAATTACACACAACTTTTTGCCCATATAAATGGCTTCGGCCGGACCTTCGAACCCGGCAGTAGAGACTAATCCGGTACAACTGAGAAAACTCTTCGTGAAACCTTCGAGCGAAACGTGTTGAAAATGAACATTGCCGTTTGTATATGTAGTTTTTGAGTGTTTGGAAAAAACCTGCCATTCGGCATCCGGAATCCGTGATAAAACATCCTGAATCTGCTGATCGCTGTAGGCGGGCAAATAAACCGTATAGTGCGGTTGATTGGTTGATTCAGCATTTCGGATGTCGTGACGAATGACAGGAGGGAAAACATCAGGAGAGAAAGGGTTAAAGTTAAAACCATATTTATAGCTAGCGGGAGCATAATGTTTCAGAATATATTTTCCAACCACATCGGTGAACTCAGGCTGAGGTGCCGATGGATGTAAAACGGCATTCTGATGGCTAAGCCCAACACATTCCTTATCCCGAAGGCGACAAGCCCAGGCTGATACAGGTTCAAAATCGTTGATGATCAAATCATATTTCTCGACCGGAAGACTACGGATATCTTTAATAAATTGCCGTACAGGCATTTTCCAAACCGTTTTCCAAAGATCGACTCCTCCCTTTTTGCCAATTATAAAACTTAATCCTGAAAACTGATAATCGATTTTGAACGGAACTTTAAGATCGGCCTGAGTACCACTGACCAGCACATCTGTGTCGGCCATCGACTTCAGGATGGGTACAATTTCAGTTGCGCGGGCGAGGTGCCCGTTTCCTGTTCCCTGTATGGCGTATAGAATTTTCATTGATGATTATTAAAAGAACGCTGCCACGGCAAGCTCTTCGATAATTGACTTGTACATTTGCTTTTTATCCGGAATAAAAAGTTCATCGTTGGGCGATTCGATCTCTTCTTCCATATCCGGCACAAAATAGTTCAGAGTCCACTTTCCATCTACACACTCGGCAGCCGAAAAATGTTCCACCCAATCGCCACAATTGATATACCTTACAGAACCTTTATCGGTCGCAATGGATTTATCAGTCGGAATATGCGTGTGTCCGCAAATCACAATATCAATATTTTTGCTGATAGCGGCATTGGCGATGGCTTTCTCGAAATTAGTAAGCACCGCTTTTCTTTTCGAGATACGATCTTTCATCGATTTGTAAAGAATCATTTCCTTTCCACTGATGGCTTTCAGAAACACATTGATGAATTTATTAAACAGCGTAAGAAAACCATAGGCAGCCGCACCCAATTTAGCCAGCCATGGCGAATGATGGATGATGTGATCGAAAACATCACCATGAAAAATCCAGGTTTTTTGATTGTTAATTGTCAATTCGAGTTGGTTGACAATGCTGAAATTCCCCAGCCTGGTGTTGTTGAATTTGCGAAAAACATCGTCGTGATTACCGGTAATGTAGACCACACGAACACCTTTTTCGATCATCTTCAACAACTGACGAATGACTTTCAAATGCGCTTTCGGAAAATAATTCCGGCTGAAACGCCAGGAGTCAATGATATCGCCATTCAAAACAAGAGTCTGGGGTTGTATCGACTTTAAATATTTGAGGAGAGGTTTGGCTTTACTGGCGAGAGTTGCCAGATGAAAGTCTGAAATTACCGAAACATCTATTTTTCTAATTGTTGCCTGCATAAAGCAATATGCTTAATAAGTATGCGCAAATAGCAGCTATTTCATTACAGGAAGATTAATATTTAGCCAAAATTATATTAAAATACTGAAAACTACCGGCTTTACCGACAAACAGCATGCAAATTCCCCACCAAAATCATTAAAGAAATTGATGCAGCTTCAGAATTATACATGATTCTATTATTCGAAGAATTGCTGTCAGGTTAAAAACATATTTTTTACATTGACTGTTTAAAATGATGAGCTTTAAAAAACCTCCGATGCTTAATTCAACTATCTTTCGGCACGTTTGACAAGTTATAAAACCATAAACTGATCGAGGATGGCAACCAGTTTTTTCAATCAAATAGCCCACGAATTTGAAAGGCCGTTTCAAAATCCAGTGTTGGTTTTTGCTGTCATTCTATTCATCATCCTCCTTTCTCCGATCTTGCTTCGCAAGCTGAAGATCCCGGGAATTATCGGATTAATTATTTCGGGCGTAATTATTGGTCCGCATGGAATTAATGTACTCGAACAAAATTCGGCCGTTAAACTTTTCTCCACGATAGGCTTATTGTACATCATGTTTATTGCCGGATTGGAGCTCGATTTAAAAGAATTTCAACGAAATAAAAACAAAAGTCTGGTCTTTGGATTTCTGACCTTTACCATTCCACTGGTGATTGGATTTCCGGTTTGCTACTATTTTCTGGATTACAGTTTCACTGCCAGCCTGCTTATTTCAAGCATGTTTTCGACCCATACCATGGTTTCGTACCCCATTGTGAGCAAGTTTGGAATCTCGAAAAATGAAGCCGTAGCCATAACCGTTGGAGGAACAATTCTGACTGACACCGCTGTCCTAATACTTCTGGCAATTATCCTGAGTTCAAACAACGGAGACCTGAGCCTTGCATTTTGGATGCAACTGGCAGGTTCACTCGCTGTTTTTACGGGCATTATGTTCTGGATTATTCCAAGGGTGACAGCATGGTTTTTCCAAAAACTGGAAAGTGAAAAAACCTCGCATTACATTTTTGTACTTTCTGTCGTGTTTTTTGCTGCATTCCTGGCCGAGCTTGCCGGAGTTGAACCGATTATTGGCGCTTTTGTTGCCGGACTTGCACTAAACAAACTCATCCCCTACTCATCGAGCCTAATGAACCGGATTGAATTTATCGGCAACGCTATTTTTATACCATTTTTTCTGATAAGTGTTGGAATGCTTGTCGATATGTCCGTACTCCTGAAAGGCCCAACCGCACTAATTATTGCGGTGACCTTATCTTTGGTAGCTATAACCGCCAAATGGCTTGCGGCATCGGCAACCAGTTCTATTTTCAGGTATTCACCCGATCAGCGAAAACTCATTTTCGGATTAAGCAGCTCGCACGCAGCGGCAACGCTGGCAGTAATAATGGTGGGTTTTCAAACCAAAATTATTGGCGAGTATGTACTTAACGGAACGATTTTATTGATTCTTGTAACTTGTTTGATTGCAACATTGGTCACCGAAAATGCTTCACGCCGGATACTGACTTCAGAAAAAGATGAGCCTGTCCTGAAAAATTCCATTTCAGAAGATGAACACATTATGATGCCGATAGCAAATTTAAGCAATATGGAATTGTTACTTGAGCTGGCCATTTTCATCAAAAATAAGAAATCATTAAATCCGATCACCATACTTTCGGTAGTACCCAACAACGAAGAAGCCGAAAAAAACCTGATAATAGCCCGAAAAAACTTACAGTCGCTGGTTAAAATGGCTTCGGCAACCGAAACAAAAATAAACCTCATTGCTACCATCGATCACAATATTGCCGGAGGAATCATCAGGGCTTCGCGCGAAATAATGGCCGATACCATCATCATTGGCTGGCCGGGAAAAACAGGCTTGATTGAGCGTTTCATTGAAACGAAAACGGCTTCAATCATCTCAAGAACAAGCAAATCGGTTTACGTCTGTCAATTTAAGTATCCGTTGGTAAGCCACAAAAAGCTAGTTGTCGTTTGCCCTCCTTTAGGGGAGTTGGAACACGGATTTGGAATTTGGATTTCACGAGTGACGGCCCTTTCGAAAGAACTGAGTCTGGATATTTTCTGCTATTGCAATTCAAAATCGAAAGAGGCCGTCGCCTCACATCTGAAACAGCACAAATTAAGTTTAAGCATTACGTTTTCAGTGCAATTCGAATTGTCTGATCTTGAACTCCTGCACCAGCATGTATTACCCGAAGATTTGTTCATCTACATTGCAGCCCGGCGTGCATCAGTTTCCTACGACATTTGCATGGAAAATATTCAGGAAAAACTCGAAAGACAATTTTCATCGACCAGTAAAATCATTATTTATCCCAGATCATACCACATCGACAGTAAATACACCGAATATGGTGACATTAATTCTGAACCTTTAAATCAGGGATTTGAGAAGTTCCAGAAAATTGGCAAAGATTTGGGCAACTTGCTGAAACGGGATCACAATAAATCATAACAATATGTGATTATTTACTATTTCTGAACTAAATCAAATGAAAAAAGGCCTCCAGTTACGGAAGCCTTAGTGTTTTTAACTGATCCCTGAATCGGGAAAGATACCGGGCTTAAGCCTTGAAGGAAAAACCATTTCCCTTTGAGTTTTAAGCTACTTTCATCGCAAAAGCATCGTTTAGAATATCGGAATACATTTCCCTGAAATTTTCAAAACACCATTCTTTTAAAGTATTCAGTTCCGATTTTCCTACCCAGCGAATACACTTGGTCAGTTCTTTCCGGAATAGCTCCCGGCTAAAACTAACTTTCGGTAAAATAACTTTAGCGTACTCTAGCATTGTTTCTGTTTTTTGTTTTTCACTAACTGTTCTTTGAAAATAACGAATTTTCAGGTGTTATAATATGTCGAAAAACAGGATTAACAGAGTTTAACACAGCGACTGCAAGTCAGGACAATTAAATTACTGAAATACAAGCGGATATTCAGCCTTCAACTAAACCTGTTCCAAAACATTTTTGATAACAAAATTCATTGAGACAAAAAAACAACTTTCAGATTACGATTTCGTTGCAATCGAATTAATAAAACCGGAAACTTTTTGCTCAAGCGGTTCATTCCCTTCCAATGCTTTCACGAACGCACTTCCTATGATTGCTCCATGCGCATAATTACAGGCATTTCCGAAAGTTTCGGCATTCGAAATCCCAAATCCAATCAATCTTGGATTTTTTAGTGTAAGCGAATTGATTCGTTCGAAATATTTTTTCTGAAAGTCGGACACACTCGTTTTGGCACCTGTTGTTGAGTTGCTCGAAACCATGTAAATAAAACCTGATGACACCTCATCAATTATCCGGAGGCGCCCTTCGGAAGTTTGAGGTGTTATCAGAAAAATATTGTGTAGATTATTGGCTTCAAAAATGGCCTTAAAATCTGTTTCATAAACATCCAACGGTAAATCCGGAATAATCAATCCATCGATTCCAATTTCGTTACATTTTTTGCAAAAAGCATCCACCCCATACTGAAGAACCGGATTGATGTAACCCATCAGAATCAGAGGAATATCAACCGTTTTACGGATGTCTTTTAACTGGTCAAACAGTTTACTGATGCTCATCCCATTTTGCAGGGCAATCAAACTGCTGTGCTGTATTACCGGTCCGTCAGCTACGGGATCCGAAAACGGCATTCCAACTTCAATCAGATCGACCCCGTTTTTTTGCAAAGCCTGAATCGTCGGAACAGTATCTTCCAAATTTGGATATCCTGCAGTAAAATAGACCGAAAGAATTCGTTCTTTTTTCTCCTGAAATAGTTTATTTATTCTGTTGTTCATGATTTTTAAATTGAAGCCCCCTAAATCCCCCTGGGGGGACTTTGACGGCACGTATTAATAATACTTTGTTTAGAAAAAGCTGGTTTTATCTCTCTTTAAGCCCTCCCTTAGGGGAGGGTTTGGGTGGGGCTTTAATACCCAAAATGTTTCAGATAGATTTCCATGTCTTTATCTCCTCTTCCGGAGATATTAACCACAGTTACTTCTTCAGGTGTAAGCTTGATTTTCTTAAGAGCAGCCAGAGCATGCGCCGATTCGAGAGCCGGAATTATTCCTTCCAGTTGAGTGAGTTCCAAAGCTGACTCAAGAACTTCATCGTCGGTTGCCCATAAGTATTTTGCCCGTTTGGTGGCAAACAGATTAGCATGCATCGGTCCAATTCCCGGATAATCCAGTCCTGCCGAAATGGAATATGGTTCGGTAATCTGACCATCTTCTGTTTGCATCAGGATGGAACGTGAGCTGTGCAAAACGCCGGGAGTTCCCAATGTCAATGTTGCAGCAGTTTCAGTAGTATCAACACCTTTCCCGGCAGCTTCAACACCTATTAACTCAACTTTTTCCTGATCGAGAAAATAATAAAAAGCACCGGCAGCATTACTTCCTCCACCCACGCAGGCAATCACACGATCCGGATTTTCCTTACCAGTTTGCTCTTCAAGCTGAAATCGAATCTCTTCAGAAATAACCGACTGAAACCGGGCAACCATATCAGGATAAGGATGCGGACCAACCACAGACCCAATGATGTAGTGCGTGTCAACCGGATTATTGATCCAATCACGCATAGCCTCATTGGTAGCGTCCTTCAGGGTTTGATTGCCACTGATAGCCGGTATCACTTCGGCACCAAGCATACGCATTTTTTTTACGTTTGGCGCCTGACGCTCCACATCAACGGCACCCATGTACACAATACATTTCAGCCCCATCAGCGCACAAACTGTTGCTGTTGCCAAACCATGCTGACCGGCACCTGTTTCAGCAATAATTCGGTGCTTGCCCAGTTTTTTGGCAACCAGAATTTGTCCGATCGTATTGTTAATCTTGTGCGAACCGGTGTGGTTCAAGTCTTCGCGCTTCAGATAAATATTACTTTGATATTTTTCTGAAAGACGTTTAGCAAAATACAAAGGCGATGGCCGGCCTACATAATTTTTGAGCAAACCTATAAATTCCTGTTTGAAATCGTACGAATTGATTATCTCAAGGTATCTCGTGCTCAATTCCTCAATATTCGGCACCATCATTTCGGGGATGTATGCCCCCCCGAACTCACCGTAATAGCCTTTTTCGTTAACCTGATAATTCATCTTATATCTGTTTTATAATTTATTTTTTCTGATTTCTGAAATAAAGCTCTGCACCTTTTCAACATCTTTGAAGCCCGGACTAATTTCAAATCCGCTGTTGATGTCAAACCCGAACAAATACGGATGGCTAAATTTTCGAAGAGATCCCAAATCATCCGGACCAATTCCGCCACTTAGAAAGAAAGGAACATCTCCTTTATATTTTTCCAGGAGTTGCCAGTTAAATTTTTCACCAGTTCCGCCAGGGAGCAGTCCTTTGGTATCGAACAGAAAATAATCGCAGACTCCTGAATAAGCGTTGAGCTTTCCGAAATCAAACTGATCATCAATCGAGAATGCTTTAAAAACAGTCATTCCGGTCTCTTTGATCAGTTGGCAATATTCAGGAGTTTCAAACCCGTGCAACTGCACCATGTCCAGTTTCCAGTTTCGGCAAACTTCGGTGACTTTTTCAGGAGTTTCATCGACAAAAACACCAACCTTTTTCACGGTGTCCGGAACAACTTTTAAAATTTCCGGAGAAGGTTCGAAACCGACAAAGCGTTTGCTTTTCGGATAAAAAATGAACCCAAGATAATCAGGCAGACAGGCTGCCACTCCGGAAATATTTTCAGGATCGCGCATTCCGCAGACTTTAATTTTTAGCTTGTTCATTGTTTTGCTTGTCGTATGTTATCCCGGTCATCCTGAACTTGTTTCAGGATCTCTCATTTCAAACATCAGATACCGAAATAAATTCGGTATGACGTAAAGTATTTGATTATTTTAATTTTTCAATAAATTCAGCACAGGCTTTTCCTGGATTGTCAGTTTTCATGAATGTTTCGCCAATCAGGAAGCCTTTAAACCCCGCAGCACGCAGCTCAGCAATGCTTTCCGGATCAGAAAGTCCGCTTTCCGAAATTTTCACAAATGAAGCCGGAATCAATTCACTCAGGCGAACCGAAGTTTGAATATCAACTTCAAAAGTTTTCAGGTTGCGGTTGTTCACACCAACCAAATCGACCAACGGATTTAGTTTTTCAAGTTCTTCTGCGCTGTGAATTTCGACCAAAACTTCCAGCCCGATTTCTTTGGCGGTTTCTGCCAATTCGAACAATAAACTTTTGCTCAGACTTTCAGCAATGAGCAAAATCACATCAGCTCCGTGAGCCCGTGCTTCGTATATCTGATACGGATCGAGCATGAAATCTTTACGCAGAATGGGTGTCTTTGGGTTTGCCCAGCGAGCTTTGGCCAGATCATCAAACGAACCTCCGAAGAAACGATCGTCAGTCAAAACCGACAGGCCACTGGCTCCTGCAGCAACATAACCGGCAGTAACTTCCGAAGCTTCAGCCTCATCGTTAATCACTCCTTTTGAGGGCGATTGTGTTTTGAATTCAGCAATTACACCACTTGCTCCTTCGGCCAGTAACGCGGCTTTCAGCGAATTCGTTTTTCGTGTAAAATAGGGTGAAGCCTTTAATTCTTCGATTGAAACCCTGCTTTTTGCTTCCGAAATTTCGGTTCGTTTATGGTTGTTTATTTCGTCAAGTATATTCATAATTTAATTTCAAGTTTCGTGACTGAAATCCCAAAAGGGATTAATATTATTCACCCCCAATGAAATTGGAGGACAATCTATTTTCTGTTTAACTCCATCAGCTTTTTAAACGCCTCCAATGCTTTTCCCGATTTCAGCGATTCGGATGCTTCTGCCACACAATCGTTCAGCAATTTCTCCGGAAACATACAACGGATTCCAAGAGCAGCATTGGCAATTACTACATTTTGCTGAGCTGATGTGCCAGTCCCTTCCAATACACTTTTGAAAATTTTAGCCGCTTCAGCAACCGTTTCACCACCATAAAGTTCTTCCTGCGAAAGTAGGGGAAACCCAAAATCAGTAGGTGACAAATTATCTTCAGTAAGATTCGAGACATAACGGGCATCTCCGGTAAGCGAAATTTCGTCGTAACCATCCAAACTATTTACGATGATGTAATTCTGTCCGCTTTCACGAAAAACTTCATGGTACAAATCCATCACATCCAGATCATAAACACCAACCAGTTGGTTCTTCGGAAACGAAGGATTGATGATTGGGCCCATCATGTTAAACAATGTTTTTACTTTCAGGGATTTCCGAACAGAGCCAACACTTTTCATGGCCGGGTGAAACAGCGGCGCATGAAGAAAACAGATTCCGGCTTCCTCAAGCTCGCGGCGTAATTTGTTTTGATCGTTACTGAACTGATATCCAAAATACTCAAACATATTCGATGATCCACTAACGGAAGACAATCCGTAATTACCGTGTTTGGTCACTTTTACACCGGCACCGGCCAGCACAAAAGCGCTGAGTGTCGAAATATTAAAGGTGTTTTTCCCGTCGCCTCCGGTTCCAACCACATCAATGGTGTTGTATTCCGAAAAGTCGATCGCTACGCACAAATCGAGCAATGCCTGCCGAAATCCGGCCAGTTCTTCAGCTTTGATCCGTCGCATCCGGAAAACCGTCAGAAAAGCAGCGATTTCCGAGTCTGAGAATTGTCCTTCGGCTATCCGGACAAGCATTTGATGTGCTTCAGCTTTGCTCAGGCTGTTGCCTGTAAATAAATAGTTTAATGTATCTTTCATTTTATGCGTTTCGAGTTCCGAGTTTCGGGTTTCGAGTTAACACACAACTCGCAACCTGTAACTCATAACGATTTTAGTTTTTACTTTTTACCTTTTCAGCCAGTTTCCAATTATCTTTTCACCCAGCGGTGTGAGCACCGATTCCGGATGAAACTGAACACCTTCAACATCATATTCGGTGTGCTTCATCGACATGATCATTCCCTTATCGTCGTAGCTGGTAACCTGTAAGCACTCCGGAAGTCCTGCTGCATTAACAATCCAGGAATGGTAACGGCCAACCTGAAATGTCTCCGGAAGGTCATCGAACAGAACTGTTGCAATTTCAGTTTTGGTAACAGGAGTTGCAATTCCATGCAAAACACGGTTCATGTTGGTGAGAGTTCCGCCAAAAGCTTCGCCAATGGCCTGATGTCCCAAACAAACACCCAACATACTTTTTGTTGGGCCGAACCTTCGGATAATGTTGAGCAATAATCCGGCTTCTTCCGGAATTCCGGGACCAGGCGAAAGTACAATTTTATCGTACTGATCAATCTCTTCCAGTGCTATTTCGTCGTTTCTGAACACATCGACGGGCAGTCCTGAAATCTTTTTAATCGCATGGACCAGATTATAGGTGAACGAATCGTAATTATCTATGACTAATATTTTCATGATTTAATAATTTTCAAGTTCCAAAATTCAAGTTCCAAACTGCGAATGGAAACTGTGACTGTTTACTAATTTATTTCTTTAGCCATTTCAAGCGCCTTTTTCAAAGCAGCCAGTTTGTTGTTCACTTCCTGAAGTTCGTTTTCTTCCTGTGAGTCGGCCACAATACCAGCACCTGCCTGGTAAAAAAGCGTATTACCTTTGCTTAGGAACGATCGTATCATAATCGCATGGTTCAGTGTCTGATCAAAACCCAAATAACCAATGCATCCTCCATAATAGCTGCGCCGTTGGTTTTCGTAGGTATCAATGAGTTGCATCGCACGGTGTTTTGGAGCTCCTGACAAGGTTCCGGCCGGAAACGAATCGCCCAGAACGGTAATCATGTTTGTATTTTCGGGCAATTTACCAGAAACTTCTGACACGAGGTGAATGACATGCGAAAAATACTGAACCTGGCGGTAACTGTCCACAGTAACATCGCTGGCATTACGGCTCAAATCGTTGCGAGCCAGATCAACCAACATTACATGCTCCGCGTTTTCTTTCGGATCGGCGCAAAGTCGTTCAGCCTGAATCCGATCTTCATCATCATTTCCGGAGCGCTTAAATGTTCCGGCAATCGGATTGATGATTGCCCTGTCTTTTTTAATACGCAATTCAGCTTCCGGACTCGAACCGAAAATCCGGTAGGTTCCGTAATCAAAGAAATACAAATAGGGTGATGGATTAACTGAGCGCAATGCTCTGTAAACGTTGAACTCGTCGCCTTTAAATGCCTGCGAAAACTGGCGGGAAAGTACGATTTGAAAAACATCACCACGAAAGCAGTGTTCTTTACCTTTGGATACCATGTACTTATATTGCTCGTTTGTAATGTTCGAGATTTCCTGACCAACTGTGTCAAATTGGGTTGGAGAAAAAGTCAGGTTGCGAAGTAAGGATTCAATCTGCCCGATTTCTTTGGTTTCACCATCCATCAGGTTTTCGATCAGGTAGATCATATCTTTATGATGATCAATTGCCACAATGTACTTGTAAAAACAGTATTTTACTTCCGGAATTTGATAAGCTTCTTTCGCTTCGGCCGTAATCTCAATCTTCTCGAAATATTTAACCGCGTCGTAGCTGATGTATCCGAATAATCCGTTTGCCGGAAGGTTTTCTGTTTCTCCGGATAAGTTGAACGACTTGAAAAATCCATCCAGTTCCTGATCAACCCGACATTCCGCAGAAATAGTTTTGGACACTTTTTCATGACCATTGTATTCGATTGTAATTGCACCGGCATCGGCAGTAAAACATGCCATTGGTTTGATGCAAATGAACGAATAGGCATTTTCGTGACCATGATAATCGGAACTTTCAAGCAAAATTGAATTTGGGAATAAGTCCCTGAATTTGAGGTAAACACTCACCGGAGTTAAGGTGTCGGCAAGTATCTTTTTTACGCTGACTTGTACATTGATTTTTTTCATTTTATATGTTTTTGTTATTTATTTCTGTCATTAGCCACATAGGTCACATAGTTTTTTTCTTACTATTCATTTTCAAAATACTTCTTCTATAAATTCTAAATACAAACACTTTTTTTCTTTTTCTATTCTATGTGTTCTATGTGCCTATGTGGTTTTTCATATCCTTTCAGGCACAAAAAAAGCGGCTTACCGTGTTCCGATAAGCCGCTTTTTTCGTTCATTTTGAACAATGATAGCTACTTCCTTCCACGCTATTGCGAAAAGATTCTGTGCCACCACCAAATATTGTTCATCATGTTCATCATTCTTCTTGAAATTAAAAAACCTGCTATTCCGAAGAGAAGCAGGCTATATTGTATTAAAAAATACCAATATGGCTCTTACTTCCTGTTATTTGCAGAAAGACCCCACCACGGAAGCCATATTGTATTTGTATTTTGAATCATGTTTTAAAATCTGCTGTAAAGAGAATAATTTAATTCCAAAATAACAAACCTTTTAATGATATTGTTTTGAACCTATACGGATTTTCAAACATACCGATCAGGAATACCCCGATACAAATCAGATTCAAGCTCCTGACACAGAGCCAAAACAACACCAGCTAATTATGCATCAAAATTCAAATCTTCGGATAAATTATTTATTCATCATGGCTGAAGATCAATTTACCGTCATTTGACAATCTGGTTTCTCCATGCCAGTTGGTATAGCTATATTGTTCATTACTATACTTAATTCCTGATGCTGTTCGTTCCTGTTTCAATTCTATAAGTTCACCATTTAGTTCCAGAATGCATGTTCCTTCAGAATTATTAAAAGTATACTTTAACAGATTTCCTCCCTGATCAGTCATTCGGCCACTTACAATTTCCATTTCATGAAGAGAAGACGGTTCTGATTTCACCACGGTATCGGTAACTTTTTTTTCAGTTTCGCTCATTGATTTCCTGCTCTGGCAGGAAACTGAAAATAAAAGAATCGCGATAAACAAGAAGCTGATTTTCTTTAACATGACTGACTTTTGACTATTGTGCAAGGGTAAACCGGAAGCTGACTCCGAAGTTCGTATTCGATGTATTAAACGAACCAACGAGCGGATGGTTCAGAATTTTGTCGTAATACAAGCGCAGCTGGAAACGATCGCTGAGCATATAATCAGCTGACGTTTTTAAAGTAATGGCATTTTGTCCCGCAGTTAGCTGGTTATCTTCCTCAACAATCTTGCGAAGAATGGTTTTATTTTTCCGGAACGAAAGATCAGCTCTTACATTCAAATCGTTCGAATAGGCCTTCTGCGATTTTTTTGTTTTTATAATCAGATCCATTCGGGTAAAGCGGTATCCCAATCCAAAAACCATCTCATTACTCAACACTTCCGTAATCTGGTTATTGGAAAAACTGAGGGCCAGATTTCGTGAAGATTTAATTTCCATGCGGGTTTCAAAATCGTTGAGCCAGGTAATATCCACGTTGATCAGCGGACTGAACTGTTCAGAAATACTGACCGAATTGATATCATTGGGCCCTACAAAATCTCCGAGCGTATTCCGCACATAGCTGAACCCATCGTTATACAGGTTTTCGTTGTAATCCAGATTGGATATAAATGAACCAACATTGTAACTCGACCGGTAAGCATGATTGAAACTCATGGTCTTCACATACCGCTTCAGCCAATCGATTTGCGAAACAACTCCTTCGTAAGTTACCCTCCAGTTTGGCCGCATGTATTTAATTGATGGGAAAGGACTTAAAGCAACCTTATCAGGGGTTTGTCCGGTATATGCAGCAATAAATGCCGGAACCATCACCTGTGGTGAAGTCGGCCCGTATCCAACAGGGAAACCAGTAACCGGATCAGTTATAGCCGGATTATAGTCAGCCTGAGTATTTATAACCCGTTGGCTGGCCAGACGTTCTGCAATTTTGATACGATAATCTTTTAGATTCTGGAATGCCTGCGAAGCGGGAACACTTTCCTTTCCCATTTTACTAAAAGCAGTTTTCATCGTATTGACTGACATCGTGAAATTACCCCGTACAGATTTGTTCATTGGATCAAACGCTCCACTTGAACTATTGTAATTGTAAAATTCAGTAGTACGTTCGGAATAGGTGCGATTTACATTCAGGTCAATCCTTAAATCGGGGAACGGTTCAATGTTGGCACGAAGGCTAAATGTCTCACTGTGAGACATCACATACGGCGAATTGAGTGCCGTATCGTGGGTCATCCATCCTTTCGCTGCAGCTTTCATGGCAAAATCCTTGTCTTGCCATCCAAGAAGGAAGGGTATTCCGGGAGCAGTTGTTTGACCGGACAAATTGCCGTACATGTTCTGGTCAGGCGTATACTTTCCACTTCCGAAGAGTGTGGGTTCAGGCATAAAACCAGGCATTACAGTTCCGTCAGTTGAGGAATAACTTATAGAAACACTACGAACCCCCATTAAGGCACGAGCTGTGTACTGAAAAAGTTTCAGTGCAAAGTCGCGCTTAAGCTCAACCTTTCCCTTGACAATAAATTTCACACCTGAAGCACTCGAATCAGGTGTGAAACTGATACGATTTTCGTTGATAATTGCGACTTTTCCGTTAACCTTGGTTCCATCTCTGGTAAAAGCTGTCAATTCAACATCTTTAGTTTTCAGTTTGTGGAAGATCGATTTGGGAGTTTTGGACTTTAACCTGACATTATCTATTGAATACTGAACTTCCTTGATTCGGGCTGTAGTCTTTTTCTTTTCAGTACCCGCTTTTGTTTGCTTTGCGGTCTGTCCCTGCGGAGGTCTTTGCTGACGTTGCTTCTGACGGGAACTGGTTCCGTATTTCTGGTTAATCTCTTTTAAAAACCCTACTTTATTATACAAGGTAACCATATTGAGTTGGCCATTTAACTGAACCTGCCTGGAGTTTTCAATCACATTGCCCAGCACAATCGATTTATCAGTAACTGGTCCGGCCTGCCAATCATACATTCCCTGATAACGGGCTGAAAGAGAAGTCCAGTCGAGTAATGGAACCTTGTTAATGGGTACAGTATAGTTCGCATTAATGATGTGATGGTATAATGTTGGTCGTCCCAGGTTCATTAAATTGGTCAGAATCGAATCCCTTTTCATGGTATAATCGTCGTCATTCCGATTAATCCGACCTTCAGGCTCATCAATGCGTGCAGTCTTTTGAGAAGAAAAGTCGAACTGAAAACTACGTGTTAAGTTGTAACGTATATCGAAATAGCTATTCAGGATGAAATCTTTATTGAAAGTTGGAGAAACAATCAGATTCGGATTCGAAACATTCCGCAACTGTGTTTCATTGTAATACCGGTACAAATCCATCCTGAATGAAATTTGCGAAGGCATTGGTGAAATGTTGAAATCACGGATAAGCTTGAACAAATTATTCGAAAACAGTTTCGATTTTTTAAATGGTTCATAGACAGCAGGCCTGTTCGTAAAGTTGTAAGAGAATAATCCTCGGTATGTTTTTTCGACATTAAACTCCGTATTAACATCCCTGTTAAAAATTTTACTGAAAGAGTATGTCATAGAGAAGTTAGTCGGGTCATAAAGCCGGGGCTTGCCTGACTTATTCGTTTTATCAATTTTCACGTTGGTGAAATTCAGGCTCTTTCGTACCACTAAATCCTGTCCCAGTTGTTTTATCGAATCTTTTGCTGCTTTACTTTCTGCCGTATTGAGGGCATCCTTCATCGTAATGTCAGGATCGATCGGGTTGTATTTAGGATTGCTTAAACTTCTCGAATAACCATAATACATAGGTATTCTAACTTTTGCCTTTTCAGGGAAAAACTTACCGAGTTCAAGGTTGGCCGCGATATCAATTTGGCTCAAATCGGCCATCGACCGTTCGTTCACTTTTTGATCGATACCTCCGAACCCAATACTTCTGTAACTTCCGGCAAAAATTACTGATCCCAAATCGGCCAAACGTGCTGTAACTCTTCCGTTTGCAGCCCAACCTCCACTTTCGTTCAAACCAGTCAAACTAAGCTCATTTAACCAGACTTCGACCGACCTTGGGCCATAGTTGTTTTCATCTTTTTTATTGTACCGAATGCCGAGCATCATGACCTCTACGTTACCCAGATTTGGATTTCCCTTGATTTTGATTGTCCGGATTCCTTTGACAATTGAATAAACCTGTGACAGACTAACCCCCGAATTGGCTGTGCGAAGTTCAATATTTCGCTGCAACTTCAAATCAGTAAGAGTTTTCAGGCTTAGATCGATCCGGTTAGTATCAGGCCAAACCTTATATCTGTCAGACTCAGTGTCGCTAAAGTACCTGCCGGGTTCGGTAAGCGAAAGAGGCACTTCATACTCGTAGTAATTGTTATAATAATCCGAACCGATACGAACAAACAATGACAATTCTTCATCTTTGAGCGTAGATCCTGTAATCGCTTCAGCATGTACATCCATTTTTAGCCGTTTGTAGTTACGGAAATCCATACTGAGGGTTTTATAAGCAGCTCGTGCTTCTCCTTCTTCCAAATCAATGGCACGAAGGACCAGCGACTGTTCGTTCAATTGAAGAAGTTGCGGACTGGATGGATCAATTACGCGCTCAGTACCAGGAGGCAACACGTAATTTACAGGAGTACGACTGGCATTTTCCTCAATGTTTACCGCAGAAAGATCGAATTGAGTAATTAACGAGTTCGTATTTATTTCTCCATCCACATTGCTTGTATATTTACGCCAATCTGCACGGACCAAATCAAGCGTGGCAAAACGCAAGAATGTGGGCTGAGAAAACCCTTTCATAAACAACCTCATAAAACGGATCGACTTGAAATCAGAAATGGATCCAAATGATTCGTCCGGACTTTTAATCGGCACCTTAAACTGGTACCATTTCACGGTATCTATGGTTCCGTTTTTCAAGGCAACCACAGCTTCCCTGATGCTTGAAATCGAGTTTCTCCCAACAACCATATCTTCGTGCCGAATGCTGATATTATATTGATAATACCGCTCGTATTCGTTCAATGTGTTATCGCTGTTAATATCCTCCATGTCAGGTTGGGTAGAGGCCGAAGTTGTATACGATTCTTTGGACATTTCAGCAGTCGGAGAGTTCCCGTCAGGTCCGTTATAATTTTTATACCGTTCCAGAATTCCCAATTTTTCAGCATCATAGTCAGACCCACGGAAATAATGAAAGTTATCGCTCGAAGGATCCTTTTCAACATTTGCAAGTGCACCCGGAGTTACAATATTTTTCATTGTTTCCAGATAATTTTTTCTGAAACTTTGTTCATCCGAATCATTCATCCCATCTAAACCGACATCCTGATACTGTCGACTTTGTACATTATTGTCAAATTCGTGAACAAGCGACTGTTGCGTTGATACCCTACCCCAAACAGTAGTGTCAACATTGGTTAATTCGGCAGTGGTTGGCAAGCCATTTTCGAATGATTTTCGAGAGTCTTTTAAAATATCTTCCGAAATATCACCAAGATTAAAAAACAAATCGCCCCCCTCATTCAGTCCAAGGGTGTCATTAATAAAAGGATCCATCACCCAGAATTCAATGTATTCAATGTTTGCCGCCTCAAAATCAGTGGTCTCAATTTTCCGCATGATACCACCCCAACGAGATTCAGGGTTACTAAGCGTTCCGTCAGAATTCACACCTCTCGAGTAGGCAGAGGGTTGACTGTCAAAATTATATGGCCCCCTTTCTGAAGGATAAAAAGCAAGATCTAAAATTGGAATGTTAGTAGGTAAACCGACCTCCGTTTCCCTGTCTGGAAAAAGTTCTTTTTCGTAAACTTCACGTACCAGGTTATTCGACTGGAGATCTTTATCGGCTCTTATATAATCGGGAGTAATCGCGCTACTTCTTAGAAATAGCGGGTCAATGATATACCAGGCCAGTTTGGCTCGGTTAAACCCATAATCAAGTTCGTCGCTGGAAGCAGCTTCCGGAAACATATTTTGTTTTTCAGGTGTGCTTGCCAATACCCAGGCAGAACGTTCTTTCAGACTGATCGATGTTTTTGTTGCCTCAAAGTCGTCGATATAAACGGTTCCTGATCCACTTATAACCTTAGAATGGCCTGGTACCAATTCAGCCACCTCCCCGTCAAACGAAATAGAAGATGCTTCCTTGGTCGAATAAAATGGCAATTTGTCGAGCAGTTTGGTCAGAAACATCGATTGCTCTGAATAATTTGCATCCATCCCGAGTATCGTATTCGAGATTGGATCGTCACCATAATTAACCTTCTGTGTCAATGGTCTTTCCTGCATGTGCAAAACGGTCGCACCAAGGCTGAAACGGTCGTTGAAAGCATAATTGGCATGTGTTCCTATCAGTGTTTTACGTTGCATACTGAAAAGATCCTGGCTTTCAGTTGAAACCGTGATAGCAGTCCCCGATTCAAGTAATCCGCTATTAATAATCTTCACAATTCCTGATGCATAATCAACGGTATAATCCACGTTTTCAGTCAGGGTAATTCCTCCTGAAGTCACTTTGACAGAACCACGGGCCAGATTTTGAGATCCTACCGAAATTTCGTTGCTTGAGGAGCCTTTATATGATCCCTTCAGTATAAATTTATTATGCTCTGCATCCTGTATGGCAACCGTTTTTGTTGAATCGTACAAAGTAGAATATACATATTTATTGATCAACCCCAGATCACCAATAGAATCGGCTAGGTATTTCCCAAATGGTTCAAGAACCGGGAAAATAATTTTTCCGGAAGAAGAATTAACTGTAATGCCTTCAATGTAATCGAACACACCGTCGCGACCCAAATCCAATTGTGAGTTTAACTTATCGAGATTCAGTACGTTCAGTAAAATATGGCCCTTCAGCTTTCCTTCAGGCAAATAATTAATTTTAGTTCCGGCTTGATCGTTCTGATACAGAATATCAAAAACAAAATCTTCATTGGTAAGCTGATAGGCATTTAAGTCATAAATGTTCTTCATCATTAACTTCCAGTTCGGAATACGCGGCGAAAGATTGGTTCCTTTCAGCAACTTCAGCACCAGGGTTTCCGGAGCATTAATCCCGTCAGTTGAAAACTCTCCCACCTGATAAGTCTTGCCATTCGCGGTGTAATTATAGGCTACGGCCAGTATTTCGTCCGAATTAAGAGAAGACCTTAATGATACATAACCTAGATTCAGGTTAATCGTGTATTCCGATTCGCTCAGCAGACGGGCCTGTTCAATTTTCTCAAAATCCTGTCCTCCCGTAAAATTGGATGACTCTAAGGGGGAAAGGGTTTTATTGATGATCGCTGCTTGCCGAATTCCGGGATAATTGGTAATAACGTCCTTATACAAACCATTTGCCTCATTAAACGGGTAAATAGATTCGGGATATACAAGTCCTGAATTTTCCTGGAAAGCCTCAACTTTATTGTAGATATTCGGGTTGTGCTCGCCTAAATCCATAAATGCCAGGATATTTCGTGACGATGTAAAATTGCTCGATTTATTCGTCACCCATATTTCAATTTTATTGATCGTGATGGATGAACTTATAATCGGAAGATTTTTGAGTGCATCGTTATAATGGTCACGGAAATATTGTGCAAGAAAAAAGTGCCGGTTGGCATCATAATCGGAAGCCGCAATTTCAAAGGTTTTTTTCTGAGCACCGCCTTCTGACTCAATTACTGTTGTTTCGCCTTTGCTCTGCGAAAAAATGGTGGTCAGGTTCAGTTTCCCAAATTGCAATTCTGTTTTAACACCAAAAAGATTAGTTCCACCTGTAATAAGCGATCCGTTTAGCGGAAGCGATACATTTCCGGCTTCGATCTTCTTAACAATCTGGTCTTCATCACCGGAATAACCCAAATTCATTTTATTTTCAAAGTCAAAAGAAGCTTCGGTATTATAATTAACACGCATTTCCATCCGGTCGCCAATCTTTCCGGTCACATTCATCTGGATTTTTTGGTTGAAATCGAAAGTTGGTACTTTACGCAACCGTTCAGGAATCGATGGATTCTCCGTGGCATTCAACTGATAACCAAAACTCACTTCGACATAACCCTGCGGGCGAATATCGATGATATTGCTTCCGAAAATCTTATTAAAAGCTTCACCACCAACAGTCAGGCGGGGAATCAACCCACCTTTATCTTCAATACTTTGAATCCGGGTTTGACTCCGCCAGTAATTCTGAACGGCCTGATCAAAATCATACTTCTGAAACTCCTTTTTAGTCATCGATTTAGGCAATCTATAATTCAGATCACCAATCTTCTCAGTGAAAATATATTCACCGGTAGACGGATCATATTCAATTTCAGTGCGAATATTCGAAGGTTTTTCCAGAAAGAGTTTGGCACTATCCTTTTTATCAGGATAGGCAAACGCAGGCTCGTCCTTGAACTTAAAAGGCAGTATTCCTGTCGTATCCATTCTAACCGAATCTTCAGGCGCCCTCCAAGTAGTCAAAGTCTTGTAGTTTCTGGCAGTAGTTCTTGATTCAGATGGATTTCCGCCAAGAGCATACACAATAGATACAATAAGAAATAGAAGTAAGTTTCTGCCGTACTTTTTCAATTCTGAAAACTTTTTCTGATTAAAGGCTTTTCAGCGCTAGTTTGATCACATTTTCAACTGATAGATTAGGTTGCGCCGTCAATATTTTATCCAATTCTTTTTCAGCTGGCTTTTTCGCAAATCCCAGCATTATTAAAGCAGATAACGCTTCATTTCGCAATGTATTGTTTACCGAAGTCACTATTTGTTCATTGGCTGGCGACTTTCCAACTTTATCCTTTAAATCGATGAGAACACGTTGAGCTGTTTTTATTCCAATGCCCTTAATACTTTTCAGCAGATTGACGTCTTCGGTAAGAATAGCATTTCTGATTTCGTCGGGAGAAAGGGATGAAAACATCATGATGGCTGTATTTGATCCAATGCCGCTCACCGATATAAGCATCCGGAACAATTCGCGTTCACTTTCGGTGTAAAAACCATAAAGAAGATGGGCATCTTCCCGAATGACCTGATGAACAAACAGCTTAACCGTTTCTTTGCCGTTTAACTGAGTATAGGTATTAAGCGAAATGCTTATAAAGTAGCCAACGGAGTTGGCTTCCAATATGATATGAGATGGTTTCAGTACAGAAACAGCTCCCTTGATATATTCAAACATACCCTAAAAAAGATTTAAATTCCGTCATCAATAGCCTCAAAATCAACTGACTCGTCAATCTGACCATGATTGACTTCGTATTTCTTCAACGGATTTTTTGTAATTTCCTTATACAAAGCCCGGTTCTTGTGAATGTCAATGGCCAGGTACAAGGCTTCGCGGAATGAATCAGGCGATGCTTTATCTTCTCCGGCAATATTGAATGCTGTTCCGTGAGCAGGTGAAGTGCGTATAATCGGCAATCCTGCGGTATAATTCACACCACGTTCAAAGGAGGCCATCTTAAACGGAATGAGTCCCTGATCGTGATACATCGCAAGAATAGCATCGAATTTTCCAAAATCTCCGGAACCAAAAAATCCATCAGCTGAATATGGCCCAATCGCGATAATACCTTCATCTTTAGCCCGTTCAATGGCTGGGATGATAATATCAATCTCTTCTCTGCCCAGCAAACCATTATCGCCTGCATGTGGGTTCAAGCCAAGCACTGCGATTCGGGGACGTTTGATGAAAAAGTCTTTTTCGAGCGACTGATTGATAATGCGCAACTTATTCAGGATAGCACCCTTGGTAATTTTTGAAGGTACTTCTGAAATTGGTACATGACCAACAACAACTCCTACTTTCATTGTTTCGCTAACCATAAGCATCACAAAATCGCGGGTTTTAAAATGCTCGGCCAGGTATTCGGTGTGACCCGGGAAATTAAATTTTTCAGACTGAATGTTATCCTTATTGATTGGAGCCGTAATCAAGGCATCAATATCGCCGTTTTTCAAGTCTTCAACAGCCTTTTCCAAAGCCATGTACGATGCTTCGCCAGCCATTTCACTCGACTTCCCCAGTTCAACACGAATATTGTCATCAATACAATTAATGATGTTTGCTTTGCGCGAATCAGCCTCGCTGGCGGTGCGAATATGATTGAAGTTGAAAGTTTCAATATTCAGTGCTTTTTTATGGTAGGCAGCAACCTTGGGAGAACCGTAAACGATTGGAATACACATTTCAAGAATACGTGGTTCCATCAATGTTTTTATAATCACTTCATATCCAATTCCGTTGATGTCGCCCTGCGAAATCCCTATAATAATTTTATCTCGTTTCATGTACAATGTTTTTTCAATTTAATTTCAAAGCCAGATTTTTTTTGTTGCGCAAATTTAATCTATTATTTAAACTATTGCATCTGTTTGTTTTTTCAATTTCGGTTATACTCTTTTCGCATCAACTGCCATTTGTTGTTCATGATTCATATCGACATGGAATTCGTTCAAAAGGATATGGACTCGTTTAAAAATTGCACAAGCACATTAACTTTAATAATTCCTAATTATCTTCTGATGAGATAATTGACTAAACTCGAAGCCTGATTAAAGAATTACGAACAGAAGTAAGATTAAAATCATCAACATAAACAAAATGAACTGGCTGCGAACAAACAAACCAAGTAATAAAAGGATTTCGATTTCCTCAGTACAGGCGGTATATACTTCAATCGTGCCTTTGTCTTTCGATAAGAACTCGTTGCTTTGGTAAGTAATCAGTTCATCTCCGTTGAATTTCCATGACCAGCGTGATTGCCAGAAGTTCTTCACTTCCAGCTCAAACCGTTTTCCATTGATGATTATATCGCTTTTGGGATTGAAAAGATTGATCATGATTGTTCCTAAAAGTGCCTGATTGTTGGCATCGAATATTTCAAGTTTGGAAAGGAAAAATTCACGGTTCAGGATAAAATGGCGTCCATTAATGGTGCCATGGGCTTTCGAGCCAACCAGACTTTCCCATACAACTGAACCTATCTGTTCCGATCCGTGCATAATTTGAAGCTGATTCTTTAAAATCCCTTTTGACCAATCATAGCGTTCCATATATCTTTTCTTTAATACACATGCAAGTTACAAAAAAAACGAGCTCTCCCAAGCTCATCTATGGAGGGAAGAAAGCCAAAACTGACGCATTTCAGACTTCAAATACTTTCTGCAGAATCACCGTTGTTTTTTACTGAACAAGCAAACATACAACAATTTCAATATCTGTACTCCTCTTTCCTTTGCGGATGAGCCTGAAAATTGGCGTACATTTTAGTCACAGTCATCTCCCAAATTCAGCAATTCAACCTTCCGGAAATCAATTGGACTACTTTCGGACTGCAACGAAATTGACCCTTTTTTCAAAAGCTTGTTTCCGTCGGCTGGAAGCAGCTTCGCATAGTTCGGATCGCGATCATCCAATTGTGGTTGGGTATATTCCATAACAATTTCCCCATCAATAATATGGCGGATAATGGAATCGCCCTGCACCTCAACTTCTGCCGTTACCCATTGATCTCCATGGTACGTTTTAGATGTAGAATTGGTACAGTGATCGGTCCACAGTTTCCCATTCAGAACAATGTTGGTACCCGGAGTACAAACATTAAGATTTGTACGCTCGTCAGTGCCATTTCCGCCCAACAATTGCACCTCAATCGAAACCGGAAAATCCTGGTCCAAATCCATGCTCGCGGCGCTTTGTCCGTGAATCATGATCCCGCTGTTGCGGTATGCCCAACCAGCTCCTCCCGGAGTCTGTTCGCCCACAAACCGGTATTCGACCCTGATTTTATAATGAGAATAAGGATGCTTGTAAAAAAGATGGCCGAAATGCCCGTCGAAACGATCATACTGATCATATCTGACTTTCAGCAGACTATCTTCAACTCTAAATGTATTTCCGTAGTTTTCATTCAGCGGAAACCCGGTAATTTTCACATCCCAGCCGTTGAGATCTTTCCCGTTAAACAACTGAATCCAACCCTCGTTTTTGGGTTTAGTTGAAATGCAGGCTGTTGTCAAAGTCAGAAACAAGGCAAAAAAAGTAAGTTTTAAGGAAAATCGGATCATGATTTAAGATTCAGTTAGCTGGTAAATAAAACGAATAAATTTTGACTTTTAAAGATAATTATTTATTCCTGAAAATCTTTGAAAGCAAATATTCCATTCATTTTTATGATTTGTGATTTTCGTAAAAAGCAAAGAGCCGGAATTAAGTCCGACTCTTTGGTGAAAAAATTTTAAAAAATTTGATACGCAAAACAGGCTCTATTTCTTGTCCTTTTTCGCTTTTTTCTCTAATCTTTTTTCCTTCAAGGTTTTGGTGGGTTCCTTTTTTTCATTTTTTTTTGTATCTACTCCTTTTGCCATAGCTGTGAATTTTAAGGTTATTATTCTAATTCTAAACACATAAGATAAACTCTTGTTTGCTGGTTACAATTAAAATTTCCAAGATCAAATTTATCATTTTTTATAATCAACAACATACTTTTTCAGACAATGTTTTCAAGCTCTTCTGAAAAAAATGCGTATGTACTCATTTGTGTGATTTCGGCTGATCGCTTACAGGATAAAGCTCTTCCTTTTCATTCACATAACTAAAAGTTCTCGAATTTGCGGTCAGTTTTTGTATTCCTTTCTGATTCAAGGCATGACCTTTTCTGTCAACTCATTTCTGAAAATGATCTTAATTAGTAATGTAATTCCACCAGGGAAAAACGTCAACATTGAGTTTTAGCTTCATTCTCTATTTCACAATTATCATGTACTGATACAAATCAAATAAAATACTCTATTCCGATACAAAATAAATTTAACCACATGGTTAAATTTATTGGTTAAAAAAGTTGGAAATTAAATTTCAAGGTTATACTTTTGACCACATGATTTAACCACTTAGTTAAATATCAAAATAAAATGGAAATAAAAAAAGACAGTACAGAAGATAAAATTCTGGAAGCAGCCAAGAATGTGTTTGTGACCAAAGGAATGGAAGGTGCCCGTATGCAGGAAATAGCCGACGAAGCCGGGATAAACAAAGCCTTGTTGCATTACTATTTTCGGTCGAAAGAACGTTTGTTCGAAGCTATCTTTTCCGAAATTATCAAGTTTGCCTTTCCAAAAATAACCCGGATTGCACTATCCGAGGATTCAGTCGTGATCAAAATGGAACAGATTATCGATGCTTATATTGATTTGCTGATTAAACATCCGTTTATCCCGGGTTTTATCATGAAAGAACTTAATCGCGATCCGTCCGGATTATTTAAGCTGGTAGTCAAATTCGGTTTAAATCCACAGCCTATTTTTGATCAGATTCAATTGGCTATGGATCGGAATGAAATCGTCAAAATGAACCCAATACATCTGGCAGCCAATATCGTTTCGATGTGTGTATTCCCTTTTGCGGCCCGACCAATACTTGGCTTTGTAATGTTTAAAGATGACGAGAAAGCTCTTGAAGCATTTTATGCCGAAAGAGCTGATGTAATTAAACAGTTCGTAATCAATGCTGTTGTAATCAAAAAATAACAATTAATATACGTATGAAAACAATTCAACTTTTGTTTATCGTTTTACTATTTCCTGTTCATTTGCTAATGGCCCAGGAAACAGTGACGCTGGAACAATGCCAAAACTGGGCGCGCGAAAACCATCCGGTTCTGAAACAACTGGATTTGTATCAACAAATTCTGAATTTTAAAAACGAGAACAATTCAACCAGTATGTTGCCACAGGTAAGCCTAAATGGGCAGGCAACTTACCAATCGGATGTGACAAAAATCGGGATCTCAATACCGAATATGAACATACCTACTGTCGGCAAAGATCAGTACAAATTTTACCTCGATTTTAAGCAAACAATTTGGGATGGTGGCTTAAGCAAGGCAAAAGAACTGATCAACCAAGCCGAAAATGGCAGTAATCAACAACAAGCCGAAGTTGAAATTTACCAGGTAAAAGAAAAGGTCAACCAGTTTTTCTTTACATCTTTTCTTATTCAGGAAAACCTTAAAATATTGGAAAAGAAAACTGAAACACTTGCTGAACGAAGAAAGTTAATGGAATCTGCAGTAAACAATGGTATGGTTTTATCGTCAGAATTAGACCAGTTACTAGCTGAACTTATTAAAACAGAACAATTGGTAATTGAATTAAAAAGTAACCGGGAAACCGTTTTATATGCATTGTCGATTTTAACCGGGAAAACTGCTGATCAAATGCAAAACCTGGTTATCCCTGAAGAACCTTTGGTTTTGGGGATGTCACTTAAACGTCCTGAGCTGGATTTCTTCAGCAAGCAAAACAACCTTTTAAGCGCCAATTCTGAAATACTAAAAAAACAACGTAATCCGAAACTTTTCGGCTTTGGACAGGCTGGTTATGGCAAGCCAGGAATGAATATGCTTAATACCAAATTCGATACTTATTACCTTGTTGGGGTAGGCTTTAGCTGGAATGTGCTTGATTGGAAAACTACCAGCCGTCAGCAACAGGTTTTGAAACTTCAGCAAGACATCATACAAACGAAACAGGAAACATTTATCCAGAACATCGATTTGGCAACGAATCAGCAAACCAAACAGATCAGTCAGATTTCAGATTTGCTAAAAACTGATCAGGAGTTGATTCAAATCAGAGAGCGTATAACTAAAACATCTGCCTCAAAGCTCGAAAATGGAACAATAACAATGGCTGATTACATACAGGATTTAAATGCAGAAACGACTGCCAAACTAACTCTGGAAACACGAAAGATTCAGTTAAAGGAAGCAAAAGTAAAATTGGATAACATCAGAGGAAACCAATAAAATACTGAATGAAGAATTTTTAAATTATGAATTAACAAATACGATATAACAATGAAAAAATTACAACTCATCGTACTGATATTACTGGCGCTTGGAGCCTGTAAAAGCGGGGACCAAAAATCAGACGCCTACGGAAATTTTGAGGCGGTGGAAACAATTGTTTCTTCGGAAATGGCTGGGAAATTGCTTTCAATGGAAGTAAAACAAGGCGATATGCTCGAACCGGGCCAACTCATCGCCCAGATTGATACTACCGAATTAGTTTTGAAAAAGCTGCAAACTAAAGCACAACTGGCCGCCAGCGAAACTAAAAAACAAAATGTGACAGCCCAGATCAATGTGTTCAAAGAACAAAAGAAAAATGTGTTGATCACGCAACAACGCATTGCCAAAATGTTTGCTGAAAAGGCAGCAACCCAGCAACAAGTTGATGATATTAATGGTCAAATGAATGTGCTTGACAAGCAGATTTCGGCAACAAAAACACAGTTTCAGCTAATCGGCAGCGAAATGGATGTGATTAAAAGGCAACTCGACGTTTTTGACGAACAATTGACCAAGTGTCGCATAATCAGCCCGATAAGCGGAACAATTCTGGAAACTTATCTTGAAAATGGTGAATTGGCAACTCCGGGCAAACCAGTACTTAAAATGGCCGATTTAAGTAGTCTGGAATTGAAAGTATATGTTTCGGGAGCACAACTGGCGAATGTAAAACTCGGAAACGAAGCAAAAGTGCTGATTGATTCCGGCAGCCAGGAAATGCAGACTTTAAGCGGAAAAATTACCTGGATTTCATCGGAATCAGAATTCACTCCCAAAATTATTCAAACCAAAGAGGAACGGGTAAAATTAATGTACGGAGTGAAAATACTTGTTCCAAACGATGGCAGCCTGAAAATCGGAATGCCGGGAGAAGTTATGTTTTAGTGTGCAGTTGCAGTGTTCAGAAAGCAGTCTTACAGGTTTCAGGTTTCGAATAACTCGTATCGCGAAACCAGTAACATGGAACTTGAAATTTGGAACTTGAAACTATTTATTCATGATCAGTATTCAAAATATAAGCAAATCGTACGGTGATGTTCAGGCAGTTCGCGACATTTCGCTTGAAGTGAAAAAAGGTGAACTATTCGGACTGATAGGACCCGACGGAGCTGGCAAAACAACCCTGATGCGTATCCTGATGACTCTACTCATACAGGACGAAGGGAAGGCGACGATGAACGGACTGGATGTAATTAAAGATTACAAAAAAATCAGGAAAATAGTTGGATACATGCCCGGACGTTTTTCGTTGTATCAGGATTTGACCGTGGAAGAAAATCTTAACTTTTTTGCTACTGTATTTCAAACTACGGTTGCCGAAAATTACGATCTGATCCGCGATATCTATGTTCAGATTGAACCCTTCAAAAACCGTTTGGCCGGAAAGCTTTCCGGAGGAATGAAGCAAAAACTGGCTTTGTCATGTTCCCTGATTCATAAACCGGAGATTTTAGTCTTAGATGAACCAACAACCGGAGTGGATGCAGTTTCGCGAAAAGAATTCTGGGATATGCTCAAAAAACTTCAGCAGAAAGGAATTACGATCCTGGTGTCAACGCCATACATGGACGAAGCGATGCTTTGCAACCGCGTTGCATTGATGCAGAAAGGGAACGTTTTGACGATTGATACACCTCAGAAACTGGTAGAAAATTACAGCCGAAAATTGTACGCGATCAAAGCAAAAGATATGCACCGGCTAATCCTCGATATACGGGCCTACGAAAAGACTGATTCAGCTTATGCTTTTGGTGAGTTTCTGCATGTAACCGGGAAAGAAGATGAAGTGGAAGCAACAGAATTCGAAAATTACCTGATAAAAAAGAATCACACCGATTTGCTGGTAATGGATCACCATCCAACAATCGAAGATGTATTCATGGAAATGATGTAATCCCATTTAACCACTAAGAGCACGAAGGGAAACACAAAGTGAAAAATTAAACCCGGTGAAACTCTGTGGTAAAAACAACAAAATGAAAGAGAAAGTAATTACTGTAAAAAACCTGGTTAAGAAATTCGGATCATTTGTTTCAAACGACAATCTGAATTTTGACGTTTATCAGGGCGAAATATTTGGATTTTTGGGAGCAAACGGCGCCGGGAAAACCACTGCCATGAAAATTCTTTGTGGACTTTCTGCACCAACTTCAGGAGAGGTAAAAGTGGGAGGTTTTGATATCTACACCGAAACAGAAAAAGTAAAACGAAACATTGGTTACATGAGCCAGAAGTTTTCGTTGTACGAAGACATGACGATCGCCGAAAACATCCGGTTTTTCTCCGGAATCTATGGAATTTCGCCCAAAGACCGCAAAGCCAAGCAAGAAGTATTACTTAAAAATCTGGATATCGAATCAGCAAAAGATTCGCTCATTGGCTCGCTTCCGCTGGGATGGAAGCAGAAGCTTGCATTTTCGGTCGCCATTTTTCATGATCCGAAAATTGTATTTCTGGATGAACCAACCGGCGGTGTTGATCCGATTACCCGACGTAAATTCTGGGATTTAATCTATGAAGCATCTGACAGGGGAATTACTGTTTTTGTGACAACTCATTACATGGATGAAGCCGAATATTGCAACCGCGTTTCGATTATGAATAACGGGAAAATTGAAGCACTCGATACTCCGGAAAATCTTAAAAAACAATTTGGAGCAAAAAATATGGATGAGGTGTTTTTGAAGATTGCACGAAATACAGAATAGAGTTAAGCACAATTGTCATTAAATATAGTTACAAGTTTCGTGTTACGAGTTCCGCGAAACTTACTGATCGAAACACGTAACCCGTAACTTGAAACACGTTTTATGAAACAATTTATAGGATTTCTCCGGAAAGAATTTTTGCACATTTTTCGTGATCCGCGAACGATGATCATCATTTTTGGTTTACCAATTGTACAGCTTTTGCTTTTCGGCGAAGTGATTAGCACCGATATTCAGAATTCAAAAATCGCCATTCTCGATCAGTCTCACGATAATACAACGCGTGAAATTACTTCCAAATTAATGTCTTCAGGATATTTTATTTTGGGTGAAGAATTGCAGCCTGGCGATGATGTGGAAGACGTTTTTCGGAAAGGGAAAGTAAAAATGATTGTCACTTTCGGCACAAACTTCGAACAAAATCTGGAGCGTGACGGAAAAGTTGATGTTCAGCTTTTAGCTGATGCCTCCGACCCAAACACCGCACGGATTTTAACCAGTTATGCTTCAGGAATTATAAACGATTACGTTAAGAAAGAAAAGTTGCAAAACCTGCAACTTCCAAACCAGATCAATACAGAGGTGCGGATGCTTTATAACGAAGGATTAAAAAGTGTGTACATGTTTGTTCCCGGAATTATGGCTATGATTCTGATGCTGATTTCGGCCATGATGACTTCCATTTCCATTAGCAAAGAAAAAGAACTGGGAACGATGGAAGTTTTGCTGGCATCGCCACTTAAGCCAATTCAGATTGTGTTGGGTAAAGTTACTCCATATCTTGTGTTGTCATTCATCAATGCGTTGACAATCATCTTAATTGGTGTTTTCATATTTGGTGTTCCAATAAAAGGTAGTTTCATTTTCCTGATGGCTGAAAGTTTTCTGTTTATCATGATGGCGTTAAGCCTCGGAATTCTAATTTCCACCATAGCGCCAAATCAAATGTCGGCCATGTTTATATCGGTACTTGCATTAATGTTACCAACGATCATATTGTCAGGATTTATTTTTCCAATCGAAAACATGCCACTTCCACTGCGAATTCTCAGTCATGCAATGCCACCACGCTGGTTTATTGTGATCATTAAAAACATCATGCTGAAAGGAACCGGGATTATGTACGTCTGGAAAGAAACCGCGATACTGATATTTATGACCTTTGTATTTATCACGCTCAGCATCCGGAATTTTAAAATCAGACTAGAATAAGTAAGATTGACAATTACACAATTGACGATTTACAATATGAATACTTCGATGAATGTACAAATGGTAAATTGTAACTATTGAACTTGTAAATAATAAAGATGAAAACATTACTTTACGTCATACAGAAGGAATTTATTCAGGTAAAACGGAACAAAACGATGCTCCGGATGATCATCATGATTCCTTTAATGCAAATGCTTATTTTGGTTTTTGCGGCAACTTACGATCTAAAAAATGTGAATATATTTTTGGTCGATAAAGACATGTCGTCAACTTCGCGCGAACTGGCGTCCAAGTTAGATGCATCGCCATTTTTCACCATTAACAATACCTCTTTTAATCCTGAAGAAGGAGAAAAGGAACTTTTGCGTAATGCCGACAATATGGTTTTAGTAATTCCGCAAAATTTCGAACGCAATTTAATACGTGACGATAAGGCCAGTTTGCAATTGTTGGTGAATGCCATCGACGGACAATCTGCCCAGTTGGGATATTCCTATGCCGCTTCGGTGATAAACGATTTTAATAAAAACATCATTGCCGAATGGAAAGGGCTTCCCGAGTTTAATCCGCCCTATCAGATTAATACAGTGTCGAGGTTTTGGTACAATTCGGAACTCGAATACAAATGGTATATGGCACCCGGTATTTTGTCGATTTTGGTTACTCTCATCGGTCTTTTTCTCTCCGGAATGAGTTTGGTGAAAGAAAAAGAACAAGGCACTATCGAGCAGCTCAATGTGACTCCAATCCGCAAAATTCAATTTTTAGCCGGCAAGCTGATTCCATTTATAATTATTGCGCTTTTTGATTTATCGTTTGGATTACTCATCGCACGTGTAGTTTTCGATCTGCCTATTGTTGGCAGTTTGTGGCTGGTTTTTGGATTTGGAGCATTATACCTCATTGGAATACTTGGATTGGGTTTATTGATCTCCACGGTTGCTGACACACAACAACAAGTCATGTTTGTTACCTACTTTTTCATGATGGTTTTCATCCTGATGGGTGGAATCTTCACTCCTGCTGATAGTATGCCACATTGGGCTCAGCTGATGAACGAGGGAAATCCTGTATTCCATTTTATGAAAGTAATGCGGATGGTTGTGCTTAAAGGTTCGAACTTTGGCGATCTGTGGCACGAATTCATTGCCTTGAGTATTCTTGGGTTCACCTTTCTGAGTCTGGCCGTATTGCGCTACCGGAAAACAACGTAGAACGTGTTCAGTAAAATTCAGTTATTGCGAATAACAGCCCGGTTGCTACTGGTGACGCTTCAACAAATCATTGTCGCAGCGTCATGCTGAACTTTCTGTGAAGTACTGCTTTTCAAAATTTCAATTTCCGTTCAAAGAAGTACTGAAACCCGGGATGCGGGTATTTTGCTGTTAGCGGCTGACAATTGTTGTCTTCAAATAATTTCCTGGAGTCATTATTCCTAGAGAGCTGTTCTTAAAATCTTTGACGTTTCTCGTAATAATTAAATCAATTTGTCCATTTAATTCTGCCGAATAGTTCTGCAATGCGTCTTCAAAATCCCTAAAATTCGAGTTCAGCGCTTTCAATATTACATCTTTGTCAGTTGTAAGTACTTCTGTAATTGTTATTAATTGTGTTAGTTTTTTGATAACTTCCTCATGAGCAGCAGTTTGCCTTAAGATATAGTATACATTGCTTATTATCACTGATGTGATGAACCCTTTAATTTCTCTGGATTCACAAAGTGATAAAACTTTAGCAGCATCGTCAGAAAACGGCTCTCTATCAAAGAAGAAGTCTAAAATTACGTCTGTGTCAATAAGAACTCTTTTCATTTGCTATAGATATTTTTCTGTAAGTCTTTTGGAAAGTTCTTTCTTGTAGTCGATATTTTTGGGAGCCTTAAACGTACCTTTTAATGATTTTACAATCGGGCTCAGTTCAACACTTTCAATATTATCTTCTTTTGTTATGGCTTTTAGGTAGTTCTCAACAATGTTGGATAAACTACGACCTTTAACATTGGCATATTTCTTTGCCTTTTCGATAATTTTTTGCTCAATCGTCAATGTCAATTTTGTATTCATGGCACTATTGTTTTGTTATTTAAATTCATACGTACAAATATACAAACAAAAACACGACACGGGCAAATACATTTCATAACACACGGGCAATTTTGCTTGCCGCTAACTATCATGTAACATCAAATATATCATAACTCTCTGAACTCCCACTTCTGTTAAGCAGTTCTATATCTATTCATTAGATTCAGACTTTACAGGGAAAACACTGCAGGTACCTAATTGCAAACAACACCAGCAACGGACTGCGCCGGAGCAGATCCACGCCTTCAACAAACTCAGTCAACAACATCGATAAACTCAGACAACACTTCCGAAAGGCTACGACAGCAGGAATGCCCGCCACCACACACCCCGGGCGTTTTCTAGCCGTCCCGGGATAAGTTTTGGCTTTCCCGGAGAAAGCCGTCCCTGACAAAAATTTCGCCGTCCTGTTCAGTTTCTTGGGCACACGAGGAAGTCGGATGTTCCGAAGTAAGGCCTAAGGCAAAAATCAGGATCAAATAATTTCACCTATTCGTGTCACGTTGTTCGTTAGTAATTGGTGTTGATTCTTTGTTTTTATACTTTTGCCACTCAAATTTAAGCCAACGATGACAAAATTAAATATTCTGTGCGTTTCCATTTTACTGACCATTTTCGGTGGAAATCCACTTCTTGCACAAAACAGTAAAAACACGGATGTTAGTGTTCCCCGGTTAGTTGTAGTTCTTTCAGTTGATCAGATGCGCACGGATTACCTTTCACGCTATTGGAATAAATTTCAGTCAGGCGGATTTAAACGGTTGGTTAACGAAGGTGCTGTTTGTTCAAATGCCCAACTCGATTTACACGTTCAGAAAATAACAACAGGAACAGCGACGCTTTTCACGGGCGTTTATCCGGCCACTCACGGAATTGTGGGTGACAGCTGGTACGACCGGCTCAGAAAAAAAGAGATCAACTGCATTGCCGATGATTATTGCCTCACGGTTGGCAGTGACTCCAAAGAAGGCGAACGTTCGGCAGCCAGGTTGCTCTCGCCAACCATCGGCGACCTCATCAAAATTAATACACGCAATAAGTCGAAAGTATTCAGCGTAGCCATGAACGATGTCAGCGCTGTGTTGTCGGCCGGACATGCTGCCGACGGAGCATACTGGTTCGACAACCAAAATGGCAATATGATCTCAAGCTCCTATTATGTTGATATTTTTCCGGAATGGGTGCGCCAGTTCAATGAAAAAGGATTTGCCAAAACATACACTCAGCGCGACTGGACTACCCTGTTGCCAATCAGCAGCTACGAAGAAAGCATGCGTGACGATTATATTCTCGAAAAAGGTTATTCCGATAAATGGAATACTTTCCCATACAACCTGAAAAAAATAAAAGAAAAAACCGGAAACTATAAATTCCTGAAAACCACTCCATACGGGAATACAATCATCAAAGATTTTGCAATAAATCTCATCCATGCAGAGAAGCTCGGAACCGATGATTACCCCGATTTTTTAGCCGTTACGTTCACATCAATGGATTATGAAAATAATTCTTTTGGGCCAGCTTCCGTTGAAATGGAGGACACTTATCTTCGTCTCGATCAGGAAATTGCATCACTGATGGATTTTCTGGACAAATTGTTTGGAAAAGGAAACTCGTTAGTCGTGCTTACCTCAACCTGTTCGTCAGTTTATCCGGTTGATTACATGAAAGAAGAATTTAATATGCCGGTGGGTAATTTCTCACCCGAAAGCGCCGTGGCTCTGTTAAAATCGTTCCTGAACATTACTTATGGACAAGGCGACTGGATTGAGGTAGCAGGTGATCAGCAACTTTATTTTAACCGCGAATTACTGGAAAAGAAAAATGTTTCGCTGGAAGACATCCAGACAAAAACCGCCAATTTCATCAATCAGTTCGAAGGGGTGAAAATTGCGCTTCCTTCAGCTTCGTTCGCCCAGAGCGATTTCACCAAGGGACAGTTGGCAGTGATTGCGAACTCCTACAATTTCAAACGTTCAGGCGATGTGTTGTACCAACTCGAAGATGGCTGGCAACCTGTTTACAAATACAGGCAAACCAGATACAACGACAACTCAAACATTCCGTTTATCATGCACGGAAGTGCAGTAAAACGCACACAGATACACAGAAAGATTTCAGGAGAAGACATGGTTCCAACTATTCTGGAGATCCTGAACATGCCAATCCCCGATTATTGTTCCGGAAGTATTCTGGAAGATATTTTATGGTAAGTCAAACAAATCATCAAAGCAGCTAATTTCACGAGAGTCGTTTAAACGGTAAATAGATGATTTAAAACCCATTGAGTACACTGACCGCCAACTCTTTTCGGGGAAAAGAATACCGGGCTCCGTATTTTTCTGATAAATTGGTTCAAATTAGAATCAGATAAAAAATAATCGGTATTAAAAACTACTATCTTTGAACGCAAATTTCAGAAAAATGGCCAACGACTGGAAAGACAGATTGGGAATGGTTTATTCTACCAAACCCGATTTTCAATACGAATCGAATACAGAAGGTGAGGCAGACACCTTGCTTCCGCAACAACAGAATTTGTATGTACAGCTCGACCACAAACAACGGAGAGGTAAAAGTGTCACCTTGATAACTGGATTTGTGGGGAAAGAAGACGATTTGAAAGGATTGGCCAAATTACTGAAAACAAAATGTGGTGTTGGAGGATCAGCGAAAGATGGAGAAATCCTGATTCAGGGTGATTTTTGTAATAAGGTGATTGAAATTATCAAAACCGAAAATTTCAAAGTCAAACGTTCAGGAGGATAATAAAAGATGGTGGAAAGAGGAATATAAAAATTGAATACGCAGGGGAAAAGATAAACTGACGATCAAAAAAAAACCGTTTCGCATATGCTCAAACATTTTAAAACCATCGGGATGATTGGGGGAATAGCCCCTGATTCAACAATTGACTATTACCAAAGAATCATTTCCCGTTTTCAGGAACGAACCGGACAACGTGAATACCCGTCCATCATCATCAACAGTATCAACATGACTCACATGGTGAATCTGATAGCGAATGATGAATTGGATGAACTGGTCGATTATCTGTCTGAAGAAATTTACGTTCTGGAAAAAGCAGGAGCCAAAGTAATTTTTATGGCTTCGAATACTCCTCATATTGTTTTTGAACCTCTTGCCCAACGCGTAAAAGCTAAAATGGTTAGCATCGTTGATTCGACCATAGCCTATGCTCAATCAAAAGGTTATAACAGGCTTGGTTTATTTGGAACTATTTCGACGATGGAGGGAGATTTTTTTCAGGATGGATTTGAAGCTGCCGGAATGGAAATCATTACACCCATGCCCGATGAGCGTAAATACATTCATAAAATATACATGGATGAGTTAGCCAGAGGGAGATATCTGCCGGAAACAAAAAACTATTTATTGTCGATAGCCCAACGGATGTATGTAGAGGGCCAGATTGATAGTTTGATTCTGGGAGGAACCGAATTGCCACTCATTCTGAAATCCAGTGATATGGAAGATATTGAATTGCTTAATACCACAAAAATTCACGTTGAACGAATTCTGGATGCCGCAATTGGTTAATCCGGAAAGACAAATGTAATTTTGGCGAATAGTTGTTGCCTCATTTTGCTACTTATTATCATTTGTTATTTCTGAAATTTCCTCATCAGACCGGCACAGGCATCTTCCAAAACATCCAGGACCAGTTCGAAACCTGCATCTCCACCAAAATAGGGATCAGGTACTGATTCCGTTTTGTGGTTCATGCAAAAATCAGTCATCCGGAAAATTTTCTTCCGGTCATTTTTGTTTCGGGCCATTGCCTGCAAATCGCGAATATTTTCACGATCCATCCCGATGATGTAATCGAATCGGTCGAAATCGCGATGTGGATCAACCGGCCTTGAAATGCTGGTCAAATGGTATCCTCTTTTTTGAGCAAACTGATCCATCCGGTAATCAGCGGGTTCTCTGGCGTGAACATTGAGGATTCCGGCAGAGTCGCACTGCAACTCTTTTTCGAGTCCGCTTTTCTCAATCAGTGAATTAAAAATAGCCTCTGCACTGGGACTACGACATATATTTCCAAGGCAAACAAAAAGTACTTGCTTCATTCTTTTCTTGTTTTGTGTAGCTGACAAAAATAGTGGATAATATCCTGTATCAATCAAATCCGGTAAATTTTTCAAGACAAACGAAAATCTAAAAATCCATTCACGAAAAAAGATTGAATAAATTAACTTTTCACGTTTAGGACCCTGCTGAACCATGAAATAAAGGGATATAAATAAAAATACCCATAATAAATAGATAGACCGCACCAAATGCGGTATTTTAACGCGTACAAAATTATCTTTGCACAAAAAAAATAGGTCAAAATCAAAAGTCTTCGATGAACCTGATTTTCACGATATATTCCGTATTGTTCCTTGCAACAGCATTGGTTTCATTTTTTGTGGCCTTTCTTGCCTGGAAGCGACGAACGGTAAATGGAGCCAGAGAGCTTGCCTTTCTGATGATTGCAGCAGGCATTGGAGCATTTTGGCTCATATTCGAGACCGCGGCACCTTCTATCCCCGATAAAATATTCTGGTCGAAACTCGAATACATTGGAGGCATTCCGACTCCCGTTCTTTACCTGATTTTTGTACTCCGTTTCACAGGCAAAAACAAATTTCTTTCCGGCAAATACATCCTGCTTCTTTTCACTGTTCCGTTTATTACACTGGCGCTCACTCTAACCAACGAGCAACACAGCCTGATATGGTCAGGATTTTCTGCAATCTCGGAGAAAACAAATCTGATGGAATATTACCATGGAATCGGATTCTGGATCGGATATATAGCCTATACCTACCTTATGCTGATTTTGGCAACCATCAACCTTCTTTATTTTATAATCCGACAAAATAAAACTTTCCGTTCTCAGGGTCTGATTGTTTTGATTGCAGGATTCTGTCCATGGATAGCAAGCATAATTTATCTCACTGGCAATAATCCTGTAACGGGATTAGACATTACGCCGGTAAGTATTATTCTGAGTGGTGTTCTGTCGGCTTATGCGATTTTAAATATCCGCTTTCTCGATTTGGTGCCAGTGGCCCGCGATACGCTTGTTGAAACTTTAACCGATGGAATCCTTGTCCTGGATGGGCAAAACAGAATACAAGATATTAATGGTGCCGCCTTATCATTTTTAGGAATCCGAAATAAGAAAATCATCGGATTCCTGGCACAATCGGCAGGTGCTTCAGTAGCACAGTTGCTGAATGCTGTAATTGATCATGAAACGGATGATCATACTGTAGAAATCAGAAGCAATAATGAACTAAAAACCTTCAGGATATTTAAACATGAAATAAAAAAACAGACTGGAAGCCGGCTTATTGTACTGCGCGATATTACTGACCAGGTAACATGGCAACGTGAAATCCTGGCAGGAGAGGAACGCTATCGCCACATGTTTTCAATGTTCCGTCTGATGGCAGATAATACAGAAGATTTTCTGTGGGCAAAAGACAGATACAACAAATATACTTTCGTAAATAAAACAATGTGCGACAGACTATTACTGGCAAAAAACGTGAATGAACCGATTGGAAAAACCGACGTACACTTTGCTGACAGGGAAAGAAAAATACATCCGGGAAACCATGACTGGCATACATTTGGTGAAATCTGCAAGGATACTGATACGTTGACTTTAGCAGAAGGCAAACCACAACAGTTTGATGAGTTCGGAAATGTTCAGGGCAAGTTTCTATTTCTTGATGTCCACAAGGCTCCGATCCGGGACGAACAAGGGAATTTGATAGGAATTGTAGGCACTGGTAGAGATGTTACGCTTACCAAACAACTCGAAAACGAGAAATCAAACGCACTGGAATCATTACGGGAAAGTGAAGAACATTTACAAAAAGTAATTGCAGAAAAGGACAAATTCTTTTCCATCATTGCCCACGATCTGCGCGGGCCATTCAGTGGTTTTCTTGGACTAACGGAAATAATGACCGAAGATTTACCGAACCTGACCATGGCCGAAATAAAAGAATATTCCATGATGATGAAGAATTCGGCCACCACTCTTCTGCGATTACTTGAGAATCTTTTGCAATGGGCGCGTATTCAACAAGGACTAATTCCTTTCAACCCGGAGGTATTGCCATTACAGGTCATTGCAAACGAATGTATTTCCATGCTATTTGAATCTGCCAGAAAAAAGGAAATTGAAATCACAATTTCGATCACAGATGGCTTAGAAGTTTTTGCAGATATAAATATTCTTCAGTTGATCATACGCAACTTGGTTTCAAATGCGTTGAAATTTACCCCAAGAGGCGGAAAAGTAAATCTGTTCGCCAAAGCAATTGCTGAAAATAGCGTTGAAATATCAATAGAAGACACGGGTATAGGAATGAGTCAGTCTATAATCGATAATTTATTCAGGCTCGATGTTAAAACCAATAGAACAGGAACTGAAGACGAACCAAGCTCCGGGCTCGGATTGATGCTCTGTAAAGATTTTATTGAAAAACATGGTGGAAAAATCCGGATAGAAAGCGAAGTGAAAAGAGGTTCAGTTTTCCATTTCACCATTCCAGCCCATTCAAAACCGGAATAAATGAAAGACTTCACCACAGAAAAAAAAAAGCATAACTACTTTTGCAATTTCCCATTCTGATGACTCCTGGAATATCTTTCCTAAGCTATGAATGTCATTGACCGATTCATTTTGGGTCATTTCCCTGAACGTAACTTTGGCCATATTTTAAACGGATCCGGAGATTTCAAAACAAGTGATGCAACTATTCACAGCCAGTAATTCTGAATACACAGATGAATCAGCTCGGTGATATTATGTGTCAGGGTCTTCTCCATGCTATTGCGCTTATGGTTTTTAACGGTATGAATGCTCAATTTGAGTTTGTCCGCGATCATCTTACTGCTGAGCCCTTCCCGGCACAGTCTGATAATTTCCAACTCCCGTTGCGTCAGCATGGAATTATGAGTATTCGAATACACTTTGGTGAAAATTTTTTGAAATCCCTCATTAACTGAATTCATGAAAACGGACAGAACTATTGTCTCGTCTGTTTTAATGTCTCCAATTTCAGTAAACACTTTCATGTTCAGGACTGGCAGACGGTTATTATCCGTAAATATTAAGAATCCCTCGTGCAAGAACTGAGAAACACTTCCGTCATTTCGAATATACCGGTGGTTAAATGAGAACATATAATCGAGAAGTTCCACATCTGTTAGCGAATCAGTGTATTTCAGGATATCGGGAAAGGCTCTTTCGCACCAAAGTTTCCTGTCGTCAGGATGGAAACGGAGTGTATTAAAATTAAGGTTTTCAGGCACCATTTCGTTTTTAAAACAGCGGTTGTCATCAGAACAATGTTCATGTATACAAGCAATCTGCCTGAGTGAATGGTCAATGAAACAAGAATCAAAATGGTGTTGCAGATTGTTTTCCGGCAAATCATTTTCCAAAACCTTTTGTTTAGAAAACATCTTTGAATTACGGGAATCATTTTTGTTTAAATTCTGGTTCGCGCCGTTATTAATAATGGCTTCATTTTCATTATTCATAATGGAATTCGTTATTTAATCAGGTGAAAACTATAAATCATCACAACGAAAATATCTGGTATCTATTAATTCCGAAATTACAAATAAGGTAACCCCTCTTCAAAATCCAATTGATTAACCGGAAGGAAATCAATATACATGAAATTTAACAAAACTTACTTTAATAATTTATTCCCATCATCTGGATAATTTGACATCAGTAAAATCATCCTTAAAGTTACATGATTATTTCTGAAAAGTTATTTCAATTCCAAACCTAATATAGGATGAAAATGACACTTTTGTGCTATTGCATAGGAGCTCATTTTTGGCGTAATTTTACAATGGCTTAATAAGTCAGGTTTTGTTTATACAATAATAGCGTATAATTTTAATAGGCGATTACCTAAAACACATTCGGGAAAACAATCAAACGGGCTTGAAACAATTTATAAAGGAGGTAATTATGGAAACATTTTTTCGCAGAAAACTTGCGATGGGTTGGCTACCTGACTATCCTGATTTCAGGGATTTAACGGTTGAAAATGAGAATGTATCAATTCGACTGAAAGGTCTTGGGCAAAATGATTCAATAAAGGAAATGCTTTCAAAAGCCGGTGTCCAAAAGTCGGCCAAGACTATTTTGCCCAAATCAGCATCCCTGATCAATTGGTTTTCGCCAATCGAAGATCAGGAAGATCTTGGTTCATGTACAGCAAATGCCGGGGTTGGTTTAGTGGAATATTTTGAGCGGCGCGCTTTTGGGAAACACATCGATGCGTCACGGTTATTCCTGTATAAAACAACCCGGAACCTGATGAAGGAGAAAGGCGATACAGGGGCATTCCTGAGATCAACAATGGGTGCATTGGTACTTTTTGGGGTTCCGCCTGAAGAATACTGGCCTTATCGGGTTACAAATTTTGACAAAGAACCATCTGCTTTCTGTTATGCTTTTGCCCAGAATTATCAACCGATGAGCTATTACCGGCTCGATCCTCCGGGAACTACACCGAATGAACTGCTCACCCGCATCAAAACGAACCTTGCTGCAGGACTACCTTCGATGTTTGGGTTTACAGTATACAGTTCTATTGTTCAGGCCAATGATACGGATGGCAAAATACCATACCCGACCAAAGGCGATAAAATTGAAGGAGGACATGCCATTGTTGCAGCAGGATACGATGATAAAATGAAAATCAAAAATACCAGTATGGGAGGAACCGAAACTACAGGGGCACTGCTTATCCGCAACTCCTGGGGAACTTCCTGGGGCGAGAATGGTTATGGGTGGCTTCCTTATGAATATGTACTTAAAGGACTTGCCGACGATTGGTGGTCGCTCCTGAAAAACGAGTGGGTGGATACAGGAAATTTTAAAGTATAAAAAGTCAATGCCTCTTCTTAGAGGCAAAATGTGCTGGAACGAATGATTGAAACTTGAAAATTAAAAAGAATGAATTCATTTCTATCTGCATTTATAAGTGCAACCGTTATGGGGACAATCGTGACTGCCCTGCTTAATTTATTGTTTAAATCTAAACTTGAAAAAATAACCAATGACCTGAAAAGTCAATCAGAGCAAATTTCAATCATTTTTAAATCGAAATATACCTGGAGAGAACAATCATTGGCTGAACTTTTAGGTCCGGTGAATATGCTTCTGAACAGGACGGAGAAAGCATTTATCAGGTTAACAGCCAACAACCGATTTGTTGAAGCCAAGATTTTAAAGGAAAGTAACGAGAAAATCAGGGACTTGCTTTTATTAAAAAGTCATTTGATACCGATTGAACTTATTGACGATGCGAATAATCTTGTTGAGCATTTTGACCGATATCTCGAAGAATTTGAAAAAGTCAGAGGCGGCCAAAATCCAGATTTAGAGGCGCCATTTGTATTTGCAGGTCCACATGGATTTCCATTTCCCCGCCGATCTGCCGATAAATTTCAGAAAATATACAATGAAATGTGGCAGGAGGCTTATGGGTCTAATGAATGATCAGATGAAATATCCATGACAATACCAAAATATTGACACACAAGAGGATGACTATACAAGCGTTTCGGGTTGCGAGTTACGCGATATCGAAACCCGAAACCCGTAACAAAAACAAAAGAAACCTTTGAGTGAAAATATAAAAACATGAAAAATAAATGATCATCTGAACTTTTCATGCCATATCCGGAGTGGATAAAAATCCGCTCAGCTTATTTCCGGGCGAAAGCGATAGTCATGGCAAACCTGCAAACATTAACAGGGAAACCTTTTCAGAAGTAATTGTTGACTTGCTTCGAGGCAAAGATGTAGCTCCCAGAGACGACATAAAGTCTTTGATTCAAAAATCGCTGGATGACAAGGAAACAAATTGGAGAAATTCCAGATCAATGAACAAACACTAAGTTATTTAAATAACCTTTAAATATTAAAATATGGCAAGCTATCACATCGGATTAAGTATGGCCGGCGCAGTTTCTGCCGGTTCTTATACAGCTGGAATGCTCACCCAGTTGTTTGAAACTATCGATACATGGTACGAATTCAAAGAAAAAGGATTCAAATTTAGCACTCCTGATGGAGAAGAAATTTCAATTAGCCCTAAAGAGATGCCACAACACGAGATCTGTATTGAAGCACTTGCGGGTGCATCAGCAGGAGGAATGTGTACAGCCCTGCTCGCCGTTTGTCTTGCCGAAGGGAAATTCGACCGGCTTTATGAGACCTGGGTCAATCAGGTAGATCTAAAACCAATGCTTAGCACAAGCGACATCAGAAGCACCAATTCACCCGTTTACTCGCTGTTTAATGTGAATGTAATTGATAAAATCGCTGCAGATATTACCAATTTTGTTCACAATCCTTCCAAAGCATGGCCTACCTACATGGCCGATCAGATTGATATGTATCTAACCCTGACCAATCTCGAAGGTATTCCATACAGTCTTACTTTTAATTCAACAAACACTTCCAATCAGTTTATACGTAATTACGCAGATTACAAGCGTTTTACCTTAATAAAACCTGGTTCGGAACCGACGATTCCGGATGATAGCACTTTATTGAATCCACGCGCAAAAACTTCACGATCCAACGTCAGGGAATGGTCGGCTCTGGTAGGTGCTTGTGTCGCTTCAGGAGCATTTCCAATGGGTTTAAAACCCCGTACAATAGCGCGTTGCAAGGTGGAATACGACAAACGTGAATGGTATTTCACCTACCAGATGCAGCCTGACGTAAAACCTGAACCGCAATATATAAAAGGCAATTGGGCTGACGGCACTCCCGATCCAATCGATTTTCAATATGTTGATGGTGGCGTAATGAATAATGAACCTTTCGAATTAGTACGTCGCCGGCTGGCGTTAAATCAGGGTTACTGGAGAAATCCGACCAAAGGGAGTGAAGCAAAATCAGGGGTAATCATGATTGATCCGTTTCCATCCGATCCACCTGAAATATCAGGATCTGTGATCAATAAATTACCTGAAGTCAGTCAGCTGGTCGGAGATCTGTTTGGATCACTTCGAAACCAGGCCTTATTTAGCCAGGATTTGCTTTATGCGGCTCTCGACCCTTCAGTTTATTCCCGTTTTTTGGTTTCTCCCTCCCGTTATGAAATGATCAACGAGAAGTATGAACCAGCTTCAGTGCCATTGGCATCGTCAATATTGGGCGCTTTTGGAGGATTTATTTCCGGTTCGTTCCGGAATCATGACTATGAACTCGGTAAGAGAAATTGTTACGATTTTTTACAAACCCATTTCGGCCTTCCACTTTCAAATCCAATAGTTGACTATGTCAAAAAGAATGACCTCACCGATAAATATAAAAAAGCCGGTTGGCTAACCGACAGAATCAATGACGATGGAGTGAATGAATTGCATATGCAGATTATACCTGTTATTCCTGAAAACGCAAAAGACAGCGGCAATATGCCAATTATTACAGCACCTGCTTATCCTGAATGGCCAAAGGTTTATGCCGATCAACTTGAAGAACTGCGTGAAATGGCATACGCCCGGTTCGAAAAGATACTGGATGTTTACATCGATAAAATGACCGACAACTGGGTTAGTGAAAGGGCATTTAATATTGCAATCGATAAGGTATTTCTAAATAAAACATGGTTCGCTAAAAGATGGAGAAATCTCATTGAAGATCCACTCCGTGATTTAAAACTTCTAAAATAATTTTAGAAGTCTAATCTGATTAACAGCTTTAAGCCGGAGCTTCTGGATGAGTTTATACCAAAGTCTCAGCCGAAGGCAGAAGCAAACTGAAAGAGACAACCCAGGTTATCAAACGGATATTAATAAAAAAAACAGGCATGAAATATTTTGCAGACAATTTTTATTATCCAACGCTGAAATCTTACAAGCAAACTAATTACGGTAATCTGACACATCCATTTAACCTTATTGATCCGGAAGAAATTGTAACCCGTGTAATGGGTGATAATGCGTTCAATTTTATGCTGAAATACTATGATTGATAATGACATAAATACTCTATTGCATAAAGACAATCTGTTTTGTAACTTTATAAATTATATAAATAACTACTAACGTGTTGTTTAAGTCGAGTTATCAAATCGATGTTTTACTGTAATAGGGATAGCGGATTGTGAGAATACTTTTTCGACTGGTGAATCGAAGTTTTGCCGGAGTTGGTCAGTTAAATAAAAGGATCGATTACTTGAATGATTTCACATTGAATTCGAACTTCAAAATCTTGTTATATGAAACGAATAGCTATTTTCTGCGATGGAACATGGAATACTCCTGATAAATCGGAAGATGGGAAAATCTGCCAAACCAATGTCGTCAAAATGGCAAATGCACTTTCCCAAAATTCTGCTGATGGAACTGCGCAATTGTTGTATTATGACACAGGAATAGGGAGCGAAGGCAATTTTATCAAGCGTAGTTTTGATGGAGCAACCGGAACTGGAATTACGGAAAATATACTTCAGGCTTACCGTTTTATCATTAACAATTACGAACCAGGCGATGAACTTTTCTTTTTTGGATTCAGTCGTGGAGCATATACAGTTCGCAGTTTATCAGGACTCATCAGAAATTCAGGCGTTTTAAAAATTATAAATTCAGATCAGGTTGAAAGGGCTTATGAAATATACCGGTCCCGAAAACGGGATCTTCAGCCACGAGCCATCGAGGCTACCCTCTTCCGGAAAACCTTTGCAGTTGAAGATATTACAAATATACAATTTATTGGAGTTTGGGATACTGTTGGTGCTCTTGGTAATCCATTATTCCTGAATGGGATACTGAGTAAAAATAATCAGTTTCATGATCCAGAGTTGTCATCATGGATAAAATATGCGTTTCATGCTTTAGCCATTGATGAGAAAAGAAGAAACTTCGGTGCAACCTTATGGCATCAACAAACAGAGAATTTCGGACAGGTTTTAGAGCAAGTGTGGTTTCCCGGCGTTCACTCTGATGTTGGGGGTGGATATCGGGAATCTGAAAATGGATTGTCAGATATTTCATTAAAATGGATGCTTGAAAAAGCGCAAAGCTGCCAATTGAGTTTCGAGCCTGTCAAAATTAATCCCAACCCCATGGCTCCTCTGCACGAATCGTACAAAGGATTTTACACCTTGCAAAAAAAACTATACAGAGACATAAGCCTAAAGATACCATCGAAAGGGAATACCAACGAAACATTGCATCCTTCAGTAATTGAACGTTATAAGAGTGATGAGAAGTACCGTCCTAAAAATCTGGTAGACTATTTTAAAAGGCATCCCAATTTGAATTAAAGTTCTGTCAGCAAACCTATAAAAGCCATCGTTATGACAAGCAATTCCGATGCACCGGATACTTCATTCGAAAAGTATAAATACAAAGTAGAACTTTTTAAATGGCTGATTGGCAGTGTAGCCTTAGTCGTTATGACTACAATCATCGATTGGGGCTTTAAAGACCGCGCTGCAGGATTGCAGGAAATTGAGCAGTACGATAAATATGCCACGGAATTGATTGTTTTGAATAACGATCCTGTTAAGAAACGCATGCTGGCACAATTTTTCTCGAAAGTGACACCCTCAGAAAAGCTCAGAGAAGGATGGGAAAAGTACTACCTGGAAGTGGATGATGAATACAAGGAATTTCTCCGGAAAGACTCTATTGCACAGAATAAACTAAAGGCATTCGCAAACCAGGACACCTCATTGCTCAGTCAATCACAAAAAATGGAGAAAGCCCAGCTTGAATTTCAGGTAAGAGAGGCACAACGAATAATTAATCAACCACTTGTATTGCCAAACACAACTGTTACACCTGTTGTCTATATACAGATTGGAAGTGAGGAAAGGCGAAGCTCTGCGAAACAGTTAGTTGAAAAAATAACTGATCTGGGATACAAAGCTCCGGGGATTGAACTGGTGGAAAGCGCCCGAAATATGAGCGCCAATGAAATCCGGTATTTCAGGGAATCTGATGAAACATTTGCTAAAGTGCTTCAAGTCATGTTGAAAAATCAAAACATTGAAACCAACCTTAAACCAATATTTGGATTGAGTAACAAAACAAAAGCTGGAACCATCGAATTGTGGCTGAAATAGAGAATGGTCATCAATCTGTCATTCGGCAACATGGTCAACAAGTTTATAATAACACAAAGATTATTAGTGTTTTGCCTAAATTCATCCAACTGTTTTGCCGTTCATTTGTTTATGCATTCAACGCAAAGGCTTTTTAAACGAAAAAATGATTCACCATGGAAAATTTGAAGAAAGAAGACATAAAACAGGAAGTTTTTGATTTATACGATGACTATGCGCATAGCAGAATCGGAAGAAGGCAATTCCTTGAGAGCTTATCTATGTATGCTGTTGGTGGCCTTACCGTTTCGTCATTACTTGGTTTTATCATGCCTAATTATGTAGATACAATTCAAATCAAACCCGATGATCCCAGATTGAGATCTGAATTCGTCAATTATAACTCGCCTAAAGGAGGTGGAAATATTCGTGGCCTTCTATCCAAACCTCATGAAAAGAAAAGCAAGTTACCCGGAATCGTTGTCGTTCACGAGAATCGGGGACTTAATCCGTACATTGAAGACGTGGCCCGAAGAGCAGCTTTGGAAGGATTTATCACCCTGGCTCCTGATGCGCTGACTCCATTGGGCGGCTATCCCGGGAATGACGATGCCGGAAGAGAATTGCAAAGCAAACTCGACCGTTTTAACATGCTTGAAGACTTTATCGCGGCATACGAATACCTGAAATCGAGCGATGAATGCAACGGCAAAGTTGGTGTCGTCGGATTTTGTTTTGGAGGTTGGATAGCCAACATGATGGCCGTTCGGGTCGCCGGCTTATCAGCTGCAGTTCCATTTTACGGAGGACAACCATCCGACGAAGAAACGGCCCAAATAAAAGCACCGCTGTTGCTTCATTACGCCGGATTAGATCAACGTGTAAATGAAGGTTGGCCCGCCTATGAGAAAGCGCTTAAAGCGAATAAAATAGAGTATCAGGCTTACACTTATCCGGGTGTCAATCATGGTTTTCACAACAACACAACTCCACGGTACGATGAAGCGGCAGCCGATTTGGCATGGAAACGTACCATCGATTTTTTCAGGGAAAAACTTGGGTGATTTAAAGGCCGTTTAATTTTCTGGGTTTTCCAAATTCTAAGCGGCTAATTATTGCAAAGTAACAACAAATCATTCAGCGTGAGATAAGTTATAATGTTGGTCTTCAGGAACAATTGGTGTAAATGACTCTTTTGTGCTATTGCATTTAAACTTCGATTTTAATAGTTTTAATGACAAACCATATTATTAAAACAGAATGAATAAACCCACACTTTCAAACAGAATTACGAAACCTATACTGGTATTTTTTCTGATCACATTTATAGCTTGTGTTTCAATTTCCCGTTTTGATCAATACAGTTATGCCCAGACAACTTCGATAAAGGTTGATGCCCTTGAACTAATGGATTTGGCAGTAAATGACTATAGCTCTTACGAGGCCAACGATCGTGACTTTCAAACGAAATTGAAAAAGATCTACGAATACGAGAAAAACAAACCCAAAAATGACATTACAATCAAATTGTGGGATAAGCTGATTGACCCCAATGGACACTTGCTTGGAGGTTTTTTAAACAGATGGAAGACCGAAAAAAAATTGAATGAAACTTTTGTCACAGAAGAAAAAAAGCTGGTAGACCAGGCTTTTGATCAAATCACCGGGCTTGAAAGCAACAAGATTAAAGCATCTGACCTTACAAATTAACATTAATACATGAAAATATGTCTGCAATAAACTTTCAGGAAACTTTTAAAGGACTTAAAGACGAAGCTCTTAAACTTGCCTTAGCTACTTTTACTCAATATAAAGACCAGGCCAAAACCGATGCGGTAAACCTGGTGGAAAGCTTAAAGGTTAATCTTGAAAAATGGACGATTCAATTGGCCGAAGGGAAACTCTCAAAGGATGATTTCGAATTCTTAGTTCTGGCCCAAAAAGAATTGATTGAAATGAATGCCTTAAAACAAGCAGGAGTTACCTTGATAAAAGCGGATGAATTCAAAAATAGCCTATTGAATCTGGTTGTCAAAACTGTAATCGGCTTAATCTAACATCAAACCAAAAGTCAAAAACTTTAATTCTTTCAAATTACCGGATGAATCCTTGCGACGTACTAAAATTCACCTAAACCTTCAGCTGGAACAGGAACAATCACTAAAATGATGTTCCTTTTTTTTTTAGTGACACGAAGTAAAATGACACTTTCGTGCTATTGACAAATATTATTTTTAGGGATAATTTTAATCATAATCAATATGTATCGGGTATATAATATGTTGGATCGATCGTGATTTATATCTATTGATATTTGATTTATTTCATAGCATAAACTGAACAATTGGATAGAACAGTTCTACCACAAGATATTTAGACGTTGCGAATAATGAATTTAGTCTTAAAGAATAAAACGGAGTTGCCGAAAATCCTTATTAAAGAGTAGGCGAAAAATCTCTTATTATGAACCCAATTGTTATTTACTGGCTGGTGTTGATAGTATTGACTGTCCTGGTTGTCTTTTTAAATGCGAAATATGGATTGCTTCGCGATGAAAGCACACTAGAAACAAAAAAGCCATACAGTTACGCTCGCACCCAACTTACTTGGTGGACTGTCATTGTTCTTTCCGGTTTTATCACAATCATCCTCAGTAGATTTGAGATCCCAACTTTTACTGATGGTATTCTTGTCCTTCTGGGTATAAGTTCAGTTACAACAATTTCTGCCAGGATATCTGATAATTCTGACCAAACCAAGGCAGAAACCGATGGCCTCATTCAAAATTTGCCAAGCCAGAATTTCCTCCTTGACATACTTTCAGATAATAACGGAGTAAGTATACATCGGTTACAAGCGGTGCTTTTCAACATTTCTATTGGCTTTTGGTTTATTCACGAATCAATTATCAATATAAGTAATTCTGCACTTGAAATGAATAATATCCTTCCTGATCTTGAAATGAAAAATCTGATTCTTATGGGACTATCTGCAGGAACATATGTTACCTTGAAAACAACAGAAAATAAAAACCCATCCACAGACTCTTCCAGCGCAACAGTGAATAAAGCTGATACTTCAAATGAAATACCTCCTGTAGGATAAACAATACGACTATGCCATTTAAAGAAAAATACACCATCACTCCAGCATATCTAACTTCTCCATCAAAGCGCAGAAGCGGGTTACTAATGTCTCCGGCTGTTAAATTTATTGTTGCCCATGATACAGGCAATCCAAAATCAACAGCTCGTGGAAACAGAAACTATTATGAGAATTCTCGTGATGAGATGAGTGCATCAGCTCATATTTTTGTGGATGACAAAGAGATTATCGAATGTGTTCCTGCTCTTACCAGCCCTAGGCCCGAAAAAGCATGGCACGTTCTTTATAATGTTCCGACCGACAACCAACTGTTCGGATTTAATGCGAACGATGCAGCAGTTGGTGTGGAATATTGCTACGGAGACAATATTAATGCTGACGAAGCATACCGGAAATACATCTGGGTAATTGCAAAAATTTGTTTTACCTATGGATTAGATCCTGCCAAAAGCATCATTGGTCATTGCTTCCTAGATCCGAAAAGAAAAACCGACCCGGTATCTGGCCTGCTTCAAAGCAGAAGAACATACGACCAGTTGTTAAAAGACATTGTCACGGAATTCAATGAATGCACGGGAGGCGTTGCCGAAGAATATGCATTCACGGCACAACCCGGAACCGGTAACATATTACACCGTCTCAATATTAGAAAAGGAGCGCCGACAACAAAAGCCGATGTTTTAGAGATTGTTAGTCCGGGATCACCCTTCGCCTATACTGGTTTTGTACCAAATGGCGAATCCGTAAACGGAAATTCGAAATGGTTTAAAAATGAGGCAGGAAATTTTGTGTGGAGTGGAGCAATCTCGTGAAGGGAAATGAGAATTTAGATTATCCAAAAATCAGTAATACAATTAAATAAGAAGTAATTTAACAATAGATTCATTAACCTTCCTAATAAATATATGAAATGACATTTAAAGCATTTGTAAAAAACAATAGTTCGTTCAAAAAGTAATAATATTTAAGCGGCCATTGTGCCGAAATTCAATAGTTCATTGACATGTTGACGATTTTTGATTGAGTTCGGGTTAATAGCGAACATGCGAAAAAATCTGGATAACAACAACGTATT